>NZ_JBEXMJ010000009.1 GCF_040610475.1 Actinopolymorpha sp. NPDC004070 | reverse complement strand
CGTTCCTTCGACAAGACCGATCCTCCAACACGCAAGGGCATTCTCGCGTCACGACCCGCTCACCACACCCAGCCCATCGGCGGATCCGGGCTAAGCCAGGTCCGAGCCACCCGCCACCGCCCCGTCAACTCGCCGCGGCCGAACGTGTCCGGGCGGTGGCCAATCGGGCATTTGCAGCCCTCCTGCGCCAGCTGGCGGCGCACACCCGCCGGGGACTCGTCGACCAGACGGGCACCCTCGGCCCGGACGAGCATGAACGGGCTGCTGCGGAACGAGACGTCGCGGCCGACTACCGATACTGGATCGCCGACCAACGCGAAGCCGACGCCGACCGACGCGACCAGATAGCCGCCGAACGTGATCGGATCGCCGACGCACGTGAGGTCCGGGCCCAGGATCGCGAGCGTCTCTTCGATGAACGCGAACGCCTCCTCGACCTGCGTGAACGCCTGCTGGACCAGTGCGAACAGCGGCTGCACCAACAAGAGCAGAAGAAGCCCGCCTAGCACAGCCACGCTGCCGACGGCGAGCCAACGACGGCCGGTTCATCAGCGGCCGGCGAACCGGAGAGTGACCGCCCCGGCCCCCCTCACAGTCATCGACACGGGCCCTAACCCTCCCCTTGCCGGAGCCATCCGAGGACCGGCCGGGGCGATCATCAATGAAGCTAGTGGAGTTCGAAGTTAGCCGCTGACGAAGCGCACAGGCATTGCCGACAGCGCGTGCCGCGGACGCCAACGGCCACCGTGACCCCCATCGACGCAGGGCGATGGCCGGGGCGGGGTTCCCGGGAGGTGAACCCCGCACCAAGCTCGCATCCGACCCGCTGATTCACCAGGGGGACTGGCCTACGGCGACGGAGGAAACACCGGAGCTCAGAAGTGCGAACCAACGGGTCGGACTCCCAACCTGTAGCGGAGCCCAGACTGCTGCTGGCGATCTTCCCGTGAATTACCTCCTGTGTGCGCTGCGCCGCCGAATCTGACCCACGCGAGGGCCGCGCAAGGCCCACAAACACCGAGGTCCGTCCGGACAGACCAAGCCACACCGATCCGCCCTCACCATGACCCAGAACCGCATCGCGCTCACCCAAAGCGCGCTGGCATCCTGACGCGAAAGCCATGATCGTCAGCGAAGATCAGCGTCTCGTCTCGTCGACAACCCGCAGGGAGCGCTACTCCGGCGCGGGACACCTCACCCGTGGCCAGCCCACCGTCATGCCCCGACCGCCTGGCGGCGATCCGGTCGTACAGGCCCGACCTGAGGGCCAGGGCGTCAACGTCGCCCGGCAGCCGGCCGCCGTCTCCATACGCTGACGACGTCGGACCCGAAGGCTGCCGACGAGTTATCCGGCGGCACTGCCACCTCGGCTCGCGCCGTCGTCCCGGTCGAACAGGACCAACCACACCACGCCCTGGCGGTCAAGCAGGCTGGCGCCGTAGCGGCGGGTGAGTTTGAGGCTCCGCAGCCGGCGGACTGCCTTCTCGCGGGCTATGACGGCCCGCCGTCGCCCCTCCGCGGTGCGCTCGAACGTTGCCAACACCGTCACACCATCGGTCCGGCCGGCCATGGTCTGGGACCCTCCCCTCGCGCGCGACGTTCGGGATCGGGGACCGCCCCAGCATGGCCACAGGGCTGGGGACTGACTGGTGCACGGCCAGGGCGGCCCCCGACGTGCCGAATGTATGACGACGAACTGGTTGTCGCCATCGGCCGGCCAGACCGGCCCGCGCGGACGATGTCACCGACCAGCCGCTGCCCGGGCGCTGCCGCGGTGAAATCCCGCCCGATCAGGTCCGGGACCGGTTCGGCGTGCTCACCAGGCACCGTGGTGCCCTTGTACGCCCGCGGCTGGACCGCCCGCAGCCCGAGCTCACGCATCAAGTCAGCGACCAAGCCGACGGAGCACTCATGGCCCTTACGGTTCAACGCCGCGGCCACCCGGCGACACCCCGAGGTCTGCCGGGATTCCTCAAACACCCGGCGTATGTGGGCCGCGAGCTCGCGCCGGCGGCCCTGGGTGGGGTCTCGGCCCGGCTGCGCCAGGCACAACGAACCGGCCATACTGACGCGTGCGCTGGCCGGCGACGAATCAATCCCTTACAAGCGGAACTCCGCGCGCCAGTCACGGGGTAGACGCTCCGGTCGCCACTCGTCCCCGAGAGCCCGGAGCGTCATCGCTTCCCACACAGTCTCCCATTGGAGTGGGAAGGGTTGGTTGGCGTAGAAGGCACGCCAAGTAGAGAGAGTTTCGCGAGCCTCATCCTCTGACAGTCCAACACGACGGCCATGCTCCAAGGCGTCTGCGACGTCCCGGGAGGCCGGGCTGAGCGCCTTGGCCGCCGCAGCGAGCCGGGTGCGCAGCGAGCCGACCGTTTCCCGCCTTAGATTCATACTTTCCGCTCTCATGAAGTTGCAGGCTGCCTGCGAAGCAGAAGTGACCTAGCGGATTCGCAGCCCCCCACCGCCGATGCTCTGCGCGCCACTTCCCCCGGCCCTGGACGCATATCGTGCCCGTCTACCCCCGACAGCAGACTTAACACGTAAGGCTTGTCGCAGGTCGTGCACGGCCCCCACTGGCTCTCGCTTGTGACCGCCGGTGACCTGCGGAGACGCACCGACGCATGTTCGACGCCCAGATCGTCGACGGCTGGTGAGAACCGATCAGGCCACTACTTCGGCCTGGGCAGGCTATGCACCTGGTCAGTTTGATGGACAACCCGCCATGACCGAGCTCGCCAGCCTTCGCCCGCTGGCCAGACCGACACACGACACTGACTGTGACTCGGCATGAACCGCGACGAGTCCATGGGGAAGGGGGACGACATTCGCCAGGCAGCGGTTCAGCTCGGGCTGAAGGTCAGCCACCTGCTCGTGAACAGGCAGCCATTCGAGCAGCAGGTAATCGGCGTCGAAGCTGCGTTCGGCGTTGACGCCGACGTGGGCCTCATCCGCTGGAAAGTGCCAATAAGCCAGCGGACGCAGTCAAGGCAACAGTGGCGGGATGTGCCCCACCGTCCCCTGCTTTCGTCGGGTCGTCGTCGTTCCAGGTGGTGGCAGCCGGCTATCCCTGCATCGCGGCGAAGTTCTGCTACGGCGCTACTGGGACACCGACGTCTTCAAGACGGTCCATGCGAATGTTCCAGGTGCCCGCTGCCCGATGTCTGCGCTTCTCCGCCGCGCCGGATGAACTGGTCTTCTTGGACCTGCAGCGGGCTCGAAGAGACTCCGACGACGGCGAGTTCGGGGGTCTCGCCCACCTGCAGCAGCTCGTTGCGACGGCCTGGCGGTACCGGACACTGCGTGATCGGTCCCTGAAACAGGTCGCCGACTGCCGCCACGCCGTGGCCACCGCCACCGACCGACCGGAGCAGTTCCGTCGTGATTCCCTCCGGTGACGTGCACCCTGGCTCGCGACAGAGAAGCCGGTGGCCGCGGTACGGTTAGTGCCCGTGCCTACCTCGGCCCCCGGCTCCTCCCCGAGTGCTCGGACCGCTTTGCCTCTTCGCACCGCTCACGTGGGATCCGTCCTTCTTCGCAAGCGGGTGAGCACGGCCCGCCCAGCGCGCTCGCACCGGGGCGGAGCCGGCCTTCTTGTGAGATACCCCTCGTGCGCCGCCCCGTGACTTGGCGGCCCTGTGGTTGTGCTTGGCCGCAGGCTTCGTCCGGGCGAGGAGGGCGTTGTTGACCACCGCGGCCTGTCCCGCACCCACATCGCCGGCCGGGCGGCCGGTGGTTCCTGGTGCGAGGGAGTCCGCGGGCCGGTCGACGGGCACGGGTTTCTTCGCGGGCGCTAGCGCAAGAGGGGCGGGTTCGTGCAGCGGAGGCACGACGGAGATACGCAGCTGGCCGGGGCCGACCAACTGGACGACTCCCGCAATGGCGGCGACGACGGCCAGGACTGCGACCGCCGAGAACGCGTACGCCCGTTTCCCCCGCATCGAGGAGCTGACCGGCCTGGTGTGCCGGGCCTCCAGACCCACCGGACCCGCGATCACGGACGCGCGCCGTACGGGTTCGGGGGCCGATGCCACCTCGGTGTCCGCCACACTTCCGGCCAGTACGGCGTTGATCGCGTGGACCATCTCGTCGGCGTTCTGGTACCGCCGGCCGGGGCTCTTCTGCAGTGCCCGCATGGCGATGGCCGCGTGGGGCTGCGGCACGTCCGCGATGTCCGAGGGAGCAGGCGGATCCTGCTCCACCTGCTGAAGGGCGACAGCGAGCGGGGAGTCGCCCAGGAACGGAGCGCGACCGGTGAGCAGTTCGTACAGCATGCAGCCGACCGCGTAGATGTCGCTGCGCCCGTCGACCGGCTTCCCGCGCGCCTGCTCCGGCGAGAGGTACTGCGCCGTGCCTACCGCTGTCGCCGGCTCCGTCAGGTGCGACGACATTTCGGCGATGGCACGTGAGATGCCGAAGTCTAGGACCTTGACCGTTCCCGACGACGTCATCATGACATTGGCGGGCTTCACGTCCCGGTGGACGATCCCCAGCCGATGGCTGTACGCGAGCGCGGCGAGGACCTGCGCCGTCAACTCAAGCGCTCGGTCCGGGGCGACCCGGTCTGTTTCTCCCAGCACCTCGCGGAACGTGCTGCCCTCGACGTACTCCATGACCATGTACGGGACGGGGTTGTCGTCGGTCACGTCGACGCCGCTGCCGTAGAACGAGACGATGCCCGGGTGGCTGAGACTGGCCAGGGCCTGGGACTCCCATGCGAACCGGGCACGGAACACCGGGTCGCGACAAAGGTCGCTGCGCAACACCTTCACGGCGACCGGACGTCCGAATTGGACGTCCTCGCCTTTCCACACCTTCGCCATACCGCCGTGCCCGACGATCCGATGGAGCGCATACCTGCCGTCGAGGAGGTCATGCCGCGTCATCTGCGCTGTCCTTCCCTCCGGCCCGCTCCAGTAGTGCATTGGCCGCCCTGATCGGGGCCCTACCCCACGTTCTGGCGACTATGCGGCCGTAATCGGTCTGGGAAACTCCCACCAAGCAGGCCATAGGAACGCAGCGGACCCGTTCGTTCACAAGAAGTAGCGCGGCCTTCATGTATGCACCCTGTGGGGCTACCACTCAGTGCAGCGAGTCTGGAGCTGACCCGGTTTGACGGACATCCAAGATCAGGGCTTCGGTCCTGGGGAAGGATGTCGGACCATGGAGAGCATGGGCAAGAAGCAGCCGCGCCCGCGCCGCTCGTTCACGCCGGAGTTCAAGGCCGAGATCGTCGAACTGTGCCAACGTGGTGACCGGACCGTCGGTCAGGTCGCGAAGGACTTCGATCTGACCGAGACCGCGGTGCGGGAGTGGGTCAAGCAGGCCGAACGCGACGCCGGAGACCGCCTCGACGGCGGGCTGACCAGCGCAGAGCGGGAGGAGCTGTCTCAGCTGCGCAGGGACAACCGGCGGCTGAAGGAGGATGTGGAGATCCTCAAGCGGGCAACGGCTTTCTTCGCGTCAATGCCACGATAGGTGCTGCTCGAGAAACCCGGGGCGCATCACCCAGACTGACGCCTTCGAGGTGCCGTACTGGACCGACCACGACACGTCCAACATCATCCCGTCCTCCGGTCGGTACGGGATCGTCTCGCTCCTTCCCCGCAACGTCCCGACAGGGGACGCCGCCCGCCTCGGACATGTGCTCACAACGGCAAAGGACGACAGGTACTTCAACAGCTTCTACCCCAGTCAGACCGTCTCCGCCAACGACTTCACCCTGCGGTTCCAGGACACGTGGTTCTGGATGAACTCACATGAGAACGACCACTTCCTCGCCTCGTCGACGTTCTCCCTACACCAGGCTCCGGACATCACCATCGGCGTCGTCGCCACCAACCACACGTTCGGGACCTTCCGTGAGGACGACGGGGTGGCCCACGTGCACCTCAACAACTACCGACTCGACCTCACCGACGTGTACGCCGACCTCGTCCCCGACGAGGACCTCACCAATCCCACGGAGTACATCTACGACCGGATGACCGTCCGACGCGAGACCTCCGGCAACGTCATCACCAACGCCGACGGAGGCGTACTCACCGCCGGTGGACGCGTGCTCAACGACCAGAGCCCGCGAGACGTTCGTACGACGACCATAACGGTGACCGGCGCCAGACCGACCGTCCAGTACGCAAACAGGACCCGAATCACTCACGCCCCTACGGCCACAGCGAAACCTGGGACGCCGCCACGCAGACCCTCATCCTGCGGATCACGCACAACGGACCGATCGACCTCAGCATCGTGTTCTAGGAGGCTTGCGAAAGAGGCATCTGGCTGACCCCATCAGTGCGCTCTCTGCACGGCCGGCCCCTACTTGCCCTCATCCCACTTCATCTCGGCTTCGAGGGCGAACTCGTCCATGCGGATCCGTTCCACGGGCGGCGCGAGTTGGGGCGCGTCGGCCGGGTTGCCGCGTTCGACCGTGTGGTCGACGATCACCCCGTCGTCACCTTCGACGAGCTGGGCCTTGTGCCCGAACTCCACCGGCTTGCCGAGCCGGCCCTTGGCGATCGGCCGGGCACCGGGGTCGTGCAGGGCTGACCCGCCGGGTCGGTGGTCAACTTCATCAACGTTGTTGGATGAGGCACCGAACCGTCCAGCGGAATCCGGCACAACCGTCGCCAGGTGATCGAATCGGTGACCTCACAGCACACAGCACAGCGACTCATAGCCCAGCCGGTACCGGAACTTCAAGAACATCAACCGCAGGTAGACCTCCACCGGCGTGGAGGGGCGCCCGATGCGCGGGTCGAAGAACGGCACGAACGGCGCGAAGAACTCCGGATCATCCACATCGCGTCGCCCCGAGCCAGCTCCAGCGGGAGCCTCAACAACTCCTCAAGCAGCACCGACGCGAACAAAGACGGCTGATCGCCTACGTACGAAACACGATGGCCTCGATCCCTTCTAGCCCAAGGGTCGAGGCCATCCTCGCGAGCAACAGACCCCAACAGCCGGACCGACACGCGCCGACTTCTTCAGGTCGAAGTAGCTAGCACACCCTAGTTGCTGCCAGCGCGGACCAGGCCACATTCGTAGGCGAGAACGACGGCTTGGACGCGATCGCGCAGGCCGAGTTTGCTCAGGATCCGGCTGACATGGCCCTTCACGGTTCCTCCGGTGAGGCAGAGACGGGCAGCGATCTCGGCGTTGGACAGTCCGCGGGCGATGAGCTCGAGTACCTCGCGCTCTCGTTCGGTGAGGGCGCGAAGCTCGACCTCGGAAAGGGGCAGTGGATCGGTGTTGGTCCCGATGTGGCGTTCGATCAGCCGTCTGGTCACGGTCGGGGCGACGATGGCGTCGCCGCGGGCGACGGCGCGAATCGCCGACAGCAGGTCAGGGGCGAGGGTGTCTTTCAGGATGAATCCGCTGGCGCCGGCGCGCAGGGCTGTGTAGACGTATTCGTCGAGGTCGAACGTGGTGAGGATCAGGATCCTCGGTCCGTCGGGGAGCTCGGCACGGATGCGGCGGGTGGCCTCGACGCCATCGACGTCGGGCATCCGGATGTCCATCAGCACGACGTCGGGCGCGGTCTCGGCCGCCATCGCCGCGGCCCGAGCACCGTCCTCGGCCTCGCCAACGACGTCAACGTCGTCGGCGTTCTCGAGGATCATTCGGACACCGGCACGGAGCAGCGCCTGATCGTCGACCAGGAGTACGCGGATCATGTGACCAGCCTTCTCGCGAAGGGGAGTCGGGCTCGTACGACGAAACCACCGTGCCGCCCTGGACCGGCGAACAGCTCTCCACCCAGCAGTTCCGCCCGCTCGCGCATGCCGCGAAGCCCGTTGCCGACGCCATCGGGGGCAGGCGCCACGGCACCGTTGTCGCTGATCTCCACTCCGAATTCGTACTTTCCGTACGTGAGACTCACCTGGGCGCAGGCGCGCGGGCCGGCGTGCTTCATGGTATTGGTCAGCGCCTCCTGGATGATCCGGTACGCCGACAGGTCGACGGTCGTGGGAAGAGTTCCCGGTGCTCCGTCGATGTGCAGCTGCACCTGGGTTCCGGCCTGGCGTACCTGGTCGATGAGGTGGGGCAGCCAGTCGAGCCCTGGTACGGGATGGGGAGAGCCGTCCACCGGCCCGACGGCGGCCAGCACCTGGCGCATGTCCGCAAGCGAGGCCCGCCCGGTTTCGACGATGGTGCCCAGCGCGGCGAGGGTGTCCGCGGGCCGCTTCTCGAATGCCGCTGCACCGCCCTGTGCCTGCATGACGATCACGGAGAGGCCGTGTGCCACCACGTCGTGCAGCTCGCGGGTGATCCGGCTGCGCTCGGAGGCCGAGGCGAGGGCGGCCCGTTGGTCCCGTTCGCGTTCGAGGTCGCGCGCCCTCGCGGTGAGCTCGTCGAGGTACGCCCGGCGGCTCTGGACGCTCGACCCGATGGCCCAGCCGGCCACGAGAATCGGGCCGAGGATGGGAATGCCTCCCCAGCCGGTAGGTCCTACCGGCGCATCCATCACCTTCCCATCCGGCACTTTCCCGGAGAGCGGTGGGCGAAATGGAGGATCCGCGGGGAGTACGTCACCCAGGGGAACGTCCCCAGGCATGCTCGGCTTGGCCAGCTCGACGGGCCTCGGCGCGCCGTCATCGCGGGGATTCAGGTAGGTCCAGCCGTCGCTCATACCGTCGAGTCCGACGAGGACGGACCAGCCCACCGCCGCGAGCAGCGTCAAGCCCAGGAGCGCGAGTGACGTTCTGCGGCGGAATCGGGTGGCGATGGTGTAGAGGACGAGTGGGGCGGCCAGGTCGGCGGGCACCGGTCCGGCGATCAGGGCCATGTGGGTTATCGCGGCGACCGTGGCGGCGGCCAGCGCTGGAACCGGCCACCGGCGGCGGACAACCACGGCGGCCACGCAGATCCCGGTCGCCACCCACCAGATCCAGAGCTGGATCGGCCGAGGGTCGTCGTCCGCGCCGTAGATCTTGACGATTCCCAGACGGGCATCGCTCATCGCGACTGAACTGACGAAGAGCACGGCAGCCAGGCCGGCGTCCTGGATCCCCGGCCTGCGTGCCCAGGCCCAGAGGGCCGCTGCGCGTTCGTACATTCCAGCGCGAGCCTACGTCTTGCCCACGTCGGGTGAACTCTCCCTGAAGACAGGGTCTGGAGCATGACCGCAGCCAGATGCCTCCTCCGGTGCACCGACCAGGTGGCCCGTTGCGGCTCCAGATCGGCAGGCAGCTCTATGCCCAGTGCGTGTCGGAAGACAGGAGAGGGTTCATGGCTGGCGGCAGATGTGCGGCGGGCGGGCCGGTTCACAGGCTTGTCCGCATGAATCTACGAAGATTTCTCGCCGCTGTGACGGCCCCGTTGGCCGTCCTCGGCACGACGACCGTGGCAGGGGGCCTGCCGGCCCAGGCCAGCGTGCAGCCAGCCTCCCTTTCGACCAGCCCGCAGCCAGGCTCTCTGTCAACCATGAAGTGGAAGGCCTGCCCCGAGTATTCCGACGAGGTTCTGGACTGGATGGGGATCCGCGGCAAGGCGTGGTTCCGGGCGACGATGGCCCGGATGGGCTGCGGAACGGTCGAGGTTCCCCTGAACTACGCCGATTCCTCCGGCCGGTCGATCGGCGTCGCGGTGACCAGACTGCCGGCAACCGACCAGGCACACCGGTTGGGCAGTCTCGCCGTCAACCCCGGCGGTCCGGGCGGCAGCGGTTACCTGATGCCGATCGAGCTGAGCCAGCCCGGGGCGCCGACCGCGAAGCTGAACGAACGGTACGACCTGATCGGCTTCGATCCGCGCGGTGTCGGCTACAGCACGAAGGTCGACTGCGAGGCCTACGGCCCCGCGGGCGTACAGGCACAGGGCTTGGCTGGTCTCCATGGCTTGGCTGGTCTCCAGGGCTTGCAGGCGCAGGATGCGTCGCCCAGCCAGATCACCGAGGACGACGCCAGGCGAACGTACGACAAGCAGGCGCAGGCGAACCAAGACTGCGCCCAGACTGATCCGGCGTTCATCGGACAACTGACCACCGGCAACGTGGCTCGCGACCTGGACCGGATCCGGATCGGGCTGGGCGAGGACAAGCTGAGCTACCTCGGGGTGTCCTGGGGGAGTTGGCTGGGGCCGGTGTATCGCAGCCTGTTCCCCGGCAAGGTGGGCCGGATGTGGGTCGACAGCGTCGCGCCGCCCGACCCGCGGATGGACGCGTTCGAAGCCGGACGGGCGAAGGCCACCGCGATGGACTTCTCCCGGATGGCGGCGTGGATGGCGAGGTTCGACGACACGTACGGCTTTGGCACGACATCTGAGCAGGTCGAGGCCGCACTGGCCGAACTGCGGCGGGACTTCGACGCCCGTCCCAGGACGTTCACCGACCTCGAGAGGCCTGTCGACGGGTTCGTGATCGCGATCTCGGCCGCCCAGCCGTCCGTCGCCTGGCCGCTCGCAGCCAAGGTTCTCGCGGAGTTGCGAGATGCGACCGGCCCGACCGCGCCGCCCACGGTCAAGGAGGTGCTCGGCGGCGGCGAGCGCACCCCACCGCCGGTCGGGGTGCCCGAGATGGACAACAGCACGGCGAACCAGGCGATCTTCTGCAACGGAGACGGTGGTGCACGCGACTTCGACTCTGCGTGGGCGGCCTACCAGGACGGCCTGACGCGTTACCCCGTCACGGGTGTGTTGCGCTTCCCCATTCCGTCGTGCGCCGGCTGGCCACTGCCCGTCGAACACATCCGACTCCTGCACACCGGAGGTTCGTTGCAGCTGTCGGGGCACCGCTACGAGTCCGTTTCGGCGTACGAATGGACCGGTGACATGCAGGATGCGGTCGGCGGGAAGATCTTCACCGTCGAGGACGACATGCACGGCTCAGCATTGATGGAGCCCGGCTGCGCCACCCACATCGTCGCCTACCTCGACACCGGCGACCCCGGCGCCACCGGATGTCAGGGCGTACCGGTGCCGACCGGACCGGACGATCTGCCGAAGGTCGGATCCGAGCTCGCGGGCACCCAGCCGCAGTTCGCGGCGACGTCGGCGCGCCGCTAGTCACGTCGCCTGCCGTACGAAACACGATGACCTCGATCCCTTCTGGCCCAAGGGATCGAGGCCATCGTCTCGACCAACAGCCCTCGACACCCGGGCCGACACGCGCCGACTTTTCCGGGTCGAAGTAGTTAGTTCTCCTCGACCGCGATCGACTCGTGACCCACGACGCCCTGCCGGTCGGCGCCGTGGCTCAGAGCCGCGAACAGCAGGCCCGCCACGACTAATCGCAGTCTGCCAGTGCGCCTCGTACAAGCCGTGCACCGACACCTCCGCAGGACTCAAGGGGTGCGGACCACGCGGGTCGGGCTGACGCTGTCCTACGTGGAGGACGTCGTGTCGCTGGACGTGCGCGACGACGGGATCGGGTTCGTCCCGGCCCGGTTCGCCCGTCCGGAGCAGGCCGTCCCCGACCCCGGTCCGGGCCACTGCGCGATGACCTCACCGTCGAACAGGCCCCAGGCCTTACTGGATGAGTTCTGCTCCCTGCGCGCCGACGCCCGGATGCGGCTGGCCGGCCCCGAATAGGAAGCTACGGTGCGACTCGTCGTGGCTTGCGGTTGCCGACAATCAACGGGATCAGCGGACGTCCCTCGTTGATGACCGCTCCCGGCATCGGCGCCGGGGTCGGCTTGCGCTCCTGGATCAACTGCACCATACGGTCGTAGGGCTTGTCGCCCATCATGCGCCGAAGTTCCCGCTCCATGCTCTGGTAGACCATGCGCGTGCCAATGTAGGCATCAGGTGTCTCCGTGCACCACCACGCGATGGTGCTGTCGTGGGTACCATCCTCGTCCCGCACGCCCCACACATCGATGTCGAACGCGAAAACGGAACGAACTTCAACCTGCCGCGTCTCGTCCTCGTGGTAGGTCATCTGAAGCGGTACCTGCCAGCAAACCCGCGGCATGAACTGTTCGTGTTCCTGGCTGTTGTCCTCGATGTCGTGCTTGTTCGCGTTCAGACGGTTGCCGAGGTGAAGGAAGGCGCATCCCGTCTTGCCCGTACTTCCCACGCTGCCGTTGGCACGGTTGGAGAACACACAACCCTTGTCGTGGACTCGGGTACGACCCTCGAAGTCATCCTCGGTGTCGTCTGCCTCGTCGTACGGTGGATTGTCCTTGGTGATGAACGCCCACCCCTTCTTGTCGACCACCTTCCGAAGCTCGTCGTCCCAGTCCTCGGAAGTCAACTGCTCGACTCGCTTGGCAACCTGCTGGTAGTCGTCACGATCGTGGAACCAGGCACCGTGCACACAGCAGGCAGTGTCCGGGTTGACGGTTGAGTCGTTGACCGCGAAGAGTCCGGGACACCCATTGCCGAACAGGCACTTCCAGTTGGACATGAGGAAGTTCAACTGCACCCGCCAGGTGACGTGTTCCTCTTCCGGGTCGTCGAACTCCAGCCAATCGATCCCGTTGGTGTACGGCGTCTTCTTCATGTTGTTGATGTTCCTCCGGTGAAGTGCATCAGGTAGCCGGTGTGATCGAACACCGTCACCCGCCGGCGGTTCGGAGGCCCGAAAGCCATCAACCGACGTCATCATGCGAAGGCCCGAATACCACGGCACGAACCTGCCGGCTGGTCTCGTCCAGATCCTCGATCGCTTCGCCCACCCGTTGCCGCGCCTCCAGATCGGCCTGTAGATCGAGGGCGCTTTTGAGGCGGAGACTGATACCGAACATGTGTTGGAGCACGTGATCGTGCAGGTCGTGGCTGATCCGCTGACGGTCTTGCAGGAGGAGCAGTTCCTCATGGTCGTTCTGTGTTCGGACCCGTTGCAGAGCCAGCGAGGCCAGGTCGGCGAAAGTCTGCACCTGCTCCACCTCGCCCGCAGCAATGTTCTCGTGGGGCGACCCGCGCCGCCAAGCGGCGAACAGAACGCCCAGCACCTGCCCGTCGGCAACCAGCGGAACGAGCATGCCCAACCCGACCACAGACAGTGCGACCCGCCAGGCGGAAGGCGGCAGGTGACCCTCCAGACGGGCGTAGTCGGCACTGACGACACGCCGGCCCGATTCGATGACTGAAGCCACGAGGCCTTGTCTCGGGATGTTCACGTCGGACGGCACACTCGGCAGGCCAACCCCCTCGAACACGACCGTAGAGACGCTGTCGGTGTCAGACGGATCGACGAGGAGAATGCCACTGAAGTCAGCGCCGGAGATCCCGCGCAGTTGATCGACCACCAAGCGCATCGCCTCGTCGCGGTCGACCTCGCGAAGCAACAGACTGGCAAGTCTTGAGGTGGCCTCGACCCACAACCCGTGACGAGTCCGCTCATGTCGCACCCGTACCTGCTGCAGCGCAAGCGCCGCGTGGCCGGCGAAGATCTGAACATTCTGGGCCTCGCGGGCGGCCATGCTTTCCTCCGGCGAACCCTTCCGCCAACCGACGACGAGAGTGCCCAGCACCTGTTCTGATGCGGTTAGCGGCATGAACATGGCACGGCCGAGGACGCCCAGGCGTTCCCGCCACTCCACGGGCGGATTGTAGCGCTCGTCCTGCGTGAGATCATTGGTGACGACGGGGCGCCCGGAGTCAATCACCGAAGCTGCGATGCCCGGCCGGTGAATTCGAACGACGGAGCCCCCCAAGCCGAGGCCGTCAACAGCGTTATACGCGAACTCAGAATGATCGTCAGGAGTGCATAAGACGACTGAACTGAACTCCGCACCGGAGATTTCGCGTACGCGCCGGGTGACGAGCCGCATCGCTTCGTACAGGTCGACCTCACCCAGCAGCATGGTCGTCAGCTCAGACGCCCCTTTCAGCCATCGTTCTCGCCGGCGCCGTTGCCGGTGAAGTCGAGAAATCTCGACGGCTCTGGCCGCGGAGGTGGCGATCTCGGCGGCCATTTCCTCATCCTGGTCGGTGAAGTCGGCGTCACCAGCCTTGTTCAACAAGCACAGGCACCCGTATGACTCCGACCGCAGACGAACTGGCACAGCCAGCAGACTCGTGATCTGGGGATGTGGTGGACATTCTGGAAGTCCGTCGCCTTCGGGTGCAGGAACTCGCACGGTCCGCTGCGAGTTCGACGTCAAGTCAAGACATTCCTTCACCGAAGGCCAGGCGACGTCAGGTCCGCATTGTTCGTCAAGGTCGCAGGTGAGGAATTCGGCGACATTCCAGTTGGATTCGGCCACCGCCAACGCTGCGTGGCTGGCTCCGGCCATACGACAAGCGGACCGGAGCAGCTCCCCCAGCTCCCGCCTCAGCTCCACATCCGCCACGTGACCAACCAGATTCCTACCTCGGCGATGGAGGGGCAGGCACTGCCCGATGGGCCGCCGTGCTGCTCATGAACTCATCGTAGACCGCCGAGTTCAGAACTCCTCTTCCATGCCTGCCGACGAGCCGACGCTCAACCCGGGCCACCACACGAACCCCGGAGCGACCCGGCCGAGCGCCGCGCCGTCGCAGAGCGTCCGATGCAGCCGCACATTCTCGGCGGCTCTGTCGCCGGGCGATCGTCGCAGAGAGGCAATCGGCCGAGTTGCCTCCGGCCATGACAAATCCGAGTATTTGCGTGTACGAACTAACCGAACATCGGGGCACGGGCATGCACCCGATCCGCACTCTCCCTTTCTTGTTCTCACCATGCCCCCGTAAGGAGCCTGTGTACCCGGCCGCAGACCGGACCGCCCTGACCCCGCATCGGCCTCGACCGAGCACAGGGCGGATCAGACGGCCCCTTCAGGAAGCAGTTCGCCCGCCGGTCGCAGGACTAGGCAAGCCCCGGAGAGCGCCAAGGCTGGTGGCGAAAGCCATGAACTCACCGACGGGCGCCCTGGTCGCGTCGACCTCGGTGTCCGGAACCGCTCACCATGCCATCCGCCGGAGGCGACCGCTCGGGGTGCGGGACGGGGTGCGAAATGCCGTCTGTCAGTGCTCGCCAAGCGGCTAGCTAGCGAGGGTAATCGTGGTGGTAAAGCTGCTGGTGAGGGCGGGCCTTGTAGACGTTGCGTGTGATTCTTCCAATCCGGGTTGTCGGAGGTTCGAATCCTCCCGGGCGCACTCCCGGGCGCACTCTGACCTGCGAGTATGCAGCGGTCGGCGGTGCTGGCGTGGACCGCGGGGTGCGAAATGCCCGCTACCCGCGCCGCCGAGGATGATTTCGCGTCACGACACCGGCCCGGTCGGAGACCTGGATCGGTGCGCGCAGAGGGTTGACTTTAGGTCGATGCAGGACCACAGCCGCGCCGACGGCATGCTCACCCGACGATCGCTCACCGTCGTCAAGGCAAACGTGCGCGGCGCGCTCCCCCATCCGCTCCAGCGGCAGCCGGAGACGGCAGACCGCCGCCTCGAGGAGATGGGATACCTCGGCCCCGATCACCCCGACGGCCACCGCAACCAGGGCGCTGGTGCGCGGTGTCGGCCAGCCGACGGCCACCACCCGACCACCCCGGGGTCTGACGGGGACACCAACCCCGACCGCTGAGGTCCAGTCGATACCTCGGGAACCCTGCTTCCTACTCGCGGGACGCCTGCCGCTCTCGCTGACGGACCACACTTGGGTGAACCGATCTCCCTTGCTAGCGAAGGGCGCGAACCGTCGCGGTACGAGACCGTCAGACGAGGTCATGGTCCCGTCCGACTGGGGTGGCCGAAGCGCTCGGCCCGCTGCTCGAGCACTCCGGGCCGCTGGCGGCGCTGTCCGCCCATCCGCTGCCGACCTGGCCCTACGTGCTCGCAGGTAGTCGCTCCATGATCGACCACGTGCGCTGGCACAGGTGACGAAGCAGGAGGCCGACTACCAGGACTGCGTACGGCAGACCACACGGATCCAGAGTCAGGCGGCCGAACTGATCAAGCTCGCCCAGCTCAGGGACGACGGCGACCTCTCCGAAGCCGAGTTCCAGAACGCCAAGTCGAACATCCTCACCTGAACGACCGGGCCGAGGGAGGGCGACCGAGTGAGTCCTCCGGCCGTGTCCGTGGCTCGCACACCGCTCGGTTCCGTGTCCGGCCGGGTGCTCAGGTTGCTGCGCGTGGTTCCCGGGGTGGGCGGGCGATGAATTCGATCAGCGCCAGTGCGACCAGCACCAGCAGGGCCAGCAGTAGCACCACCGCGATGCTGGGATCGTTCCACGCGATGAATCCGATCCCAGCGATCGTGATGACTGCGACCCGCAGGAGGGTTCGGTGGTCGTAGGTCCAGCTGCCGACGCGGCCGGTCCGCAGGCCGATCGACTCACCACTGTCCCGGAGTCTGCCGATACCGGTCGACAACACAGACCGGGTGCGCACGGCCGCGGTCGACGGCCCGGTCGCGGCCGCACCCACCGCAACCACGACCCCGACGACCGCCAACGTGCGCAGCTGCGCCTGCAGAAGCCGCACAAGCGTGTCGAAGATCGCCGCGGCAGCGTCCGGGGGCATGCCGTCCGATGGAAGGGAGCTGAGGTAGATCGCCCGAGCGGCCACCAGCCCCAGGCCGAGCACCACCATGGAGGCCGCCAGGCCGAGGCCTCCGGCGAGGAGCATCCGGCGATGCCGGCGAGCGAGGACGACCGCCGCGCCGAGGAGGGCGAGCGTCAGAACGGGCAGGATGATCGCGAGCCGGTTGAGCCAGGTGTATGCGGTCTGCAGCTTCACCAGGTCCTTCGCGGGGAAGAGCGCGACGCTCGGGTTGATCTGTGGAATGCTCGCCGCCGGCCCGAAGCCCGCCTTCACAAGCCTTTGCTTCGCGACATCGATGAAGGGCCCCAACTGCAGATAGGCGGTGTTGCCCTGGACGGTGATCCCACGACTTTCGCCCGACAGGACCTTGATCATCGTCTGGTGAGCGACCCGGTTTCCCTGTACCCAGGCGGCCGCGAACTGGTCGCTCTTCACCAGGTCGCCGATCTTGGACCGGACGAACTCCTCGATCCCGTTCGAGATCGTCCCGACCAGACTGCGTAGCCGTTCCTGCACCAGGGGCGGCAGGTGGGTCGACGCGAGGAGTCCGTTGACGCCCTGGCTCAGCAGGCCCCTCAGGTCCAACCTCTTGAAGATCTCCTCGGTCGTACGGGAGGCTACCGCGTTCTGGACCGCAGGATCCTTGGCCAGCGGGGCCACGGTTTCCACGTAGCGGTTCGTGTCGGAGATGGTCGTGTTGCTCCAGATCGCGACCACGGAGATCGGAGCCAGCAGGCACCCGAGCACGAGGACCAGCACCGCTACAGGCGTACGCCAGAGCCTGCGTGGCCTCTCCACGGCGCCGCCAGCTGCTTCCTGCGGTGCCGCAGGGGCGGCAGCGTGCAGTTGGGCTGTCAACCGTTCGGTTTCGGCCCGCGCCTTGCCCACCTCTGCGCGAAGCCGCTCGAGCTCCGCACGTTCGTCCTCGTCAAGTGGGCCACTCATGACGCACAGAGCCCTCCCCCAGCGCCCTGCGGACGCCTGCGAGCAATGCTGGCTCACCGGTAGACGGCGAGGCTCACCCTGCGCGGGTGAAACTCGTGAACGGGCCGTCCACCTGACGGAGCGCCTGCAATCCGACTGATCCGGCGGCGCGATGCGCGCAGGATGCTTTGTGTGGCTGAGGACGAGCTCTCTGCAGTGCCTGCCGTGAGCCGCAGGGTGCCGTGCTGACTTCCTCGTCCGGGCGCTCCGCCTCGAGCGCGGGAGCGATCCTGCTGACCCTGGCGTCGGCGCAGTTCCTGATGACGTTGGACACGTCGGTGATGAACGTGTCGATCGCTACGGTGGCGAAGGACATCGGGACGACGGTCACCGGGGTCCAGACCGCGCTCACGATGTACGCCTTGGTGATGGCGTCATTGATGATCACAGGTGGCAAGGTCGGGCGGATCCTGGGCAGGAAGCGTGCGTTCGCGATCGGCTGTGTGATCTACGGCTGTGGATCGTTCACGACATCGCTCGCTCCGAACCTGCCGGTTCTCATCCTGGGGTGGTCTTGCCTTGAAGGCGTTGGTGCGGCGCTCATCATGCCGGCGGTTGTCGCACTCGTGGCATCGAACTTCGGCCGGCCCGAGCGGCCGCGCGCCTACGGTCTGGTGGCCGCCGCGGGCGCGATCGCCGTCGCCGCCGGCCCGCTCATCGGCGGGCTCTTCACCACCTATGCGTCCTGGCGATGGGTCTTCGCGGGCGAGGTGCTGCTCGTACTGGTCATCCTGGCGTCGGCCAGGAGAATGTCCGACACGCCGCCCGAGCGCGACGGCGGGCTCGACCTCGCCGGCACCCTGCTGTCGGCTCTGGGCCTTGGCCTGGTCGTGTACGGCGTCCTGCGCTCGGGGACGTGGGGGTTCGTCATCGCCAAGCCCGGCGCGCCGCAGTGGCTTGGGCTGTCGCCGGCAATCTGGCTTATCTTCACTGGATGCGGGGTACTCGCAGGCTTCCTGGCCTGGGAGCGACACAGGCGTGACCGGGGTAGGGCAGTGCTGATCGACCCCGCAATTCTGCGCTACCGGAACCTTCGCGGCGGCCTTGCCTCGTTCTTCTTCCAGTACCTGCTTCAGGCAGGACTGTTCTTCACCGTACCGCTCTTCCTGTCGGTCGCACTCGGACTGTCCGCGATAGAAACCGGCCTGCGCCTCCTCCCGCTGTCCGTAACCCTCCTGCTCGGAGCGGTTGGCGTGCCGAAATTCTTTCCGAACGCGTCACCTCGCCGCGTCGTCCGGCTCGGCTTCTTCTCGCTGTTCCTCGGAATTCTCATGCTGGTCGCCGCACTCGACCTCGGGGTCGGACCGGAGGTCGTCACGTGGCCCATGCTCCTGGCCGGGCTCGGTGTGGGTGGACTCGCCTCGCAACTTGGCAGTGTCACGGTGTCGGCGGTACCCGACGCCCTGGCGCCGGAGGTTGGCGGCCTGCAGAACACCGTCACCAACCTGGGCGCATCCATCGGAACGGCGCTCGCCGGCACAGTGTTGATCGCCGCGCTCACCACGTCGTTCATCACCGGGATCCAGGACAATCCCGCGATCCCCAGGGAGCTGTCCTCGAAAGCAGCGATCGAACTGACGAGCGGAGTGCCATTCATTCCCGACTCGGATCTTAAGCGGGCCCTCGGCGCCGCAGGTGTGCCTGGGCCGACTGCAGACGCCATCGTCGACGAGAACACCGAAGCCCGCCTTGTCGGTCTCCGCGCCGCACTGGCAGTCCTGGCTCTGATCGTGCTCGCGGCCACGTTCGTCAACCGCGGCATTCCCACCCACCAGCCGGGCACACACACGGGTGCGGACCCATGAGCACAAAGGCCACCCGCATACGTCGTCGCCGTCCCCCATCAAGCAATGCGTGGGCTCAGTTGCCGTCGGTCGATCGCGATGCCCTGGCCGACGCGAGCATCGCCTGGGCAGACCGGCCGCCGACGTGGTCGCCACGGCCCGCCAAGCCCCGTTCGTGCGTTATGCCCGTGACCTGCCTGGAGGGGCTTACACCAATGCGGGCAACTCCGGGGGCGCAGCGATCACGTTGGCGTTCGCCGCACTCGCGGGCGACCACTCCGCCGACGCGCGGCTGCTGCAACAGGCCCGCTACACCCTCACCGGCGGGAACGACATCGCCGCGAACGGGGGCTATCCAGCCCAGCACGAGCTCCAGGTGACGGGTATGTTCGCGACGGCCAAGCTGGTGCCGCCGGTCTGGCATCGACTACGGCCCGCCGAACGGACCCGGGTCGACACGCTGATGGAGGCGTCCCTGGTGGCCTCCGCTTTCACCACCAGTGACCACAACCCGTTCGTCCTGTCCGGCGGCCAGCAGTACACGCTGGACGGGGACCGTAACGTGAACCGGGACTGGAACCCCAACTACCGCGAGGGGATGGGCGGCTCGGTCCTGGTCGCGACGGCGTACTTCGGGGTCGACCGGGCGAAGGAGATCCTGCGCACCTACGATCACGACGCCTTCGTCGCCCGGCTCGCCGCCGACGGGCTGACCAACGCGTACGGCACGTTCACCTGGAAGGCGGCGCATCCGGAATCCGCCGCGCCCACCGGTGCGCAGATCGAGTCCGCGGTCCACAGCTGGTCGTTGCACGGGATCACCCTGGACCGGGTGATGGACCTTGAGGCGCAGCTGAGCGAGAACACCTACGGCGGCACCGTCGAGTGCGGCCTGAACGGGACCGGCATCCTGATGCCCGACGGCACACACGCGGGCGTGATCGACAGCGGCTGCGAAGGACTCCCCAACCTCGGCCGCCCCGGCATGCTGCTGGAGTTCACCTCCGTCGACGCCGAAGGGCAACGCAGCTCGGCCGACTACGCCTACGGCGGCTACAAGCCGAACCTGATCACCCAGGCCGTCCTGATCGCCAACGGCATGTGGAAGTCCGGCCCGACTGCCGACCACATCGTCAGCCTGATGCGCGTCGGTGTGACAGATCTCTGGTACAAGCTCGACCACGGGTACCGCAACTACTCCCACGCCCGGTTCTCCGGCATCCTGTGCAGCGACGACCCCGACTTCGGATTCATCTACCTGCGCTCCCTGTGGAACGACGTCGTTCGCCCCTACCACCGGATCAAGCAGCGCAGCTGAGGATGGCATGTTGGACAGTGAATTGAGCTATCTCCTACGGATACCGCTTCTGCCAATTCGACGTATGCCAGGGCATCTCGAACGAAGGCCTCCCGCAGCACACCCGATGCGCTCATGTCACCACGCTAGCCGCTCACAGGTGGAATCTCCGCCGTCCATTGTCACCCCGACGAAACGCCGGCTGGTGCGGCCAGGAGCGACGCGCCGACGACGACACCACTCACCTGTAACCGAAGTGGCCGCGCAGGCGGACGAAGCGGGCCGGAATTACTGGCCTTCCCGCGTCCAGGCCTTCAGGTGTACGCCGGAAGACCGTCACCTCCTCCGCGCCGCCGGGCCCGATCGGCTGGACGAGCCGCCCACCGGGCCGCATCTGCTCGACCAGCGGCGGAGGAACCTCGGGGTACGCGGCGGAGACCAGTACCGCCTCGTACGGCGCGGAGTCCGCCGCACCCTCGGTACCGTCGCCCACCACGACCTCGACGTTCGTGACGTCCTCGGCCGCGAGGTTCTCGCGTGCTCGTGCGGCGAGGTCCGGCCAGCGCTCCACACTCGTCACCAAGTACGCCAGCCGGGACAACAGCGCCGTCTGGTAGCCGTAGCCGGTCCCGATCTCGAGCACCCGCTCCGTGCCGGTCAGGCGGAGCGCCTCGA
Organism: Actinopolymorpha sp. NPDC004070; assembly: GCF_040610475.1. Classification (NCBI taxonomy): domain Bacteria; kingdom Bacillati; phylum Actinomycetota; class Actinomycetes; order Propionibacteriales; family Actinopolymorphaceae; genus Actinopolymorpha; species Actinopolymorpha sp. NPDC004070. The sequence goes on along the minus strand of NZ_JBEXMJ010000009.1, from coordinate 305,697 downwards.
TCATGCCGGCCGACAGGGAAGGCTGTGTAGTCACCTGCCCGTGCGGGATCGGGACCGGACGATCCTCGTTCGCCGCGTCGGCGTACTCCGGCGGAACGAACGCCGACCGGTGAACCACCCGCAGCGCCTCCAGCAGTGCGGGATCGCTGACACCCGTACGGCGCGCAGCCGCCACGAGGTGCTCCGACGACCACCGCGCCATCTGCCCGGCCTCCGTACTGTCCCGTCACTGTCCCGTTCCACCGCCACGCCGGCCGGGTGACTGACCTGACAGGTCGGTCAGCCGGGCGCGCAGGTCGCCGCGCTCACCATGTGAGGTCCTGCGTCCTGGCGGCGGACCGCGCGGTCCGCGTCGCCAATGCGGCGAGCCCTTCGGAGACGCGCATCCGGGGTGACGACGGCCCACGGATGCGGCGGACGTCGGGCGGCAGCGCGGTCACGTCTCGCACACAACGTTCACGCGCCGCGTCGATGGTGCCCTCGCTCCCGAGACGTCGACCGTTCCGCATGACCTCGACGAGCACGGGTTCGAAGCCGTCGGGTCCGGCCTCCTCGCGAAGGGCTAGGACGTCCTGCTCGATCGGGAAGTGTCGCCACACCTGCTTCGCTCCGGGGAGGGTGGCCTTGCCGGGCGAGAGCTTGCAGACGGGGCGGCCGCCGAACGCGACCAGCTTGCACGCGCTGTCCAGAGAGGGCGCGTCGGCGGACACGCCCATGCGGGTGCCGACACCGGCGGCGTCTATCGGTGCTCGTTCCAGGACGAACCGTTCCAGGTCGTACTCGTCCAGCCCTCCGCTGACGAAGATGCGGACCTTGCGCAGACCCGCCTCGTCGAGAATCTGCCGTGCCTCGCGGGCGAGCGCCACGAGGTCACCGCTGTCCAGCCGTACGGCGAGCGGCCTGTCGAGGGTCATGTCCTTGATCACCCGCACCGCGGTGCGCACCCCGGCGAGCGTGTCGTACGTGTCGACCAGGAACGTGACCGGCCCGGGCAGGTCCTCGGCGAACGCCCGGAACGCGTCTATCTCACGTGGGAACGCCTCGACGTAGGAGTGAGCCATCGTGCCGGCCGCCGGCAGCCCGTAGCGCCGCGCCGCCTCGACGTTGCTGGTGGCGGCGAAACCCGCGATTGACGACAGGCGGGCGACGGCCATGCCGGCCTCGATCCCGTGAGTACGCCGGAACGCGAAGTCGACAAGCTCCATGTCGCCCGCCGCGAGACGACATCTGGCCGCCTTGGTGGCGATCGCTGTCTGGTAGGTGATGTGGTTGAGCAGCACGGTCTCGACGAGTTGCGCCTCCGCCGCTGGCGCTGTGACCTCCAGGAGGGGTTCGTCGGCGAGAACCACGCGGCCCTCGGGGACAGCGCGGACGTCCCCGGTGAAGCGCAGCCCGGCGAACGCCTGAACGGTCGCGTCGTCGAAGCCGGCGTCGCGCAGCCAGTCGAGGTCCTCCGCCTCGAAAGCGAAGGATTCCAGAGCGGTCAGGCAGTCCTCCAGACCGGCGGCGACGAGGAAGCCGCGGTCGGGTGGCAGGGCACGGACGAAGAGGCTGAAGGCGGCCGGTCCGGACATGCCACGCCGAAGGTAGCTCGCGGCCATCTTCAACTCGTAGAGATCCGTTACGAGTCCCGCCACCATCGTTCGTTCCCTCCGCCCCTCACGTTCTCGCCAGCGTGCGTTCGGTGCGTCCCCACAGCGGGATCTCCTTCGACGGTCCCCTTGCGACGGTGGTCCAGTGAACCGATCCGTCGGGGCGCCCTGATGACGTTCGGCCCTGCTGGAACGGCGTCAACCGGAGCGAGACAGAAGATCAATTGCTCTATATGGAAGGGATCCACTGATGCGCGTCGAAGAGGTCTATCGGCCCGAAGCGTTCGCCCGTGAGGCAACCGACTCGCCGTCGGAGGCGGCGAGCAAGATGACCAGCCGGCACGTCGGTGCGCTTGCTGTGGTCGACGGTAACAGCCTCGTCGGCATCCTGTCCGAACGCGATGTCGTGCATGCGGTCGCCGAAGGTGCCGACCTTCTCCGCGCCGGCGCCGGATCACACGCGACCCTGGATGTCGAGACCACAAAACTCGCCGAGGACACCACCGACATCGCCAGGAAGATGCTCGACGCCTAGCGTGATGAAGGGCCGACTGTCGAGCCACCAGGCGTCGGGATGCTCGATCGCATTCTGGTCAGATGCGACGAATGCCGCCCTCGCCTCGCGGCTGGGACCTTCGCTGGGACTGGCGGAGGACCGTTGCCAGTCTGTCCTCCCGCCAGCCTGCGGGATCGTGAGAACTGGGCCTTGAGGGACACCGGTTCGCGTCCATGGTGAGTATCTGGCGAAAGGCAGCGATCGGATGGCGACACGTGACGCTCGGTCGATCGTCGTGGGCGTCAATGGGTCTGAGAGCGCGCTCAACGCCACGGCATGGGCGGCTAGCGAAGCCGCCCTGCACGACGTACCGCTGCGGATCGTCTACGGGTTCGCCGAGTCTGTCCTGCGAGTGCCGACCGGACTGTGGGGGACGGGGACCGAAGACAGGTTGCGCATACACGCGGATCAGCTTGTCCGGGAGGCGGCGGCGACCGCCCACGCGGCCGCGCCTGATGTCGACGTGAGTACTGCTGTGGTACGCGAGCTTCCGCTACCGCTCTTGGTCGGTGAAAGCCACGATGCGTTGTACGTCGTTGTGGGCGCCGCCGGCCGGAGCGCAGTTGCCGACATGGTGGCCGGCTCCACCACGCTCGCCCTCGTCGCCCGAGCACATGCGCCAGTCGCCGTCGTGCGCAGCCTCGTTGATCCAGAACGCGACGACCGTCTCGTTATCGTCGGAGTCGACGGCTCGCCACTGGCAGACGCAGCCCTACAGGTCGGCATCCAAGAGACCATGCTTCGACACGGGCGGCTGCTTGCTGTGCATGTCGTCCACCATTACCGGGGCCGGGGCACGCAGCCGGCGGCGAGTGACACCTCGGACGGAAACGCACTGCTCACCGATGCTCTGCGCGGCTGGCGCCACAAGTTTCCCGAACTCCAGATCGAGGACCAGGTCATGGCTGGACACCCGGCCGGGGTCCTTGTCCGCCTCTCCAACCGGGCAGGCCTCATAGTGGTCGGCGCGCGAGGCCTCGGCGGGTTCACCGGCATGCTTATTGGATCGGTCAGTCAGGCGCTGCTGCACCACGCGCACTGCCCGCTCATGTCAGTCCCGCCGACGTCCCGCCGACGCGTGTAACACAAACAACCTGGAGAAGCCAGGCGCTGGAGGGGGCAGTCGGCATGCAGGAACTCGCACGGCCGGCGCATATGGGTGGCGGGCTACCAGGGCAGCGAACCGTGCAGGTTCGTGACGGGCAATCAATACCGAGCAGGATGCGCGATGACACTGCAGATCGTGGCGGGGACAGCTGGTCAACGGCTCGCGGATGGCATCACGACTGCGTTGGGAATCGAGGCGGGCGCATGCGTCGTGGACCGGTTTCCCGATGGAGAGTTACGACCCGCGGTGGCTGGCATAGCCGGCGCTGACGTCTATGTGGTCCAGCCCACCGGCCCGCCGGTCGCCGAGCATGTGGTCGAACTACTTCTCCTCCTTGACGCGTGCCGCCGAGCCGGTGCCGCCCGGGTGACAGCGGTTGTGCCGTACTTCGGCTACGCCCGGCAGGACCGCCGGAGCCGAGCTGGTCAGCCTGTCGGGGCCCGCGTTCTTGCAGATGCGATCGCGTCGACCCAAGTCCATCGACTGGTCGGTGTCGATCCACACACCCTGGCGCTGGAAGCGATGTGCCCCATGCCGGTGGAAATGCTGACCGCAGTACCACTCCTGGCACAGGCACTCTCGACGTCTGTGCCAAGCGACGCCATCATCGTCGCACCCGACCTCGGCGCGGCGAAACTCGCCGAACACTACGCCTCGCTGCTCCATACCCGAGTGGCACTTGTACGCAAGAGCAGAGAAAGCGGAGCACGCGTGCGTGCCGAGGAGTTGGTCGGCGCGGTCGCCGGCGCTCCCGCCGTCGTGGTCGACGACATGATCAGCACAGGAGGAACCGTCAGTGCCGCGGTAGAGATTCTGCTGGACCACGGCTCGGCACCAGATGTGGCGGTCGCCGCCACCCACGGCCTGTTGATCGGACCCGCAACAGACCGACTCAGCGCACTTCCGATACAGCGTGTCGTCGTCACAAACAGCACTGGCCAGCAACAGAACACGATGCCCATCCTTGAGGTGCACTCCATCGCGCCGCTGCTCGCCGACGCCATTGGGCGGCTGCACCGTGGGGAACCGCTCGACGAGTTGCTCGTCCACACGTGACCATGCCACCCAGCGCTGTTGGCGCATGTCTTCACCGCAGACCTCGTGGCCGACCGGGCCGGTGGCCCGGACCGCTCGCTTCGACACCTGCGTGCCAAACTCGCTCTGAAAATCCAATTCGCACCCGGCCATTCCTCAGGGCCCGTGATCTTCGCGGGGGGTGCACGCCGCCTATCCGAGCAGGCCTGTCCCCTGTGCGGCTGCGGGCCTAGCTGGATGTTCCGCGCCAGATCCCCCTAAGCCGACGCGCGGACTAGCGTGAACGGCGGCCCCGTTGTTGAGCCCATGGCCTGTTGTCCGGGGGCTTGTCGCACCACTTCACGGGGGTAGTCCAGCACCGGGTTGGACAGGCTCTCGTGTCTAGCGTTGTCATCGACGAAGCACCGGAGGGCCGAGATGGTCAGCAGGGACGTGGTGGTCAGCGTACGGTGCGACAACCCGTGAAAGCGCCGCGCAGGGCGCTGAGCGCGCTGAAGCAGGCCGCCTGGACCTGGAGAACGGAAGGAGTACCGGCGTCAGGAGGGCCGGAGAGTCCAGCAGTCGGAGGAGGCCGGCACGTGTCGCTGTTCTGGAGGATTTTCCTGCTCAACGCCGCAGTGTTGGCCGCGGCGACGACTGTACTCCTGCTTACGCCTTTGACCGTTTCCACGCCGTTGATACTTACCGAGGCGTTGATCCTCGCCGCAGGCCTCGCTGCCATGCTCGTCGCGAATGCCGCCCTGCTGCGGCTCGGCCTCGCTCCGCTGCGACGCCTTACCCGTCTAATGATGACGATCGACCTGACACGCCCCGGCACCCGTCTGACCATCAGTGGGAACGGCATCGTGGCCGATCTGATCAGAAACTTCAACACCATGCTCGACCGGTTGGAAGCCGAGCGGAGAAACAGCGCGGCACAAGCCCTCTCGGCCCAGGAGGGCGAGCGGAGACGCATCGCACTGGAGCTTCACGACGAAGTAGGACAGACCCTCACCGCAGTTCTCCTCCAACTCGAACGTGTCTCCAACAAGGCGCCCCAGTGCATGCACACGGACATGGCGCACATCCAGGAAATGACCCGCGGCAGTCACGATGAGGTCCGCAGGATCGCCCGCCGGCTCCGCCCTGGCGATCTGGAGACCCTCGGCCTGGTCAGGGCTCTCAGGTCGCTCGCCGACGAGTTCTCCACCGACGGTGGGGTGACTGTGCACTGCCAACTCGACACTGAACTCCCTCAGCTCGATCACGAGACCGAACTGGTCATATATCGGGTAGCCCAAGAAGGGCTCACAAATGTCGCGCGTCATGCCCGGGCGAAGAATGCAGACATCGTGCTAGGCCGGCACGCCGATGGTATTGAGTTGCGGATTCGTGACGATGGGTGCGGCATCGGCAGCGCACTTGTCGGCACCGGCCTTGCCGGCATGCGCGAACGCGCCCTCCTGATCGCCGCCGATCTCGCCGTCGGCCCGGGCCCCCATGGCGGTACGGAGGTTCAATTGAACGTGCCCGATCGCTCGAAGTAGGTGAACGGCTCGATGGCGGGCGTCGCCCAGACCCGCACCCTGCTCGACGAGCACCATGCATTGGTATGCCAGGCTGCCGGCTCTCGTCTCTCCGGCTTCTACATCGCACCCGCGCCCCGATGTCAAGCCCTGATCGGGGTGCGGGACGGGGGTGCGAAACGCCGTCTGTCAGTGCTCGCCAAGGGGCTGGTGAGGGTGATCTTGGTGGTAAAGCTGCTGGTGAGGGTGTTGTAGACGGTGCGTCGGCGCAGCACCCCGAGCGAGGGATGTCGGCGACGTCGGATCGACTGTTGCGACAGGGACGATCGCCACCAGGGCGGCACTCCCATGACGAACGAAGCCGAGGCGGGCCGCTAGCGCGGGCCCCAGGCACCCCGCACCACGGCCAGCCGCGTGCTGTCCGGACAGACTGAGTTGGCTGACGCCTACATGCGGGGTATGTTCACGGCGCCGTGGAGTCCCCGAGATGAACGCCTCCTGCGCCGGAAGCCGGATGCTTGACGCATTCGGCCGATGCCGAGGGGGTACCGGCGGTGAGTTATGGCCGGAGCAACCTGCCGGCTGTCGAGCTTGCCCGCGATGTCGACGAAAGCCCGCCGCACCTCCAGGCGCTGGCGCTCCAGATCGACGTCGCGGACCCGCAGCGCTGTTGCCTCACCCCAGCGAAGGCCGGTGTAAGCCAACGTCTGGATGAACAACGCGTACGAGCCGGCGGCCGCGGCGAGCTTCCCCACCTCCTCGTGCGTCAGGAACATCCGCTCCCCCGCCGGCACAGGCTTCGGCAACTTGAGGCCCGTCACGGGACCGACCAGTAGCCGCCGACCGCGAACCGCGTACTGGCACACCGCCGAGAACATGTACATCCAGGTGCAGCGTCGTGTCCAGCCACTCCGTCGCGACGGTCCCGAAGTCCACGCGCAGCGCCGCCGGGTCGATCCACTCGCCGCGTGACATCCCGACCTGCTGATCAGCGAACCAGCGCCGGGCGTGGACCTTGCGGCGGAAGCTCTTGGTACGCTCCCGCCCGTCCGGACCGCGGTAGCTGGCCCGCCACCGGTCGCCGCGCTTCTCCACACTCATGCTGCCGTCGCCTTCTGCTCCTCCACCCAGGCGTATTCGGTCGGGTCACGGGGTTGCCACGTCCCCGATCTGGTTGTGAACCGGCCCCGTCCTCGCCGTCCTCATCCCAGAGCTGACGGACCAGCGCCGGCTCCCGGCAGTCTCCTACCGTCGCATGGCCCGCACCCGTGCCTGCACATCCGGCGATGACCCTCCCGACCACCAAAGCGTTCGCCGAATCCGAAGGACACCGCCGCCGACTCAGACGCGGAAAGTCCGGACGTCCGGCATCCGGCGTCCGGCGTCCGGCGTCCGGCGTCCGAGTGGTGGATCGCCATATTTTTCAGGGGGATTACTCTGCCTTCGCCGTAGCGCGCGGGCCGTGGCGATGGACCGTTCGATGACCGCGGACCGCTTGGACGTCGAGATTTCCAACCGCCGATCACCCCGGCGAACGCATCGACGACGAAAGCCGTGTAGACGAAGCCGCCGATCAGGAGGACGTAGGTGAAACCCGCCACGAACAACGTGTTCGGAGCCTGGGCGCCGAACTGCCGGTTGACCAGGTCCGGTGCCTGGGGGGGCCACATAAGCCGCGAGCCGCTGCGCGAATCCGGGTGGACATGGCCGGGACTGCGCAGATTTCGCAACAATTCAGGTTACAAGTTGTCGCCATACGGTTCCGCTCGACCCCGGTGAAGGTATACGTTCCCGGTCATCAAACGTTCCCGGTGCGAATCCGTACGGGGAGCACATCGGTGAACCCGCATCTCTGTATGGATAAGTGACGGCTCTGCTGCGCAGTGTGCGCGTGTGTCGTCGGGTCCTCGTTCTAGTACGTCTGAAGAGTCGCTAGGCAGAACCCTCCTAGCGCGGCATTGATCACTTGATTGATGGGAGGAACTGATGAACGCAACACCAGGCCCGTTCGGCCCCGAGCTCTCCCGGCGACGGGTGCTCGAGATCTTCGGCCTCGGTGCCGCGGGGGCCGCCGTGCTGGCAGCCTGTGGCGAGCACAGCGGCAACGGCGGTGGCGGTGGCGGCGGAGGGGGCGGTGGCGGCGGAGAGGCCGTCTTCAACGGTGCCTGGCCCTACCAGGTGCCGCCGAAGGGCCACTTCAACCTGATGGCGGGCGTCACGGACGCGATCAACCCCGGCGCCTACTTCGACCTCATCTTCCTGCCCGGTGGCATGTACTACTGGGATGCGAAGAAGTGGGAGCCGATGCTCGCCGAGAAGTGGGGCTTCGACGAGGTGGCCAAGACCTTCACCTACACCCTGCGCAAGGGCGTCAAGTGGAGCGACGGCAAGGATGTCACCAGCCAGGACGTGATCAGTACGTTCATGTGTCGGCGGGTGATGCGCCAGACCGAGTGGCAGTTCCTCTCCAAGGTCGAGGCGAAGGACGACCAGACGGTCGTCTTCACGATGAACAATCCCTCGAGTGTAGTCGAGCGTTACATCGTCCGCGCGAACATCCTGAGCGCCGCGACCTACGGCGACTTCAGCAAGCGGGCCGAGCAGCTGTTCTCGTCCGACAAGGACCTGGACAGCCCCGAAGGCAAGAAGCTCAACGAGGACCTCCAGGCCTGGCGGCCCAAGAACCCGCAGAACGAGGTCGTCACCAACGGTCCGTTCACCTACGACTACAACAGCATCACCAACGCGCAGCTCACCCTGGTCAAGAACAAGAAGGGCTGGGCGGCGGACAAGGTCAAGTTCGACAAGATCACCCTCTACAACGGCGAGACTCCGACCATCACACCCCTGGTCCTGGCCAAGAAGGTCGAGTACGCCACGCACGGCTTCCCGGTCGCCACCGAGAAGCAGTTCATCGCGAAGGGCATCCGGATCCTGCGGCCCCCGGTCTATTCCGGTCCGGCGATCTTCTTCAACATGGGCAAGCAGCCCGAGTTCAAGGACGTCCGGGTCCGCCGGGCGTTCGCCCACGCGATCAAGCGGGACGAGGTGGGCAAGGTTTCCCTCTCCGACTCCGGCGTCGCGGTGAAGTTCATGGCGGGCTTCTCCGACATCCAGGTACCGGACTGGCTGAGCTCGGAGGACCAGGGCAAGCTCAACCACTACGAATACGACGAGAAGAAGGCCACCGACCTGCTCACCCAGGCCGGCTGGAAGAAGCAGGGCAAGTCGTGGATGAAGCCCGACGGGACTCCGGCCAAGTACGACCTCACCTTCCCCTCGGAGTACGCCGACTGGTCCGCCACAGGCGCCAACGTGGCCCAGCAGTTGTCGGACTTCGGGCTCGGCGTGACCGGCAGAGGGGTGACGTTCACCCAGCAGCCGATCGACGTCGACAAGGGGAACTTCCAGCTGGCGATCCAGGGCTGGGGATCCTCGAGCAGTCCGCACCCCCACTTCGCCTTCGTCGCGGACCTGTTCACCCACAACATCCCGGTCGCGGCGAACCAGGGCGGCAAGGGGATGGACTTCCCGCTCAAGCAGGACACCGACACGCTCGGGAAGGTCGACCTGGAGAAGGCCGTCACGAACGCCGGTGAAGGTCTCGACCAGGAAGCTCAGAAAAAGAACGTGGCGACTGCCGCCGTGGCGTTCAACGAGCTGTTGCCGATCGTGCCTTTGTACGAGCGCTACGGCAACAACGCGGCGCTCGAGGACCACATCGAAGGCTTCCCGGCCGACGACGACCCGATCCTCAAGAACTCGCCGTACGCGGACAACTTCGTGACCATGCTGATGTTCCAGGGGAAGATCCGCCCGAAGAACTCGTGAGGGCGGAGTCGCCCGGTCCGGAGAGCCGGACAGTGAGTGAATGGGGGCCCCGCGACAGTCGCGGGGCCCCTACTTTGTCTGTGGACAGCAGGGGTGGGTCGGCGCTACGCGCCGGCCTCCACCGCAGCCGGAGAGGCGCCGTGCCGTGCACCACGCCAGGCGTCCAGCAGGGAGATCTTGGCGCCCATCCGGGCCCGCGAAGGTCGATGACCGTACGGATCTGCAGGCGCTCCAGCGTGGTCGCGATCCTGGTCGGACAGGTACGACAACGCCGAGCTGCGGTACAGGATGCCTGGCCTGATCCGCCGGCCGCCGGCCGCCGACGATGCAGAAACCCCCGACCGCACGCGTGGGCAGCGCACCGCCCAGCGGAGTCACCTCACCTGTCCGGTGAGGCTCCCGCCCCCAGCCGGAAGGAACGGCTGCCCGGCGGCAGGTGCCTGGCCAGACGTTCGAGCAGCCGAGCACGCGCTTCTGGCCATTCGTCGGCCACGATGGAGTACATCGCTGAGTCCCGCAGCAGCCCTTCCTCACCAGGAGCCCACGACCGCGACCACCGGCGCAGTACGCCCTCGAAGCTTGCGCCGACGCTCTCGATCGCCGCGCGGGAGCGGATGTTGCGTGCGTCGGTCTTCAGGTCGACCCGGGCGACACCGAATTCGGTGAACGCGTGGTCGAACAGCAGCAGCTTCGCCTCGGTGTTGATGCCGCGGCCCTGCGCCGACGCGGCCAGCCAGGTGAACCCCACCTCGACCGCGCACAGTCCTCCCCCGTCGGGCCATGGCCGTGGATCCCAGTACGCCGTGGCGCCGACCGCGCGTCCGGAGGTCTGCTCCATCACGGCGTACGGCGCAAGCTTCCCGGCGGCCGCCCGGGCAAGCTGGGCGTCGATGTATGCCTTGACCTCGCCGGCGGTGGGCACCCAGGTGAATGCGTACGGACGCCGGTCCTCCTCACCTGCCCGGGCAAGGTCGCCGGCGTGATGATGTCCGAGCGGTTCCAGACGTACGAGACGTCCTTCCAGCACCGGACAGGTGAATGTGGTCCCGGGTGAGGAGACGTGCATCAGTGTCCTCCGTTCGAATACGTCTCATGCGCTCTGGCTCGAGTAGTACTGGCACAGGCAGAACTCGTTGCCGTCCGGGCCAGTCAGGACCACGGCGACACCTTCGTCGTAGTCGTGGCGCTCGCGTGTGAAAGAACCACCGAGAGAGATGACCTCCTCGATGCCCACTGCGATGTCGTCGACCACGATATCCAGGTGGATCCTGGTCTTGCCCACTTTGGGCTCGGACACCGGCTGGAACACCAGCCTCGGCAATAGGTCGTCGCGGCCTCCGAGGTAGACCCATCCAGGCTCGGACGAACCTTCCTCGCGGCCGAGCAGTTCACTCCAGAACCGCGCCACTCGGCGCGGGTCAATGCAGTCCACGGGTGACGCCGCTCCAACGGTTCGTCACGGGTATCGCTCCTTCCGTCAATCAGAGCAGGCACCCTTGCCGGTGAAGATACCTCGGGTGGATGGGCAGGTGAAGCTCGTCAGCGCGTTGACCGTCGACTCCACCGTTCTGGTTCATGGCGGGGTGCCCGGCGAGCAGATACCGCCGGTGTGGGTCAGCTTCAGGGTCAGCGGCCGGCGTAGGAGAGTCGGCGGGCGCGCGGCACTTCCACGTCGTCGCGTGGTGAGAGCAGCCAGACCGGATTGCCGAAGCCCAGAAGCACGTCCTCGGCGTCGCGGACCTCCACACGTAGGTAACGCCCGTTCTCCCGGTCCAACTGGAACCTCAGCCGACCTGAAGCGAACGCCGAGACAGGGTAGGTGTGCCGGGTGACCGCGGGCGTCGCGGGGCGGTGCGATCACACTCCCCCACCACGACCTGCACTGTCGCGTTCTCCGGCAGGTTGTTCGCCACGATGTCGACCGGGACGCGAGTCGCCGGGGTCCGTACGACCCGACCCATCGCCCGCCGACCACCCACCGCCAGGTCGAGCTGCCCGGTCGGCCACAGTCGCTGGTGGTACCACCATGCCTGGCCGCCGGCAGCGCGGTGAGGAGCTCCCGTGCCTGACGCGACCCCGCCCACACCGCGGTGGTGTAGAGGTGGGGCTTTTCCTGCCAGTCGCGGCCTCCGTGGTCGTCGACCTGACTGGTCGCGGTCAGGAAGATCGCGTTCCGGGCGGCCACGTCGTACTGGTCGATCCGGTCTCGGATCACCGTGAAATCGCCGTCGGCGTTGGCGACCTCGATGAGGTCGGCTCCCAGGGCGCGGCTGGCGACCAACTCGGCGGGGTTGATGGGCGGGTGGTTGTACTGCACGAGCGCTCCCCGCTCGTGGTACCAGGCCACCATCGCCTCGGCTGCCTCGACCGAGTTGTCGAGGACGGGCGCCTTTCCCCTCGTCGGGTACGGGTAGAGCTCGAAGTCCTCCATGAACACGTTCATGTGACGCACCATCGACACCTCGGCGGACAGAAGCTGGGTCACGCCCGGGTACGTGCTGCGCAGTTGCCGCATCAGGTCGCGCTGGGTGCGAATTGGCCAGTGCAGCGGGTCACGCGTACGGTCGATGCGCAGGCGGTCGAACACGCCGGACGCGGTGGCGCCGTTGCGCGCCCGTACGCCGAACCGACTCCGTGCGAGCCCGGAGTCCTCGGCCACGAGGTCCGGCCAGAACGCCCGGATGTCGTCGACGGGGTGCATGGTCAGCCGCTGCCAGCCTCCGTCGGACTTGACCGCCACGACCCCGATCAGTGGGTCGGCCAGGCTGCGGCCGGCCGTGGCCGCGAGCCGGTACTCCAGCACGTAGACACCCGCGGGCCGGCCGGCCGTTGCAGGACGGTAGGACGTCTCCAGCTGAACGACGAGTTCGGCGTCGGGCCCGATCCGTTCGCCGAGTACGTCGACGGTGAAGGTGGTGTCGGACAGGTTGGTCGAATAGAAGCTGTTGCCAGCCTTCGCCCACAGGAACGAGGCCCCCCACTCGGCCTGCGGTCCGGACGCGCTGACGCGCAGCGCCTTGCCGGGCTCGTTCGGGCTGTGCGGGTCGTCGACGAAGGCGTGCTCGGCATCAGTGACTGCGCCGTCGTTCTGCACGAACCACTGCAGGCCACCGTTCTCGTCGGTGCCGTCGAACGCGATGCCGTCGTAGTAGCCGTACGCCTCCATCCGCCAGTCGTGGTCGGTCCACCAGACCACATCGATGTCGTTTCGGACGGCCTGTTCGAGCTGGGCCATCATGCTCGCACCGCCCCCACCGGCGGCCCAGCTGCCGCCCTCGCTGAAACAGGAGTGCGTGTGCAGCACCATGCTCACCGCACGGTTGCTCGTTACCCCCGTCACCGCCTCGTCGGCGAACGCGGCCGGGGTGGTTGTGGAACCCACGGCCGCAGTGACACCCAGCCCGAGTCCCATTCCCAACATTCCTCGACGCGAGAAGCCCCTGTCTGCCACGTGTCGTTCCCTCCCACGTGTGGCGCGAACGAAGTCCTTCGCGCATTCGAGGAAACGGTAGCGACCGGATACTGGGAGCGGAACACGTCGACCGATGAATTATCCGACTGGCGCGGCAACGTTCACCGGCAAGCCGTCAACGGTCATCCAGTCGATCGAACGTTGAGCACTGCCTCCCCATCGACTCCCTGCGCGGCTGCCGGAGCGACGACTGACGTGCGGCCGGACGCGGACACACGAAGTCCGACGTCAGGGCCGCCTGAGTAACAACTTTCCCAAGCGGGGTAGACGTCTCGCCGTCGTTTGTCGGTCCCGCCAACGCCATTGGCGCCCACTACCGTGCCGCTGCCGTCCGGTCATCCCGAACTTGCTGGCGACCACTGGGACGTACTGAGCCCCGGCGCAGCTCGGCAGCTACGCCAGCCTGCTGGTGAGGAACAGCGACAGGTCAACGAGCAGGTCAACCGGCATATCGGCACGTTGTTTGTGCTGGCCCGCTCCCGTCACGGTTCCGTCCGCGATGTCGAGCGGTACGCTCGCCCGCGCGTACCGACGCCGGTTCGCCCGGCACCTCAACGAACGCGACCCCGTTGCACGTCGCCGGCACCGACGACGGTAAAGACATGGTTGTCGTTGGTGAGAGGACGAGAACGTGGATGTGTATGAAGCTGTGAACAGTCGCCGGGCCGTGCGGGCATTCAGCGATGAGCCGGTACGCAAGGAGGTACTCGAACGAGTACTGGACGCAGCATCGCGCGCGCCTTCGAGTGGAAACCTTCAGCCATGGCATGTGTATGTCGTGACCGGCAAGCCCTTGGCCCAACTGAAGAGGCGCGCGACCGCTCGGGCACTAGCGGGAGACCCGGGCGATGAGCGAGAGTATCCGATGTACCCGGCCGAAATGACCTCGCCATACCTGGACCGTTTTTCCTCTGCGGCCGCCCAGAGGTACAAAGCGCTGGGGATCGCCCGCGACGATCCCGACAGGCCCATGAAGATCGCCGCCTTGAACTCAGAGGCGTTCGGCGCACCGGTCGTGCTGTTCTGCTACCTCGACCGGTCGATGGGGCCCGGTCAGTGGGGGGACGCGGGGATGTACCTACAGACGATCATGCTGCTGCTGAGGGCGGAAGGGTTGCACAGCTGTCCACAGGTGATGTGGACGATGTATCGCAAGACCGTCAGCGAGATAGTCGGGGCCGGTGACGGCCTCGTGCTGTTCTGCGGTGTCTCGGTGTGTTTCGAGATGGAAGGCGTGCCGCAGCTGCGCACAATGCGGGCGGACATCGCAGAAACAGTGAGCTTCCTCGGGATGTGACACTGAGGGTCACTGAGCCCGAATCCACCGATGGCTTATAGGTGATCGTTTCGGTGTGGGATTGGCAGTTGGGGTTGTGGTCGGGCAGGGGCTTTCGCCTGGCCTGGTTGCCAGGGTGTCCACGTTCGGGGTTCCGGATCGCGCCGTTGAGGCTGGGTGGTCAGGTCGTTGCCGGGGTGGGTGGCCCGCAGCCGAGGACGGTCGTGAACATGCGGGTCCACGCGCTTTCCCACGGCCAGGCGGCCGGCAGATACAGGACGATCCGTCGGGCGGAGGTTGCCAGGCGTGCGGGGACTGCGATCAGTTGGCGCGGATGGTGGCGGTGGTCGCCTTGGCCAGCGCGGGACCGGTGAGGGTGGCTGCGGCGCGGGTCAGGTTGAACGGAATCCCTTCCGAATCTCGTCGTACAGTCCTGTCGAATTGGGGTGGACCGCTCGACGTAGAGGTGTACCGACCCAGAACACAGGAGCAGGAAGGCACCCGTCATGGCTCAATACGCGGTTCTGATCTACGCGACCGATTCCGCCCACCGCCCGAATCACACCGCCGAAGACACCGAGACGTGCGACCGGCACGCCGAGGAACTGGAGCGGACCGGCGCCATGGTTGCGGCCTGGGCGCTGACTCCCCGAGACCTCGCCACCTCGGTGCGCGGCGACACGATCATCGACGGCCCGTTCGTGGACGCGAAGGAGGTCGTCGCCGGCTTCTACATCCTCGAGGCGCCCGACCTGGACGCGGCGCTGGCGATCGCCAAGCTCAACCCGGCCTGCCAGGAAGGCGGAGGGGTCGAGGTCCGACCCGTCGCCGGCGGCGGATTCGTGGAGTAGAGGTCCGGATGACCGTGCGGGCAACCGTCGACGCGGCCGCATCTGTAGTAGGCGAGTTCGTGCGCTGGATGGTGCCAGGACTTGCCTCGTCGTCGACGCCAGCTGTCCACAGGACAGGGCGTTAGTCACTTACGGACCTGACCTGGCCGCTCGTCGCGCTCGGTGCGCAGTCCACCTACGACCAGGCGCAGCACTTCATGGACAAGGCCGTCGACGCGGTTAGCACCTCACTCGGCGAGGTTAGCTCCGCTGTTCACAAGGTGGCCGCCTGGTACAAGAAGGCCGAGGAGGACAACACCATCAAGGGTCCGGACGACCAGGCCGCCGCTCTCCTCAGCGCTCTGGACCGAGAGCAGGCGTCCGCCCAAGCGATCCGGCCGAGAAGCCCGGGAGTGTCCCGCCCGAGCGCTTGACGGCAAGCTGGCGGACCTCCACGAGCAGTTGCACGAGATGTCCGCCTTCGTCGAGGAATTGGTCAACGGTACCTACGACGGCGTTGACGAACGCGGTGCTGTCGAGGTTTCGGTCCACGGCACCGGGGAAGTCACGTCGCTGAAGATCACGGCTCGGGGTATGCGCGACCTCGACGCCGAGGAGCTCGGACGGGCAGTGATCGAATCGGTCCAGGCAGCGCAGCGCACCATGAGTACGTCCATGAAGGCGGACCTTCAGGAACGCCTGGGTGTCGAACTTCCGGACCCCGCCCAGACAGATTTCGAATCGGCGCTCAGGTTGGACATCCCCAGCAGATCGTGGCCTCGGACGCGCTCAGACCTGCGCCAGCTCGCGCTAGCTGTCCGACTGATTCCACCATCACTTCACCGCCGGTGTCACCGGCGAGGTCAGCTGCCGACGGGGTACCGGCTGGTGATCGCGACGCGGTTGAAGGCGTTCATCACGGTTGCCAGCCAGGCGACTGCCGACACCTGGTCCGCCGTGAGTACGGCCGCGGCGGAGTTGAAGTCCTCGTCGCTGACGTGTCCGTCCGCCACGCGCGTGATCGCCTCGGTCAGGCGGAGGGCGGCACGGTCGGTCTCGGAGAAGTAGTCGGTCTCTTCCCAGCCAGGTAGCACGGCGATCCGGTCGGGGGCTTCGCCCTTCTCGAGGGCGTCGCGGGTGTGCATACGCAGGCAAAATGCGCAGCCGTTGATCTGGGAGGTGCGGATCTTCAGCAGTTCGACCAAGAGCGGGTTGAGGCCTGCTTCGGCGGCGGCCTCTTCTACCCCCGACGACATGGCGATAAGGGCCTTGTAGGCGGCCGGGTGCTGCTTGCCGATGTTGACGCGCTGGGTGTTGGTCATGGTTCCTTTGATTCCTTCGTGTGGTCTTCGCCGTGTCCTTCGGGTGCGTGGAGGCAACCCGAGTGCACAGCCCCTTCACGTGCAGGGCATCTTCGTCTGTCCGTTGGTTCTCATCAGGGAGACGAGGCAGGGCCCTCAGGGCGTGGCCATCGAGTCCGCTCCTTCGTTGTCCCCAGTAGTCACCGCTTACTTCGGCCGGTCATCCTCGGTGCGGAGAGCAGCGGGTGACGCCGGCAGCACGTACTTCCGGTGCTCCAGGCGTCACAGGCGCAGGGCACTCGCAGCTGCGTAGTAGGCCTCGTTGGGAAGTTGCGCACGAATCGCCAGAGCGCCATTGTGCATCCACTCGAGGAGCACGACGAACGAGGCACGACCTCCGAGACGACGCCCGTTGCCGACATGACTGACACCGTTCTCACTCAGCTCGGCCAAGGTGCGCCGAGCATGCGCTCGACCGTCGTTGTGCGCTGGAAGCCGGGGATGAAGTGCTCGAGCACGTCGGAGTTCACGGTGCCGTTCGTGGTTTCGGGGCGGTTTTTCAGCCCCTCGACGTAGGCTCGCAGGAACTGGTTCTTGAAGTCCCCTCGTGGGTGGACGGCGAGGATTGCGTCCAGCTGGACGCGGTCCAATCCGTCCAGGCCGAAGCCCATCACCTCGGTCAAGACGCCGAGGTACGTGGTCGCGATCTCCGGGCCCATCCGGTCGGGGATGCCCGGCGTGGTGTGCAGCGCTATCGCCGTCCAGACGGCGTCGGCGGCGGCGGTCGAGAAACCCCGCTCCAGGAGGAACTTGCGCGCGTGATCGGCGCCATCGACTTCGAAACGCTGCTCGACGTCGGAAAAGGGAGTCAACAGACCGGTATCGTGAAACATTGCCGCCACGTAGAGCAACTCTGGATCCGGTTTCACACCGAGCCTGTGAGCGTGAATCAGGCTGAAGAAGAAGACCCGCCGGGAGTGGTGGTAGATGAGGGGGCTGGTCGTCTCCTGGATGAGCCGGGTCGCCTCGGCGACGGCCGCTGTCTCAGGAATCTCCAACCCCGCGATGACCTCTGCCATGACCTCTGACTTTCTGGGGACTGTGCTGGCTGTGGACCGTGTGTCCGATGTCCATGCTGCCGGCGGGGCGGCGTGCGGCGCTGCCTTCGTCCGGCCAGGAAGCACTTAAATCCGGACGGGGCGAAATCGCAGCCGGGTGCTCCACCACGACCGCTGCACTGACTCTCGTGACGACCCGCACCCCGCCGCGGCACCGCGGAACCACCCCAAGGCGGCCGGAGGGGGGTGGCTTCGGCGCCCGCTGCCGGTTGAGCAACTCCGCCCACGAGGGCCCCCGTCATCCCAGGATGACGGTGTGCTACCAAGGAACGGTGTTCATGCCTTCTGCGTCGCCGGCTCGACCGCGGTCGGTGCCGCCGGGGTCCGCCCGGTCACCGGCTCTGGAGGGACCGGAGTGGTGAACGCTGCCCCCCATCGCGTCGCGATCCTCGTCTACGACGGAGTGACGTTGCTGGACGTCGCCGGTCCCGCGGAGGTGTTCAAGGAGGCGAACCGGTTCGGCGCCGACTACCGGACCGTGCTGCTGTCGCCGACCGGTGCGGGCGTCACGTCGAGCCTCGGGGTCCAGCTCGCGGTCGACGGCGCCGTCTCGTCGGAGTCGGCTTTCGACACGTTGCTAGTGGCCGGGTCCGACCTCTATCCGCGCGCTCGTGTCCCCGGCGACCTGGCGGACGCCGCGCGGGTACCGGCGGCTGTGGCCGGCCGGATCGCGTCGATCTGCACTGGGGCGTTCGTTCTCGCCGCCGCCGGCCTCCTCGACGGCAAGCGCGCGACCACACACTGGAAGGTCGCGCACGAGCTCGCCGCCCGTTGTCCGACGTGCCGCGTCGAGCCCGACGCGATCTACGTTCGCGACGGCACCACGTACACGTCGGCAGGGGTGACGGCCGGCATCGATCTGGCGCTCGCTCTCATCGAAGAGGACCACGGGCCCCGCCTGGCGCGCGACGTCGCCCGCGCCTTGGTGGTGTACATGCAGCGTGCGGGCGGCCAGTCCCAGTTCTCGGCCCCGCTGCAATTACCGCCGCCCCGCTCGCCGGCTCTCCGTAAGATCACCGACTTGGTGGCGGCGAACCCCCGCGGGGACCACTCGCTCGGTGAACTCGCGAAACACCTCAACGTGAGCACGCGGCACCTCACCCGGCTTTTCCACGACGAGCTGGCCACGACACCGGCCCGCTACGTGGAAAACATCCGATTCGACATGTCCAGGGCGCTGCTCGACCAAGGACATACCGCGACGCAGGCCGCGGTCCTCGCCGGGTTCCCCAGTTACGAGAGCATGCGACGGGTTTTCGCCAGGAAGCTGTCGATCAGCCCCACCGCCTACCAACGCCGGTTCAGCACGGCCCGCCGCGCCAACGCGGGTTAGGTTGACGAGAAATGCGATTTCTCTTGGAGCCTCAGCAACTTGCCATCAAGTGCAGGGATGAGCACGCCGGCACTGTCTGCCAGGCCTGTTTTGTGGATCTTGGTTGATCCACAGGATGAGGCCGGCGACGGTGACGGCGGTGCGGTAGTGAGCGGCGAGCTTTTCATAGCGGGTGGCGATTCCTCGGAAGTCAAAGCCAGCAGCAAACACGCACGACGACCCGAAGACGCCGAACGCTGAGCTCATCCGACGGCTCAAGGGCCAGCGATGCCATTCGTTCCTCGTAACCCGCACGGTGGCTGGCTGGCCGATTCCGCCAGACCCATCACCGGGACCAGCCCAGCCGACGACACCAGATTCGGCTCGTCGAACACCGCAGAAGTCGCCGCGAACCTGTGGGACAGCTGCATGTTGCGGATGCCGTTCGTAGTGTCAGTTTCGACCGACGTCACGGAACCTACCTCCCCCGAGGTCACGCTCCCGGCACGCTCGTCTACGACGCTATTCCTGCCCGTATCCGGGCCAGGCGTACCGCCGTCGACAGCGCGGCGATGTCGTACGCGCCGTGGTGTCGCTGGCCGTTGACGAAGAACGTCGGCGTTCCGGATACCTCGCTGAGGTCGGCCGAGTCGATGTCCTCGGCGACCCGGGCCGCGCCCCTATGGCTCCGGAGATCCTCACGGAACCGGTGGACGTCGAGGCCAAGAGCATCGGCGTAGTGGACCAGGTCACTTGGCTTGAGGTCGTCCTGCTGATCGAGCAACAGGTCGTGCATCTGCCAGAACGCGCCCTGCATGTCGGCAGCCTCGGCCGCCTCCGCGGCAAGCTGGGCCCGCGGGTGAACGTCGTTGAGGGGAAGATGGCGCCACACGTAGCGGACGTCGCCGCTCTCGGCGAGAAGCTCTCGCAGAACTGGCTCCGCCCGTCCGCAGAAGGGGCATTCGAAGTCGCCGTACTCGACGACGGTGACAGGAGCGTCGTGGGGGCCGCGCAGGTGATCACGAGCTGGGTCGACCGGTACGCCAAGGTCGATCATGGCGTCGGTCTCACCCAGGAGAGCACGGCTGCGAAGGTGCGGCGGAAGCGACGCGATGATGCGGAAGACGACCCCACTCAGCACCGCCGCGCAGAGCGCCGCACAGAGGATGCCGATCTTCGCGTCCTCGAGCTGGCGGCCGGTGAAGGCGAGGGTGGCGATCAGCAGAGACAGCGTGAAGCCGATCCCTGCGGTCATGCCACCGCCGGCCACTGCCGCCCACCCGACCGGCGGACGGATCCGACCCCGGCTCAGCCGAGTGGTCAGCCAGGTGGCAGCGAAGATTCCCACGGGCTTGCCGACGACATAGCCGATCAAAATCCCGAGGGTGATCGGAGAGGTGAATGCGTCGGCGAGGATGTCGCCGGTGACGACGACTCCGGCGTTGGCGAGCGCGAAGACCGGAACGATCAGGTAGCTCGTCCATGGGTGATACAGCAGCTGCAGCCGCTCGTTTGGTGAGATGGCCGACCCCACCCCCAGCCGTGCCAACCGCGCCAGCTCCGGTGTCGGCTGCTCCCGGAAGCGCCGGACCAGGTCGGTCGCCCGCTCCAGTTCACTGCGGCTGGCCGGATAGGCGTAGGCGAGCATGCCCATCAGTAGTCCGGTGAGTACCGGCTCGATACCGGACTCGAACAGCGCGACCCACATCCCGACGCCGAGCACCAGATACACGGCACCGTGGTGGACGCCGGCGGCGCGGACAAGCAGGACCATACAGAAGAATCCCAGTGCGACCAGCAGGGCGGCCACCCGAATCCGCTCGGAGTAGGCGACCGCGATGACCACGAACGAGGCGATGTCGTCCACAACGAAGACAGTGAGCAGGAACGCACGCGTTCGCACCTGCACGCGAGGACCTACGACGGCGAGCACGCCGAGCGCCAACGCAGTATCCGTCGACATCACCGTGCCCCAACCGGACGCTGAGGAATGCCCTGCATTGAGAACGAGATAGATACCGACAGGGACGGCCATGCCGCACAATCCGGCAACCAGCGGGAGCACCAGCCGCCGCCGATCGCGTAACTCCCCCATGTCGAACTCGCGTCGAGCCTCGAGGCCGAAGACGAAGAAGAAGAACGTCATCAGTCCGGTGTTGACCCAGCCCCTAATGTCTTGGGTCAGACCGAACGCGCCGATCTCGATCGACATCGGGCTTCGCCACACCATGTCGTACGACGTCGCGTCGGCGTTGGCCCACACAAGCGCGGCAACCGCCGCCACCAGCACAACGACAGCGCTACCTGTCTCCGTTCGGACGAACTCGCGCAACGGCGTCGGCACAGCGCGGGACCAGACCGTGCGCGCTGACAACGGGACGTCTGGCTGAGGACTCGTCACTCCAGGCATTCTCCGTCAGATCCGTCGACCGCGCCGACGCCGATGCCAACGCCGAAAGTGTGTTTCACCTTCATCGGTCCCATGACCGCCGAGTCACACCGGCCAGCGCAACCTCGGCAGTCTTTGGTGCTCAGCCGCGCCAACGCGCCGTCCACCACCCGATCCGGGGCGGAATCCACCCCGAATCATCGCGGCATCGCCAACACCTTCGGCCTGTTCTACAACGGTGATGGCGTTGAGTGCCCGCGCGGCCGCGAAGATCCCAGGTAAGGCATTTAGGCCATATGGCCCGACCTAGACCGAATGTCTACTGGCTGGGATTAGAGGCAGATAGGTATCCACCCTGACCATCAGGTGGAAGCCGACCCTTGCTGCACACATGTAGGGGCCACCACCTGCAGACTTCCAACGCGGTTACCAGCTCTGCAAGCTTCGCGATTCGACGAAGGGTCCCTACGCCGCAAATGGGCGCCTAATAGAACGCTGGACAGTGCTGGGCCGCAGATCCTCTCATTGAGAGAATGCCGTTCCCTCCCGGGAAGAAGTCGGTCGGTTTACTTGTTCGACTATCGCAACATTGCCGTGGGTTGCCCAGGTGCATCAGAGGTGAGCAATGCTGAATCGCCGCATAGTAGTGACCAGTGACAATCACCCCCGCAGAGGTTGATACGTTGACTAAGTTGCTGCACAGTTCATTAAAGATGCCCACATCTAGCGAACAAGCGCTCCATCGTCGTGAGGCGTGGCTGCAGGCGACTGTGGAGATCACCTCGGCGATGCTGGCGGGCACCGGGACGGATGCGTTGTGGTCCCTCATCGCGAGCAGGGCCCGCGTGGCCTCGAATGCGGACGTGGCCCTGGTCGTGTTGCCTACCGGCGACCCGAACTGGCTGATGAACGTTGCCGTGGACGGCGAGGGCGCCGACACGCTACTGGGTCAGCGGGTTCCTCTGAACGGTTCAATCGCTGGACTGGCGTTGACCACCGGCGAGCCGCAGCTCTGGAACGACTGGGGCAAACACTCCAATCTCTACCCTCCAGCGCGCTCATGGGTGGCTCCCTTCGGTCCGGGCATGAGCGTCCCGATCGTGGACCCCGAGGGAGCCCAGTTGGGCACGTTCAACGTCGGCAAGCGTCGGGGCCGGCCCAACTTCGACGACCTGGACGTGGCAATGCTCAGTTCGTTCGCCTCGCAGGCCGTGCTGGCCAAGCAGCAGGAAGAACACCGCACCCAGGCCGAAGGTCTGCGCCTGCTGGAAGAGCGCGACCGGATCGCCCGCGACATGCACGACCACGTCCTCCAGGAACTCTTCGTCACCGGAATGAGACTGCAGAGCATGGCCGCTGCCGCAGACGCCGAACCCCGCGCGCGGCTGCGGCAGCGGCTGCTGGAGACGGTGGCCACGCTCGATGACGTCATCGGCCAGATCCGTATGACGATCTTCGGGCTTCGCCCCTCCCCGGTGCCGTACCAGCAGTCCGGTGATGGCGCGCGGCAACGAGTGTTGAACGTCGTTCACGACGCCACCCCGTCACTCGGGTACGCGCCGTCGATCCACTTCACCGGCCCGATCGAACTGGTCGACGACGCCATCACCGGCGATCTCCTCGCGGTCGTCCGCGAAGCACTGTCCAACACCGCTCGGCACGCCCACGCCACCCAGGTCAGCGTCGACGTCACCGTCAACGGCAGCGGCCTGACCGTCCGTGTCTGCGACAACGGACGCGGCATCGGCGACACGACCCGCCGCAGCGGCCTGCGCAACCTCCGTGTCCGCGCCGAACGCCACCACGGCACCTTCACCATCCACAGCCCTGGCGAGGGCGCCGCCCTGACCTGGAACGTCCCTCTTCCTCCCGAACGGGCCTAGACGGTAGCGCCAACGCCCACCCCAGGTCGCACATCAGCTCGCGGACAGTTGGGGGTGTGCAGTGCGGGACGGGACGCGAAACGACGTACGCCAGTGCTCACCAAGAACCACCCGACGGTGATCTTGGTGGCAGAGGTGCAGTTGCCCATTGCCTCGTCGTCCCGAACCATCGGCTGCGGGCGCGCGAGTTCGTCGGCCGGGCGCTCATCGTCGGCCGGCACGGCGGGCCACGGGGTCATGTACGCCTGGCCAGTCGCTCACCAAGTCGGGTCAGTCGGCCAGGCTCGGTGAGGGCCTTCGCGACGACGTGGCCGGATGCTCCGTTGAGTCCGGCTCCCGGATGAGTCGAGGCACCGATCTGCCAGAGCCCGTCCACCGGGGTCGCGTGTCGACCGGCGGAGGGTAACGGGCGCCACAGATAGCTTTGGTCCAGTTCCGCCGAACCGCCGTACGGGTCGCCGTCGACGGCGTTCGGATTGCGCGCTTCTAGGTCGGTTGGAGTCACTATGTCGACCGCGCGGGTCCGATCGTGCAGATCGGGTGCGTGCTCGGCGATCTGGTTCAGCACCCGCTTGGCGTAGCCATGTGCGAGCGCGGCGGTCCAGCCGGAGGCCGTGTCGAGCTCACCGGCGGCGTCCCCGCGCGGGAGGTGCGGCACCTCCTGGAGTTGCAGCCAGAGGCTGGCGGCTCCGGCAGGTACCCGGCTCGGGTCCAGGACGTACTGCTGCCCGACCACCAATGTCGGCCTCCTCGGCAGCAGCCCCGCCTCCGCCTCCGCGCAGGCGATCCCGGTGCTGCTTGACCCGTCGGACAGATGGACGAGCGGAATCGTGCCGAGGCGTTCGTCGCGCCAGCCGATCGGTCCGGACAGGGCGACATGGATCTGCATCGCCGCCCGGCCGTAACGAAACCTTCGAGCCTCCTCGACGATCGCGGGCGGCACTGTCCCCTCCGGAAGCAGGTCGTCGTAGAGCGCGGTAGGGGTCACGGAGGCGACCACGGCCCGGCGTGCCCGGATCGCCCTGCCGCCGGCCAGGACGCCGGTCGCGCGGCCCTCCTGGACGAGGATGCGTTCCACCCGTGTCCCCGTCTCCACGCGCACGCCGAGGGAGTCCAGCAGCAACCGGAACGCCGCCACGAACCGACCGGCCCCACCCAGGACCACCGGGAGGCCGAACCCGTGCAGCGTCGCGGCCAGCAACGGCGCCGTCAGCCCGCCCGACGCGTGGTCCGGCGACAGCCCGGCATGGAGCAGCCACGGCACCAGGAGGTGATCCACCTCTGGCCCGCGGTACTCCCGGCGCGCGTACCCGCGCCCGCTCGTCGCAACCGAACGCAACAGCTGTTCCATGCCGTGACGGCCGCTCCTCCTGACCAACCCGGCCGAATACCGCACCAGCGCGGGCGAGCGAAGCTCACTGCTCATGAGCCCACCGATCGACCCCATGTTCTCGGCCAGGAAGGCCAGCGAGGCCAGATAGGCCGCCCGGTCCTCACAGTGCTCGAACTCCGCAACAGTGCGTTCGGGGTCCCGGTGTAGAAGCGTCGTCCGCCCGTCGGCGGCCACACTCCCGGTCGTCCAACCGTCGGTGTTGCGGTACTCGAGACCATGCTTGTGCAGCAGGTCGCCGAGACTTGCGTATGCCGCACCGGAGACGAACAACGGCTGCCACGAGGAATAGGTGTCGTGCAGATAGCCGGGGAGCGTGCGCTCCTCTGTGGCGATAAAACCTCCGATGTCCCGGTTCCGTTCGACCAAGACGACCGACCAGCCAGCCAGGGCAAACTCCGCCGCCGCGACCAACCCGTTGACGCCAGAACCCACAACCACCGCATCCGCATCGTCGGACATTGACCTACCCCTGCTCGACGACACACCCCTCCGCATGTCCTCTCCTAGAACCTTCCCCGAGAGCCGACGGACGTCCCGAAGCCTGGCGATGCCGGGTCGGCTTCGTCCCCGCCGGGCGGACGTAGACACGCGACGCCACCCTGCCCCGGCTGCGGCATGGCACCGGTGCCGCGCCCATTACGCAGCAAAGCTCATGCAGTGACCTCGAACGCCGACCTGGCATACCTGTCGGCGACAACATGCAAGGTGCCCTTGTCGATGTCGCAGAGGCCCGCCGCCGACGTTTCGGATAGCCGCGATGCCGCGGCAGCAACTGCCGCCTGGTTTCGCGCCTGCTGCCACCCATGCGGACCGTTATCGGGTGTCCACCAACGAAGAATCCGCCGGTCCGGACCGGCCGACAGGACGTAAGGAGTCGACGGTGCGGTACGCACCGGCATGGTAGACGAGCGGTGCGTGCTCCCTGCTCGTGCCGTCGATGATCCGTGCGACCACCAGGTGGTGGTCACCCACCGGGAAACGGTGCTCGACGCGGCCTCGCAGCACCCCGGCCGCGTCGTCCAGCACTGGTTCGCCGTCGTCGGGCAGTCGGGACCACCGCGTCGGCGGCGCGAACCGGTCGATTCCACTGGTGGCGAACGTCCGGGCCAGCGTGTGCTGCTCGGCGTCCAGGAAGTTGACCACCACCGACTCGGCCACGCTGATCGTGCGCCAGCTGGAGGCGTTCGTGGACAGGGCGAACGACACCAGCGGTGGGTCCAGCGAGATCGAGGCCAGCGAGGTGGCGGTGAATCCGGCCGGGCCGAACCCCGCGTCCGCGGTGACCACGACCACCCCCGCGGCGTATCGCCGGAACACCGACCTGAACAGGTCGGGCAAGGGTTCGGATCTGCATGGGTTCGCTACCTCTGCACAGCTGGTCATCGTGCGATCTCCTGAACAGGCCGGGGCGACGAGATCTGGTACGCGAGGTCGGCGCTGACCGAATGGGAGTTCGAGTCGGGCGAGGTCTCCTGTCCAGCCGGTGGCCCCGGACCGGCGAGCCCTGCGTCGTCCAGGGGCGTCTGCTTCGCCATGGTCATCGGCGGCGTGCGGGCAACGGGACCTCCAAAGGGGCAAGTCCGAGGTGATCACGCAACGTCGTGCCGGCGTAGTCGGTCCGGAAGACCCCACGCTCCTGCAGGATGGGCACCACCTTGTCGGCGAAGTCGTCCAGGCCGTCCGGAGTGATGTGCGGAACGAGGATGAAACCGTCGCTGGCGTCGCGCTGAACGAGGTCGTCGATCTCGTCCGCGACGGTCGTGGGTGAGCCGACGAACGACTGGCGTCCGGTGACCTCGATCATCAGTTCGCGGATGGACAGCTTCTTCGCCTCGGCGAGTTCGCGCCACTCCCGTGCGGTCTGCAGCGGGTCGCGATACATCCGCACGCTCGCCCGGCCGCGGGCGATGGTGTTCTCGCCCACTACGGGATCGACGTCGGGAAGCGGCCCGTCGGGGTCGTACTCGCTCAGGTCGCGATTCCACAGCTGTTCCAGGAACCGGATCGCGGTCTGGCCGCTGACCTGCTGCCGGCGAACAACGTGCGCGTACTCCCGCGCCTCCCCGTCGGTGTCGGCGAGCACGAACGTCGCCGCCGGGAGAATGAGCAACTGCTCGGGCGTACGGCCGTACTTCGTCAACCGTCCCTTGACATCGGTGTAGAACGCCTGGCCCGCCTCAAGAGTGGCGTGCCTGCTGAAGATGGCGTCCGCGGTCGCCGCGGCGAACTCCCGGCCCTCGTCGGAGTCGCCCGCCTGGAAGATCACCGGCCGACCTTGCGGACTGCGCGGGACGTCGAACCGGCCACGGATGTCGAACTGCGCGTCGTGGCGTTCGAACGTCCCCGCGCCGGGGTCGGCGAGGAAGACGCCGTTCTCCTTGTCCGCGACGATCTCGTCGCCCCGCCAGGAGTCGAACAACTCCCACGCGGTCCGCATGAACAGCTTCGCCCGCTCGTAGCGGTCCTCCTGCGCGAGGTAGCCACCGCGACGGAAGTTCTCGCCGGTGAACGCGTCCCAGGAAGTGACGACGTTCCAGGCCGCCCGACCGCCGGACAGGTGGTCCAGGCTGGCGAACTGACGTGCCACCTCGTACGGCTCGTTGAACGTCGAGTTGATCGTGCCGGCCAGGCCCAGCCGTTCGGTGACAGCAGCCAGCGCGGCCAGGATGGTGAACGTGTCCGGGCGTCCCACCACGTCGAGGTCGTAGATCTGCCCACCCTGCTCGCGCAGCCGGAGTCCCTCGGCCAGGAAGAGGAAGTCGAACTTCGCCCGCTCCGCGGTCTGTGCGAACCGCAGGAACGAGTCGAACTCGATGTGGCTGCCCGAGCGCGGATCGCTCCACACCGTGGTGTTGTTCACCCCCGGAAAGTGCGCGGCCAGGTGAATCTGCTTGCGGGGCTTGCTCGTCTGACTCTTCTGACTCGGCTGGCTCATCGGGCTCCCCCGGTCGTGGCGGCGTATCGGTTGGCCGGACGCTCGAGGCCCAACCGCCCGCGGAGAGTGGACGCGTCGTAGCTCTCGCGGAAGATCCCCCGGCGTCTCAGCTCGGGCACCAGCCCGCGGGTGATCGCCTCCAGGTCGTGTGGAAGCGTTCCCGGCCGCAGCCGGAAGCCGGTCAGCCCCGCCCACCGAAGGTCCTCCAGCCGGTCGGCGAGCGCAGCCGGTGTGCCGACGAAGACGGGCGCGTCACTGGTGAAGTCCGCGTCCGACAGGGCGTCCAGGTGCGCCTTGCGCTCGGCCGCCGAGTGCTCGTCGTCGGCCAGGAAGACCACCAGGTCACCGAACACGTGCAGGAGTTCGTCCTCCCGCCCGGCCGCGGCCTGCTCCCGGCGTACCTCGGCGACGATCCGACCGGCATCCTCCGCGTCATGGGCGGTCACGAACACCACGTCGACGGCCTTCGCGGCCAGCCGGTAGGCGACCGAGCGGTGCGCCAGCGCGGTGACCAGCGGCTGCCCCTGCGGCGGGCGCGGGACGATGGAGGGCCCCCGCACGCTGAACCAGCGGCCCTCGAAGTCGATGTAGTGCAGCTTGTCCCGGTCCACGAACCGGCCGGTGGCGACGTCCCGGATCTCCGCGTCGTCCTCCCAGCTGTCCCAGAGCCGGCGTACGACCTCCACGTGGTCGGCGGCCTCGTCGAACAGGTCCTCCAGAACCGCTGCCGCTTCCGGCGCGTCGAGGTCGGTTCCCTGGATCGCAGGAACCGTCCGGCGCCCGAAGAGTTCGGCCTCCCACTGGCGCGGGGACACCCGCACCTGCCAGCCGGCCCGGCCACCACTCACGTAGTCCAGCGTCGCGATCGCCTTGGAGACGTGGAACGGCTCGGTGTGGGTGACGGTCGCCACCGGCACCACCCCCACTCCCCTGGTGAGCGGGGCCACCCGGGCGGCGACCAGCACCGCGTCCAGCCGTCCGCGCACCTGGTCGAGCCGTTCGTCCGGCCCGTCGGGGCTGGTCGTCTGGATGCCGAGGGAGTCCTCGATGGTGACAAAGTCCAGCGTGCCGGTCTCCGCTTCGCGGACCAGATCGGTCCAGTACGCCGGGGTGAGGAGTTCGTCGGCACGTGCCCGCGGATCGCGCCAGGCCGACGGATGCCACCCGGCACCCTCGAGGGCCACCGCGAGGTGCAGTGGGAGCGGAGCTGGCATCGACTGCCTCCAGAACTCGGTTGGTGGTCTGCAACAGACTCGTGCACGCTGGTATTCCGGCTTCACCGGTGGAGATTTCCCGCTGTCCGATGCGTGGGACGACGGTGGCCGGATCGATCTCCTAGTCCGATAGTAGGGATTGTGCCACGCTTTCTCCTGCTCACGATTCGCCGCGTCGTCGACCTGATGCGTGTGGCCAGCGGCCTGTGTCGCTGACCTTCCGCACCGGCCGGCAGCGGACCTGACGAAGAACCAGGGCCTGACGGCAGACCTGGACCTGACAGCAGGCACCTTTCGTGGAAGGAGGCGCGGCAATGCATGCTCAGCGCCCGCTCGTGGTGTGCATAGTCGGGGGCGGTCCTCGCGGCACGTCCGTACTCGAACGCCTGGTGGCCAACGTCGACCTGCTCGAACCCGGCCGCCGGCTGGAGGTCCATCTCGTCGACCCGCACCCGCCGGGTGGAGGCCGGGTCTGGCGCCATGACCAGTCGCCGCTGCTGTGGATGAACTCCACCACCGCGGACGTGACGACGTTCCCGGACGACTCCGTGCGGTGCGAGGGCCCCGTGGTGGCCGGGCCATCCCTGTGGGAGTGGGTGCGAGACGTCGGCCGGCTGCTCCCGGCCGGCTCTCCCGTGGGTGCGGAGGCCCGGCGTCTGGGCCCTGGTTCGTTCGCGACCCGCAGGTTGCAAAGTGCCTACCTGGGTTGGGTTTTCGAACGGGTCCGGGCGAGCGCGCCGGAGCGGGTCGGCATCGTCGTGCACCCGACCCATGCCGTCGACGTGACGCCTGAGCCGGGCACCGGGCGGCACCTGGTGAGCCTGCACGGCGGGAGCGACCAGCTCACGGTCGACCGGATCGTCCTCACGCAAGGCCACCTTGACGCCAGGCCCACCCTGGAGGAGCAGCGGCTCGGCTCGTTCGCCGAGCGGCACGGACTGGGGTACCTGCCGGCCGCCTACACCGCCGACCTCGACCTGGACCACATTCCTGCCGGTGAAACCGTGCTGCTGCGCGGGTTCGGTCTGGCGTTCGTCGACCTGATGGTGTTGCTCGGCCAGGGGCGCGGCGGGCGGTTCGAACGCCGGGACGGCGAGCTCGCCTACGTTCCGTCGGGGCGTGAACCCCGGCTCGTGGTCGGTTCCGGCCGGGGTGTTCCGTACCACGCCAAGATTTCCTATGAGCTGGGACGGCCACCCACGCCGAGGTTCTTCACCGCGAACGTCTGCCAGCAGCTGCGGGCCGAGCGGGGCCCGCTCGACTTCTGGGACGACCTGTTTCCCCTGATGTGGAGGGAGATCTGCTGGGCCTACTACCGCGAGCTGTTCACCGCCCACCCGGACCGCGTCACGATGTCCTGGGACGACTTCGCCGCCGGCTACGCCGACCCCGACCGGGACGACTCCGGCCTCGCCGCGCTCGTGGCCCAGGCCGTCCCGAAGCGCGAGGACAGGCTGGACCTCGCGTCTTTCGACCGGCCGCTGGCCGGAAGGACCTTCGTGGATCAGCAGGATCTGCGGACCTGGCTGCGCGACTACATCCGTGCGGACCTCGACCGGCGGGCCGACCCGTACTTCAGCGCGGACGGGGCCGCGTTCCTGGCCCTGCTCGTGGTCTACGGCACACTCGCCACCGCGACGGCCACCGGGTGCCTGTCGACCCGGGCCCAGGCCGACATCGAGGGCTGGTGGCACGGGTTCTTCAGCTACTTCGCCAGCGGGCCGCCGGCTCCGCGCCTGGAGGAGCTGCTCGCGCTGTCCCGGGCCGGGATCGTCGACTTCCTCGGCGCGGACATGGTGGTCGAGACCGACCCGGCGCGTGGTGCGTTCGTGGCCTCCAGCGCCAGCATGTCCCACCGGGTCACCGCCCGGTGGCTGGTGGAGTCCCGGCTACCCCGACCGGACGTCGCCCGCACCACCGATCCGCTTGTCGCGAGCCTGCTGTCGCGCGGGGAGGCCGCCGAGCACGTCGCGATCGACGCCAACGGCGACGCCCGGCCGACCGGCCGGCTTCGGGCCAGGCCGGCCGACCTGCGGGTGGTCCGTGGCGACGGGACGCCGTCACCGGACCTGTTCGCGGCGGGTTACTGGGTGGCCGGGACCGCGGCCGGCGGTGCCTTCCCCCGGCCCCGGATGAACGCGCCGTTCTTCCGCCAGAACGACGCGCTGGCCCGCGAAATCCTGCGGGTCGACTTCAACGGTCCGGACTTGGCGCCGTCACCGACCGACAAACCGTCCGGGCGGCAGGGTGCGCCGTGTATGTCCACGGCCCGGGACAGATCGGTTTAGCGGATCAGCTCGTACTTCTCCTGGTTTCGATCCCGCAGACTGAGCACGGCCACGGCCCAGTCGACGGTCATGCGGAATCGGCCCTGAGTGGTGAGCTGGTCACCAGTCAGCAGGTTGGGACCCTTGCTGATAGAGGTGTTCACCAGAAACCTCATGCGGCCGTCCTCCTGCGCGTGCACCCCGGACACCGGGGATCGCGCCAAGCAGCTCTTGCGTATAGCCGTCCTTCGGCGCGGAGAAGATGTCGTCGACGGGTCCCACCTCCACGAGACGGCCACGACGCATCACCCCCACCTGGTCCGAGATCTGCCGGACGACGGCCAGGTCGTGGGAGATGAACAGGTACGACAACCCCAGCTCCTCCTGCAATCTGACCAGCAGCCGCAGGATCTGGGTCTGTACGGAGACGTCGAGGGCGGAGACCGGTTCGTCACACACCACGAGATCGGGCTCGAGCGCCAGGGCCCGGGCGATCGCCACCCGCTGGCGTTGTCCGCCGGACAGTTCGGCCGGTCGGCGGGCCAGCATCGACGAGTCCAGCGCCACGTGGTCGAGGAGTTCGGCCGTACGCCGGCGCCTGGCCGTCCGGTCCCCGACACCGAACGCGCGCAGCGGTTCGGCCACGATCTGCCCGACGTTCATCCGGGGATCCAATGAGGAGTACGGGTCCTGGTAGATCAGCTGCATCCGCCGCCGCAGCCGGCGCAGCGCAGTTCCCCCGACGTTCGTGATGTCGGCTCCGTCCAACTGCACCGACCCGCTGGTGGGCCGCTCCAGCCGTAGCACCATCCGTGCGGTGGTGGACTTCCCTGAACCGGACTCCCCCACCAGCCCGAACGTCTCGCCCCGGCGGATCCGGAAGGACACGTCGTCGACCGCGCGGAAGGTGCCGGCCGGATCGCTGCCCGACCTCGGCACGCCGAACTCCTTGGTCAGCCCCCGCACCCGGAGGATGTCGCGGGAGGCGGCGGGCGCGGACCCACCTGCGGACGCAGGAGTCTGGGCACTCGGGGCCGAGCGTGCCTGCACCAGCCGCTTGCTCGCCAGGCTGGGCGCGGCGGCGATCAGTTCCCGGGTGTAGGGATGCTGGGGGTCGTCCAGGATCGCGGCCGCCGTCCCCTCCTCGACGACCTGACCCTGCCGCATCACGACGATCCGGTGCACCCGGTCGGCCGCCACACCGAGGTCGTGGGTGATGAACAGGACCGCGGTTCCGAACTCCCCGCACAGGCCTTCCAGGTGGTCCAGCACCTTCTTCTGCACGGTGACGTCGAGTGCGCTGGTGGGCTCGTCGGCGATCACCAGCTGCGGCCGGCACGCGAGCGCGATGCCGATCAGCACCCGCTGCCGCATTCCCCCGGACAATTCGTGGGGGTACTGCCGCGCCCGTACGCCGGGACTGTCCAGGCCTGCTTCGGCGAGGATCTTCACCGCTCGCACCGCGGCTCCACGCCGGTCGGCGCGGCCGTGCAGCCTGAGCACCTCCGCCACCTGGTCACCGATCCGCTTCACCGGGTTCAGCGACACACCAGGGTCCTGCGGAACGAGACCGATCCGGGCACCGCGCACCGACCGCATGCGCCGCTCCGACCAGCCCACGATGTCGTCACCGGCGAAGCGGACCTGCCCGCCGTCTATCGTTCCTCCGCGCGGAAGAAGGCCGATCACGGCGTGCGCGGTCGTCGACTTCCCCGACCCGGACTCGCCGACGACCGCGACGATCTCGGCCGGGTTCACGCTCAGGCTGAGGTCGCGGACTGCGCCCACTGCACGCCCGTGCACGTGGTAGGACACGCTGAGGTTCTCCACCTCGAGCAGCGGTCGCGGCCGAGCGTCGTCCGGCCTCGGAGCCAGGTTCCCCATCCCACTCATCCCCCTGCTCATCTCCGTCCGGCGTCGAGCGCTCGGCCGATCCGGTTGGCCGCCAGCACGACCGCCACCACGACCAGCCCGGGCAGCGTGGTGTACCACCAGGAGGTGGCCAGGTAGTTGCGTCCTTCCGACACCAGGGACCCCCACTCGGGGGTGGGCGGTTTCGCACCGAATCCGAGGAAGCTCAGCGCCGACACCGCGAGGATCGCCGAGCCGAACTCCAGCGCGGCGAGCGCCAGGACCGGGCCGGTGGAGTTCGGAAGGACGTGCCGCCACAGGGTCGTGATCCGGCGGACGCCGCAGGCACCTGCTGCCTCGACGTACGCGGCACGGCGCACCCGCAGCACCTCCGCGCGCATCACCCTGGCGAAGCTCGCCACCGCCGCGACCCCCACGGCGATGGCGACATTGGTCGTACCGAACCCGAGCGCGGTGACCACCGCCAGCGACAGCAGCAGCCCCGGAACGGCCAGCAGCACGTCGACCAGGCGCATCAGCACGGTGTCCACGACCCCGCCGAAGAACCCCGACAGCAGACCGAGGGCCGAGCCCACGACGAACGCGATCGCCACCGCGATCACCGTTGCCCGCAGCGACAGTCCGGCGCCGTAGACGACTCTGGTGTAGAGGTCGCGGCCCAGGTGGTCGGTGCCGAACCAGTGCTGTGCGCTCGGTGGCACCAGCCGCTGCGCCGGCACGCCGGTGATCGGGTCGTACGTCGTGAACACGGCCGGAACCGCCGCCCAGGCGAGCGCGACCAGGATCGCCAGCACGGCGAGGACGAGTCCGGGCTGCCCGAGCAGACGCCGTAGGCCCCACCGGCGTGGGCCGACCTCTTCCTGGGGCACGCTTCCGATGGGTTCGGCGAGCCCGTCCGCGACAGCAAGCGCTCGGACCTGGGTTTCGCTCACCTGTGCTCCTGTCAGCGGCTCGGGGACGGGGTGTGGGCGATGCGCGGATCGACCAGCGGATAGATCAGGTCGACCAGCAGGTTGGTGGCCACGAACACCACCGCGGCGAAGACCACCAGCCCCTGCACGACGGGGATGTCCTGCGCTTCGACGGCCTGCTGGGTGAGCCGCCCGATGCCGTTGCGGGAAAACACCGTCTCCACCACGACCGACCCCGCCACCAGGTTCCCCACCGTGAGGCCGACCATCGTGAGGGTCGGGATGACCGCGTTGCGAAAGACATGCCGGGCCTGGACATGCAGCCGGGTCGCTCCCTTCGCCCACGCGGTCTCGACGTACGGCTGCCCCCAGGTCATGTCCAGGCTCTTCGCGAGCAGTTGGGCGATCACCGCCGTCGTCGGCACCGCGAGCGTCACGGCAGGCAGGACCAGGCTTCGCAGTCCCTGGTTGCCCATCGCCGGAAACACCGGGAGCCGGAACGACAGCACCTGCACCAGCAGCAGTCCCACCCAGAACGTCGGCACCGAGATCCCCAGCGGCGGCAGGCCGAGCAGGAACTGCCGCAACCACGCCACCCTCGTGTACGTCGCGAGGAACGCAATCCCCACGCCCGCGACCAGGGCGAGCAGCAGCGCGCTGCCGGCGAGCTTCAGCGTCTCCGGCAGGGCCTGGAAGATGAGCAGCAGCACGGGTGCTCCGGTGGTGATGGAGGTGCCGAAGTCACCGCGGACGGCATCGCCCAGCATCGCGGCGTACTGCACGGGCATCGACTGGTCGAGGTGGTAGCGCGCGCGCAGTGCCGCCACCTGCGCCGGATCGACGTAGGAACCCTGGCCGCCGGGATCGAGCATGATGCTCACCGGGTCGCTCGGCAGCAGGTACAACACCACGAAGGTGAGCGTGAAGGCGGCCCACAACACGAAGACCGCCTGCAGCGCCCGCCCCGCCAGATAACGTCTCATGCACCTCTCCGGCCTTGACGGCTTCGACGGCTACTGGGAGATCCAGGTGTCGTAGAACTGCAGCCGCGACGACGCCTCGAACCGCAGACCGTGCACGCGACTGCTGACCCCGATCGCCTGGGACAACTCGAAGATCGGGATCACGTACCCGTGCTCGACCAGCAGCCGCTGCGCCTTCCCGACGAGCTTGTCCCGGCCCGCCTCGTCGAGGGTCCGGACCTCCTTGTCCAGAAGCGGATCGAGTGCTTGGTCGGGGGCGCGCCGGCCGCGGTTGGCGAGCTTTGTCGAGAACTGCGTGCGCAGGATGTCGGGGTCGGCGCGGGTGATGTTGTAGAAGAAGGTGTCGAAGTCACCACTCTGGTCGATCTCACTGGACTGGGCGTTGGTGACCTGCCGCAGTTCCAGCGCGATCCCCACCTGGCGAAGCTGCTGCTGGACGAGCTCCAGAGCGGGCTGGCTGCCGTTGAAGTTGGGTGAGTAGACCACGTCGATGGTCAGTTTCCGGCCACCCTTGACCCGGATGCCGCCCGGGCCGGCACGCCAGCCGGCGGCGTCGAGCAGAGCCTTCGCCCGGTTCGGATCGTGGTTCAGCAGGCTGGACAGGTCGGTCCAGCCAGGCGTACGCCGGCCCAGCACGCTGCTGGCGGCCTTGAAGTGCTTGCCGAGCACCGTGTCAACCACCTCTTGACGGTTCACCGCCAGTTGGACGGCCTGCCGGACGCGCTCGTCCTTCAGCGGCTCGCGGGACACGTTCGGCTGCAGGAGGAACACCACGCCCGGATTGGTGATCGTGAGCACCTTCCCGCCGGCGCCCTCGATCTGTGGCTCGTCCTGCCGGAGCACGTCACTGACCGCGTCCACCTGGTTGGTGGCCAGGCTTCCGGCACGCACGCCGGACTCCGGCACGATCTTGTAGGTGATGGTGTCGAGGTAGGCGTCCCCGGTGTGGCCGAAGACCTTCGAGCCCCAGGCGTACCCCTTGCGCTTGGCCAGGACGACGTCGCCACCCTGGACGAACCGCTTCACCACGAACGGACCCGAGCCGATCACCTTTCCCTGGCAGCGCTGCTCAGGTGGCGTGGCGAGCGTCCTGTCGGCGACGATCGCGAGCGAATGGGTCGCGGTCGCCTGGAGGAACTGCGCGTTCGGCTGGGCGAAGACCACTGTGGCCGTCAGCTTGTCCGAGACCCGGGTCTGCTGGTAGCCGGACAGGTAGGTGCTTGCCAGCGGAGCGGCCGCACCGAGGTCGTGCACGATCGAGTCGAAGTTCTTCCGTACGGACTGGGCGGTGAGCGCGGTGCCGTCGCTGAAGGTCACCCCGTCACGCAGGTGGAACGTGAACTCCCTGCCGTCCTTGCCGATCTCCCAGGACTTCGCCAGCCACGGCACGATCTTTCCGGTCTTCGGGTCCTGGTCGGTCAGGGAGTCGGTGACCTGGCGGGCGATGTAGATGGCCATGTTCTGGGTTGCCTGCTGCGGGTCCGGGCACGCCGGTGCCAGCGACAGCGCGAAGTTGACGTTGCCCCCGGCGCGTGGCTTGCCGGCGTCAGATCCGTTCGCGTCCGCTCCGGCTGCCGAGCCGGAACCACCGGAGGACGTACCGCACCCCGCGACCGCGCACAGGAGCAGGGCAACCAGAAGCGCTGCCAGGGGGCGGTGTCCGCGCGGGGCATGAGTATGTGCCCCGCGCGCGAGTGAGGGAAGGAAGGACATCCGGGTTCCTCCGGTAGGACAGTGGCGAATGCGGTGACGAGACGTTCGTACCTCCAGCCGGCGAGCAGGGCTGGGGGAGCCGAACGAACCCGGACGGAAGAGGGAGCAGGTGCGAGTCGCGTGGTGCGCGCACGACAGCGGTGGTGAGCCGCACCCCGTCGACGAAGTGACGTGGCGTACGACAGTAAGGACTGACGACAGTGAGAACTACCGGTCGCTGTGACACCGAGGGCAGGGACACAGACCACTCGCGACCCGCATCAGATCGATGGCACGCCGCGAGGTGAGGAAGAGCCGCCAATGCATGATCCCTACTATCCAGGTAGGAATTGCCGGACGCCAACCGTCGTCCCAGAAACTGGACATCCCGTCCGGGTTCGACGGCTGCCGCGTCCCGGCATGTCCACACCATGGGATCGCGGTGGCCGAACCGAATTCCGAGTTGAATAGTAGGGATTCGGTCGCGGGCCGTCGGCCCGCCTGGGAGGGAGTACGAGAATGCCGGTCGAGTTCCTCGGTATCGCAGCGACCAACGACGGCTCGGAGACGACGCCCCGGTCCGGCGCCAGCTTCGACAAGGACTACACGCTTCGCCTGGCCCGCGCGCACGAGGACCACGGCTGGGACCGGATCCTGACGGCGTACGGGTCAGGTTCGCCGGACCCGGCACAGGCCGCGGCGTACATCGCCGCCCGGACCGAGCGCATTCAGTTGCTCATCGCCCACCGGCCCAACCTGTCGATCCCGACGTTCGCCGCCAAGACGTTCGCGACCCTGGACCACATCAGCGACGGCCGGGTGACCGTCCACTTCATCACCGGTGGGAACGACCACGAGCAGCAGCGCGAGGGCGACTATCTCACCAAGGACGAGCGCTACACCCGGACTGAGGAGTACATCCGGATCGTCAAGCGGGCCTGGACGACCCGGGAGCCGTTCGACCACGAGGGCCCGCACTACCGCTTCGCCGACTTCGTCAGCGACGTCTTCCCCGTTCAGCAGCCCCGCCCTCGCGTGTCCTTCGGTGGCTCGTCACCGGCGGCCTACGCGGCCGGTGGTGCCGAGGCGGACATCTACTGCCTGTGGGGCGAGCCGCTCGCCCAGACGGCCGAGCAGATCGAGCTGGTCCGGCAGGCCGCGCGGGCGGCAGGCCGCACCGACACCCCGAAGATCCAGGTGGCCTTCCGGCCGATCATCGCGCCAACCGAGGAACTCGCGTGGGAGAAGGCCCACCGGACGGTGGACACCATCAAGGCTCGTACGAACGGTGGCACCACGCCGCTCACCCGCCGGCACCGGCTCAGCTCCCCCGAGAACACCGGGTCACAGCGCCTGCTCGCGGTCGCGGCCGAGGGTGAGCGCTTCGACCGAGCACTGTGGACACCGACGGCGGCCGCCACCGGTGGCGCCGGCAACTCCAACGCCCTCGTCGGGACACCGGAGACGGTCGCCCAGGCTCTGCTCGACTACTACGACCTGGGCGTGGACATCCTCTCCGCTCGCGGATACGACCTTCTCGGCGACGCCATCGACTTCGGTCGGTACGTCATTCCAATCGTCCGCGAGGAGGTCGCCAAGCGCGATGCCGAGTCAGGACCTGCCTCGAAGTAGGACGCCGACCCGGCAGGGTCACCGATGCATGAGGATGCCCGCGTACCCGCTGCTCCCGCGCACTTCTCCCCTCCACCCGGTCTTGTTCAGCTCAAGCGCCGGAGCGGTGAAGACGATGCGGACCGAAGCGGCCGGCCGATCAGAGACCTTTCCGGGTTTGGAGTCGGAGCATCCGACTATCACAGTTTCCCTATCGGTCTGGTAGGGTACCCGGCTCGTTGAGGCCACCCGGCCAGTTCAGTCACAAGCAGCTGCAATGGAACCGATGATGATCACCAGGACGTCGACCGGAATGGTCTCCGGCACCGCGCAGCAGGACCTGTCCTCGCTCGCCGAGCTCGTCCAGGAGGTGGCCGACGACACCGCCCGATGGCGGCCGCTCGTCCGCTTCCGGCCGGGGAAGCGCTGGTGGGCACGCCTGTTCGCCGACGACCAGGTTGACGTGTGGCTGCTCACCTGGCTGAGCACCCAGGCAACCGAACTGCATGACCACGGAGAGTCCGCGGGGGCATTCACGGTGGTCGCCGGCGCGCTCGACGAAATCCGTCCCGACGAGCGCGGAGCACTCACGTCCCAGGTCCTCACGCCGGGGCAGACCGGCCGGGTCGCTGTCGGCGACGTGCACGACGTCCGCAACAACCACGCTGCACCCGCCATCAGCATCCACGCCTACGCGCCACGCCTCACCCGCATGACCTACTACCGGTACGGCCCGAACGGGCTGAGCGTTGCACGGACCGACGTGACCGACGAGCCCGAACAGGATCCGCTCCCCTGACGTCCATGACCGTACGGACGACCAGCGGGCGGCTAGGACACGCCCTAAGCCTGAACAGGTGACAATCCCTGGTTTGTCTACTGCGGGACAAGCTCAGGAATGCGCCCTCGTCCGGACGGCCCGCAGGCCAGTGCCGTCACGAGATCACGGGCCTGCGCGCGGATCTCGGGGACCGCCGTGGTCTCCCAGAACCGGCCGCGCCGCAGTGGACCTACCAACCACATCCGCGGGTTCGGATGCCCGTCGCGCCCGACGACGTTGCCGTGCGGACTCACGTCGAGGCCGAGCCCGTGCGGGCCAAGCCGCGCCTGGCCCTCGTCGAGCAGCGTGCGTACCAGCCCGTCCGCGGCGGCGGGAAGGCGACCCGGACCCGTGCAGGTGACGGTGGCACCGAAGCCGTCCTTCCCCGGCGGCGTCATCCTCTCTCCCGAGCGTTGCCCCGAGCGCGGATCGCGACCGTCCGGGCCTACCGCACGCAGCCGGAGCGCGCCGGCGGCCTGGAGGCCGGCGAGCTCCTCGGCCACCGTCGGGGCCATCCGGTGCCGGTGTATCTCCCAGTGCCGGGCCAGGTGGCGGAGGAACCGCTCCTGGTCCGCGACGGACAGGCTGGCCCACACCTCGTTCAGCCGCGGCCGCATGGCGTCCATGACGGCCCGCCAGTCCCCGCAGTGGTCCGCAGACCTGCGTACGACCCGGATCAGGGCCGGCAGCGACGAGGGCAGCCGGGGTGGAAGGGAAATGAGCGGAGCCCTCGTCTCGCCTTTGGGATGCGTCCGCGGCAGGAGTCCATGCCGCGACACCGCGGTCACCTGGGCGCTCTGTCCCGTCCTGAACAAGGTCAATGCCACGTCGACCGCCGTGAGGCCGGTTCCCATCAGCAGGACCGGTCGGGTCCTGGGCACTGCTGCCAGCGCCTGCGGCGACCACGGGTCGCACACGTGAACCACCCGCCCGCCGGGCGCCTTCGACCAAACGTCGGTGCGTGGACACAACGTCCGGGGACTGCCAAGCGCGAGGACAACGTGATCGGCACGAACGGCAGGTCCGCGATCAAACTCCACGAGCTGCCCCGACGCACCCGGCCGTGTCGCGGTAGCCTGCGCGGAGCGCACTGTCAGCCTTCCCGGCGCGGCCGCGGACGCCGCCTCGAGCACGGACACCAGGTAGTCCCCATACACCAAGCGAGACAGGAAATCTCCAGCCTGGACCGGCATCCCCCGCGACCGGCACCACATGAGGAACCCGTCCATGTCGGCCGGGTCGGCACTCATCGACTTGGCCGGCGAGTTCAGCAGGTGCCAAGGGGACGCAGCCTCATAGGCCACACCCCGCGCCAGCCGGGACGTCGGTTCGACCACGACCACACGATCGTCCGTACGTTGCAGCGCCTCCACGGCGACCATGACCCCGGTGCACCCGCCTCCCACCACTACGACAACTCGCGACCTCACCCCTCCACCCCCGTGTCCATATAGCTCCGCGTAATCCTACTAACTCACTAGGTTAGATGGGTTATCTACGAACAATGGTGCGATCCCGCACAACTCAGGGCTGACCGTTGGCGGCCTGGGTTGGTTCTACGCATCGACTGGTCGCGCGCCGTGACGAACCTGTCCATTGGATGTTTCTTCGTTGAGTGACGGCTACCTCTGAGCTAACTTTTCCTATCGGCAAAGTAGGTTAAGTAGGGGCGAACATGTCACGATCGAAAACCGGAACTCAGGTGGCCGCAGCTGCGCTGGCTGCCGTCGTCGCCTTGGTGATGACAGCCTGCGGTGGCGGGAACGCCTCCTCGGGAAGCGGTGACTCGCAAGGCAAGAAGGTGTCGCTGTCCTTGGTGGCGTACTCCACTCCGCAGGCTGCCTACGAGAAGATCATCAAGGCCTTCCAGGCCACGCCCGAGGGTAAGAACGTCACCTTCACCCAGTCCTATGGGGCATCCGGCGACCAGAGCCGCGCAGTGGCGGCGGGCCTGAACGCCGACGTCGTGGCCTTCTCGTTGGAGCCGGACATGACGCGGCTCGTCGACGCCGGCCTGGTCACGAAGGACTGGAACACCGATGCGACCAAGGGTATGGTGACCGACTCCGTGGTCGTGATCGCCACCCGGAAGGGCAACCCCAAGCACCTGCGGACCTGGGGGGACCTCACCAAGCGCGGCGTCGAGGTGATCACGCCCAACCCGTTCACCTCTGGCGGGGCCCGGTGGAACGTGATGGCAGGGTATGGCGCCGTCTCGGACAAGGGCGCGAACAAGGCGGCCGGGATCACCTATCTCAACGGGTTGTTCAAGAACGTGCCGGTCCAGGACGACTCCGCCAGGAAGGCTTTGCAGACGTTCACCTCCGGCAAAGGTGACGCCATGCTGGCCTACGAGAACGAGGCGATCTTCGCCCAGCAGAACGGCCAGGCCATCGACTACACCCTGCCCGACTCGACGATCCTCATCGAGAACCCGGTCGCTGTGACGAGCAAGAGCAAGCACCCGACGGAAGCCAAAGCGTTCGTCGCCTTCCTTCACTCCAAGCAGGCTCAGCAAATCTTCGTCGAGAACGGTTACCGGCCGGTCGAGCACGGCGTCCCCGGTGCCGACAAGTTCCCAACTCCGTCAGGCCTCTTCACGATCAAGGATCTGGGCGGCTGGCCAACGGTGATGAAGGAGTTCTTCGACACCCAGAACGGCGCGGTCGCGGCTATCGAACGCGACAAGGGCGTGTCGGTGAAGAAGTAGAACCGTGCCGGAGTCGATCCAGGAACTCACGAACAAGCCCCGAGACCCGACCTCGGGTGAGCCGGTGCCGTCGGCCCGGGCCGACGGCACCGGCCGGAACGCTGGGCTCGCGTTTCGTGGCCGGGCTGGCACCGCGCTCGGCCTGGGCACGGCACTGATCTATCTCAGCCTGATCGTTCTCATTCCGCTCGCTGCTGTCGTGTGGCGTTCGGCCGGACACGGACCCGGCTACTTCTGGCGGTCGGTCACCACTCCTGACTCCTGGGCAGCGCTACAACTCACGGTCGGCGCCTCGGTGATCGTCGCTGTGGTGAACCTGGTGATGGGGACGGTCATCGCCTGGGTACTCGTTCGCGACCAGTTTGCGGGTAAGAGCATCGTCGACACGTTGATCGATCTGCCGTTCGCGCTGCCCACGATCGTTGCCGGGCTGGTACTGCTGGCGCTCTACGGCCAGCACAGCCCCTTGGGCATCAACCTCGCCTACAAGCGAGCCGGCGTCGTGGCCGCCCTGCTGTTCGTGACGCTGCCATTCGTCGTACGCACCGTGCAGCCGGTCCTGCTCGAACTCGACCAGGAGATGGAGCAGGCCGCGGCGTCGTTGGGCGCCGGACGCTGGCTGACCTTCCGTCGGATCATCCTGCCCAACCTGCTACCAGCGATGATTGCAGGTACGGCGCTCGCGTTCACGCGTTCGATGGCGGAGTTCGGCTCGACGGTGCTCATCTCGGGCAACCTGCCGTTCAAGACCCAGGTCGCGGCAGTGAACATCTTCGGCAAGATCGAGAGTGACGATCCCATCGGCGCCGCGGCAGTGTCGACCGTACTGCTGGTCGTCGCCCTGCTCGTACTATTCCTCCTCGACCTCGTTCAACGCTGGCGAGCTCGCCGTGGCTAGCGGTGGAGGGACGGGAGTCAGCACGTCCGAGCCGACCGCTGCGAAGTACTGGCTGCGGACGCTCGCGTTGGTCTACCTGCTCTTTCTCCTGGTTCTGCCGGTCGGCCTGATCGCCTGGCGCACCTTCGGTGGTGGGATCGGCCCGTTCGTCACAGCCCTGACCTCCCCTGAGGCCGTGCACGCATTCCGGGTGACCGTCGTCGTCGCAGCCTGGGCGGTCGGGGCCAACACCGCCTTCGGGGTCGGGGCCTCGCTCCTACTCGTACGTCACCAGTTCCCCTGCAAAAGGCTGCTGGCAGCCCTCATCGAGCTGCCGATGGCCGTGTCGCCCGTGGTGGTCGGCCTCGCCCTCACCCAGGTGTACGGCAGATTCACACCGATAGGTGGCTGGCTGGAGTCACGCGGCATCCAGGTGATCTTCTCGATCCCTGGCATGGTGCTCGCGACCGTGTTCGTCTCCCTCCCTCTCGTGGTGAGCGCGGTCGTCCCCGTGCTCGAGGAGCTCGGGGACGAGCAGGAGCAGGCCGCCCGGACCCTCGGCGCCGGATCCTGGCAGACCTTCAGCCGCATCACGCTCCCCGGCATCAGGTGGGCACTCGCCTACGGTGTCGTCCTCTGCCTCGCCCGGGCCCTGGGCGAGTACGGCGCGGTCGCGGTCGTGTCGGGCCGCCTCGTCGGTCAGACCCAGACGCTCACGCTCTTCGTCGAGGAGCGGTTCCAGAACTTCGACCAGCCGGCCGCGTTCGCCGCGGCCACCGCTCTCGCGCTGCTCGCGATCGTGACCCTCCTGGTGACCAAACTGCTCAGGCCGAAGGGCGTCAACCGATGACTATCGAAGTCCGCAACATCAACAAGTCCTTCGGTGACACGCCGGTTCTGCGCGATGTCTCCGCCACGGTCGAATCCGGGTCACTCACCGCGCTCCTCGGGCCCAGCGGCGGCGGGAAGTCGACCCTGCTCCGCGTGATCGCCGGGCTGGAGCAGCCCGATTCGGGCACAGTACGGATCTCCGGCGTGGACGCGACCCGCATGGCGCCGCAGCGGCGCAACGTGGGGTTCGTCTTCCAGCACTACGCCGCGTTCAAGCACATGACGGTCTTCAACAATGTCGCCTTCGGCCTGCAGGTACGCAAGCGTGGCAAGGATGAGATCCGCCGGCGCGTCACCGAACTCCTCGAACTCGTCCACCTCGAGCAGATGGCCAACCGATACCCCGCGCAGCTGTCCGGAGGGCAGCGGCAGCGGATGGCGCTCGCCCGGGCACTCGCCGTCGAGCCCGAGGTGCTTCTCCTCGACGAACCCTTCGGCGCGCTGGACGCTCAGGTACGCAAGGAACTCCGTGCGTGGCTCCGACGGCTGCACGACGAGGTGCACGTGACGACAGTGTTCGTCACCCACGACCAGGAGGAAGCGATCGAGATCGCCGACTCCATCGTCGTCCTCGCCAACGGAGTGGTCGAACAGGCCGGAAGCCCGCACGACATCTACGACAACCCGGCGAACCCTTTCGTGATGCGGTTCCTCGGCCCCGTCACAGAGATCGACGGCCAGCTGTACCGACCACACGACATCGACCTCTCGATTGAGCCACGGGCCGGCTCCACACCGGCGAGAGTCACCCGCGTGGTGAGGTTGGGCTTCGAGGTCCGGGTGGAGATGGAGATCGGCGAGCAGGAGGCGTGGGCACAGGTGACCCGCGGCCTTGCCGGACGGCTCGACCTCAAACCAGGCGGCACGATCCACATCATGCCGAGCCACGACTCCCGCCTCCGGGTGGAGCCCGAGACGTTGCCGTCCGCCACCGCCTGACCATCCGCCGGGCTCGACCCCTCAAACACAGCCGGGCAGGAAGATGGCCTCAGCCGACACGTTCGCACGGCCCGCAGCCGTGCGCGTGCCGTGCGGGGCAGCGCGAGGGTACAAGGCCTTCGTCTCGGGAGTCCTTGGTTCGTTTCGGGACGGGCCAGAGACCGGTCGATCGTTGCGTTCGGTGCCTGTGAAGGCACATGCATGTGGTGCCACCACCACGCGGAGCGCACCTATGTGACGCTTGGAGCGAGAGCGACCCGAGAACAACTCGCACATGGTGGAGTATGGCCGGCGCTGACGCTCAGGGTGGGACCGGCGGCGAGCCGGGCCGCAACCCACGCATCGACGAGACGACCGCGAAGACCTCCAGGGACGACCGGGTGCCGCCGGCGCTGGTCTTCCGGTGGGCGGTCGCCGGCACGGCGGGCGTGCTTCTCACGTTCCTCGTCGCATACTGCTTCTACGTCACGCGCGGCATCCTGGTGCTGGTCCTTATGGCGATCTTCGTTGCGGTCAGCCTCGATCCCGTCATCCGGTGGTTGGTCGCGAGGGCCGTACCGCGGCCGTGGGCCGTCACGATTGTCGTCTTCGCTCT
Organism: Actinopolymorpha sp. NPDC004070; assembly: GCF_040610475.1. Classification (NCBI taxonomy): domain Bacteria; kingdom Bacillati; phylum Actinomycetota; class Actinomycetes; order Propionibacteriales; family Actinopolymorphaceae; genus Actinopolymorpha; species Actinopolymorpha sp. NPDC004070. The sequence continues at coordinate 260,779 of NZ_JBEXMJ010000009.1, read as the reverse complement.
GGTCGCCGTGTTCGGCGTGTTCGTCTGGTCGGTGGTGCCGCCCGTGGCCGAACAAGGTAGTGCCCTGTTCGGGGACCTGCCTGGCCACCTGCAGCGGCTGTCGAGGCAGTCGCACACGGTCCGCGAGTTCACCAATCGGTACCACCTGACGGCGGGACTGACCTCCCTCGCAGCCGACCTTCCAGGCAGGCTTGCGGGTGGCGCCGTCGGGTTTGCGCTGAAGTTCCTCGGTGCCCTTGGATCTGCGCTCACCGTGCTCGTCCTGGCGATCTACTTCATGGCCGACATGAGGCGACTGCGGCACGGGCTGGTGGGCCTGTTCCCGCCACGCCGGCGCACTCGGGTCGCGGAGATCGTCGACGTGGTGGTGCACAAGGTTGGCGGATACATGATCGGGAACATCCTCGTGTCACTGCTCGCGGGCCTGGCCAGCTTCGTGTGCCTGGAACTAGTGGGGGTTCCGTTCGCCCTCCCACTGTCGGTGGTCGTCGCGATCACCGACCTCATTCCTATGATCGGTGCCACGCTCGGCGCCGCGATATGTCTGGTCGTCACAGTGCTCACCGTTGGCGTGTGGCCGGCAGGCATCATCGTGCTGATCTTCTTCATCGCCTACCAACAGGTGGAGAATTACCTGATTGTTCCGCGGGTCATGCGAGGCACCCTCGACATGCCCTCGATGGTGGTATTGGTGGTCTCACTGCTTGGAGGCGCCATGCTCGGCTTGGTCGGCGTCATCATGGCCATTCCGACAGCGGCGGCGGTGAAGGTCGTGATCACACCCACGATCGCCAAGAAGCGCGCCGACAGCGAGGAGGCGCCTCCGGGCGACTGAAGCGACACGGGCGGATGCTGAGCACTCCATCCCCCTCGGCTACCAAGAACTTACGGATCAGGGCTCAGCGGGCTGCGGTCGCGTACCTGACGTCCTCGAGCCCGTCCGCGACCCTTCGCTCAGGTCGCGTTCCGGTGTGCGGTGACTCGCGGTCGGCACCGTCACCGGCGACCAGGGGGAAGACGACCTCGATCTCCAGGCCACCAGTGGGTCTGGACCGCGCACTTACCGCGGCGTGGTGGGTAGTCGCTATGGCTTGGACGATGGACAGACCAAGTCCGTGTCCCTCTGTGTGGCTTGTGCGATCGGTGCCGAGTCGGTGGAAGGGTTCGACGAGCCTATCCACCTCGGCTGGGGGCACGAAGGGACCGCAGTTCGTGATCGCCAGGACCGCCTGTCCCATGCGAACCCGCGTGGCCACCGCGACCCAGCCCGGTGAAGTGTTGTGGCGGATGGCGTTGTCCACGAGGTTGGCGATGAGTTGCCGGACCAGGCGTCGGTCACCGGTCGCGAGTGCGGGACGGAGCCTGGTGTCAACGTCGAGCCGCAGGTCGTCGACGGCGCCGTGCCGGGCCGCGAGGATGTCGCGTGTGAGGTCAGCGATGTCGAACTGCTCGTACCGCTCGAGGCCGACCTGGCCCTTGGCGAGGGTGAGGAGCGCTTCGATCAGTTGTTCCTGTTGGCGCCCGGAGGCGAGGACACGTTCGTGGGCGACGCGGAGTGTGTCGAGGGTCGCGTCGGGGTCGGTGAGCGCGATCTGGGCGAGGACGCGCTGCCGGGCCAGCGGGGTGCGGAGCTCGTGGGAGGCGTTCGCGACGAACCGGCGTTGCGCCTGGAACGCCGCCTCCAGTCGGGCGAGGAGACCGTCGAAGGTGTCGCCGAGCTCCTTGAGTTCGTCGTCAGGTCCGTCGAGCGCGAGCCGGTCGTGCAGGTTGGTGGCAGAGATGTTCCGGACGGTGGTGGTGATGGTGCGGAGCTTGCGGAGTACGCGGCCGGCGATGAACCAGCCGAGCACGAGGGAGAACACTGACATGACGGCCAGGGCGACGCCCGACTGGGTGAGGAGCCGGCGGAGTTCGGCGTCGTGCTGGCGGATCGCCTGCAGCCGGAGCTGTTCGGCCTGCGCGTCCAGCTGCGCCGGAGTGAGGCCTTGCAGATTCCTGCCCTGAACCTGGACCCGGCGCTCCGTGCGCTCTCCGCCGTCCAGCGACGTCGAGCCCTTCCCGCTGTAGACGCCGCGGACGGCCAGGCCGCCATTTTGTCCCTCGAAGATGATCCCGGCGGTGGCGTTGACGACGAGCACGTAGGTCACGGCCAGCAGAGCGACGCCCGAGACCAGGAAGAGCCCGCCGTAGAGCAGGGTGAGCCGCAGGCGCACCGTACGTCGGGGCAGCCGCGCGAGCCCGGCTCCGGGCGGGCGGGCGAACCGTTCCTGGATCCTGCGGTGTCGAAACATGACGGCTCCTGTGGCTGCGAGAGTTCTAGATGCGGTAGCCGGACCGTGCGACGGTCTGGATGACGGGCGGGTCACCGAGCTTGGACCGCAGCCGGCTGACCGTGATCTTGACCGCGTTCGTGAACGGGTCGGCGGCCTCGTCCCAGACCCGGTCCAGGAGCTCCTCCGCGGACACGGCGCGTCCCTGTGCGGCGAGCAGGACCTCGAGAACCCCGAACTCCTTCGGCGCCAGGTCGAGGAACCGGTCCGCCCGCCACGCGCGACGCTGAGCGGTGTCAACAGCGAGGTCACCGTGCCGCAGGATCGGTGGGATGGCGGGCTGGGCCCGGCGGAACAGCGCACCGATCCGGGCGAGGAGGACGGGGAAGTCGAACGGTTTGGGCAGGTAGTCGTCGGCCCCCAGTCCGAGCCCGTCCACGAGGTCGTCCATGCCTGCGGCGGCGGTGAGCATCAGCATCCGGCTTCGACACTGCGCGGCCACGAGCTTTCCGCACACCTCGTCGCCGTGCATCCCGGGCAGGTCCCGATCGAGCACGATCACGTCGTAGTCGTGCAGCAGCGCCCGGTCGAGGCCGGTCACCCCGTCCAGCGCCACGTCGACGGCCATCTGCGCACGCCTCAGCCCGACGGCGACGGTCTCGGCCATCTCCTTGTCGTCTTCGATCACGAGGACCCGCACCGTCGCCCCCTTTCCCTCGGTCGAACGGCACCGCCGGTCACGACGCCGACGAACGCCGAACCCGCGCGCCCGCTCAAGCCCTGAGCGCCAGTGTCCCTCACCGAGGGGTTTCGACACGGTTTCGCTGGCGCCGGCGCTGGCAAAGACCCGGCGCGGCACTGAGGGCGGCAGTACGCCGACAGGTCGACGTACGGGTTGCGGTCGTGCAGCTTCGCCGCGAGGTACCGGAGCAGCTCCTTCGCGTGCAGGTGCGTGGGGCGCCTCCGCCATAACTCTCCGACGCCGCTTGGCCGCCGGTGGCGACTCACGCCGATACGTTCCCGAAACCGCCCGATCCCTAGAACAGGACGCAGCAGGCAGGCCACATCCGCTGAGTGCGAAGGACGTCACCCATGAATCACCCTCCTACCATGCCCACCGCCGACCGGACCCGCAGACGAGCGGTCTCGTTACGTCGGGCCGGCTCCTGGGCCGCGGCCCTGGTCGCGGTCGGACTGCTGAGCATGTCCTGCGCGGCGGACCAGCCGGCCGGCACGGCCGTGGCGGACCTTGATTCCTCACCGTCCGCCAGCCCTTCGGCCGCGCCCGACAGCGCCGGGAACGCCGGCACCGGCGGGAGCGGTGGTCGTAGCAGCCAGGTCGCCTATTCCCAGTGCATGCGTGAGCACGGGGTTAAGGAGTTCCCTGACCCCGACGGCGAGGGCCGTCTCACCCTCCGGGCCAGGCCGGGCAGCGGTCTCGACCCGAACAGTCCGACGTTCAAGGCCGCTCAGGAGGGGTGCCGGAAGCTGATGCCCCAACCCGGGCCAGCGGAGCGGGAGCGGAACCGCGTCGCGAGCCTTAAGTACTCCAAGTGCATGCGCGACCACGGCCTCAAGGCCTTCCCCGACCCCAACCCTGACGGCGGCATGCGGATCGAGATGAAACCCGGTTCGGACATGGACCCACAGAACCCGAAGTTCCAGGCCGCCGAAGAGGCCTGCAAGTCGCTGCGGCCCGAGGGCAAGGGCGCTGTCGGAGGACCGATCACTGACGGGAAGCCCGGGGCATGAGTACCCTACGTCCTGACACCGACCGCGAAACCATGCCGGACGAGCCCACCAGCGCCCGGCACAGCATGCCGCTGCAGCCACCGCCGAGGCGTCGACTGCGGCGGCGGCTGCTGGCCACCGGGGCCGTGGTGGTCGTCCTGGCCGCCGGCGTGGTCGCCCTCGACCGGTACCGCCCGTACGACATCGACCTCACCCACCCACTCGGCGCCCGACAGCCCGCCGCCGGCCCCACTCAGGTCGCCACCACCGACACGGCGCTGGCGACGGTGATCCGGCAAACGCTGTCGGCCCGCACCAGCGTGGACGGCACCCTCGGCTACGCAGGCAGCTACAACGTGATCAACCAGGCCCGCGGCGTCCTCACCGCACTACCCGAGGTCGGCCAGACCATCGAACGTGGCCAGGTCCTCTACCGAGTCGACGGGAAACCCGTCGTGTTGATGTACGGGAACACCCCCGTCTACCGCGACCTGGCCGCCGGTGAGGACGCCTCCGACGTGACCGGCCAGGACGTCCAGCAGCTCAACGCCAACCTGGTCGCCCTCGGATACGCCGGCGCCGACGACCTCGACCCGGACACCGACGAGTTCGGCTGGCGTACGACGCGAGCCGTGAAGGAACTCCAGGACGACCTGGGTATGGAGGAGACCGGCAAGCTCACCCTGGGCCAGGTCGTGTTCGCGCCCACCGCGCTGCGGGTCATCACCGTCCCCGCAGCCCAGGGCACACCGGCCGGCCCCGGCGCCAGCGTCCTACAGGCCACCTCCACCGCCAGGCAGGTGACCGTCAACCTCAACGCCGCGCAGCAGTCCCAGCTCAAGGTCGGCGACCAGGTGTCCATCACGCTGCCGGATGACCGCACCACCCCGGGCCGGGTCGCCGAGGTGGGCAAGGTCGCCACCAAACCGCAGGATGACCAGGACCCGACCATCGAGGTGAGGATCACACCTACACGTCCCCGCGACGCCGGCACCCTGGACCAGGCACCGGTGAAGGTGGCTGTCACCACCGGGCAGGTCACCGACGCGACCGTCGTCCCCGTCGAGGCCCTCCTCGCCCTGGCCGGCGGCGGCTACGCCGTCGAGGTCGTCGCCCCGAACGGAACGCACCGGCTGGTCCGGGTGACGCCCGGTCTGTTCGACGACGACGCCGGCGTGGTTGAGGTCACCGACACCGACCTGGCCTCCGGACAACGCGTGGTGGTGCCGGCGACATGAGCACGTTCACAACCACCGTCGAGCTCACCGACGACGGAGCCACCGGCGCGCCCGGCCAGGGCGGGAACGGCAACCGTCCCGTCCTGGAACTCCAGGCGGTGACGAAGATCTACCCCAGCGAACCACCGGTGACCGCCCTGCGCAGTGTGAACCTCACCGTCCGCCAAGGTGAACTCGTCGGGATCGTCGGCCCCTCCGGCTCGGGCAAGACCACCCTGCTCCACCTGATGGGCACCCTCGACCGTCCCAGCAGCGGCGCCGTCCGCGTCACCGGCCTGGACGCCTCGGCGATGAGCGACCGGCAGCTGTCCAAGCTCCGTGCCACCCGGATCGGCTTCGTGTTCCAGCAGTTCTTCCTCGCCGAACACGCCACCGTCCTGGACAACGTCGCCGACGGACTGCTCTACGCGGGAACGCCGCACCGGCAACGCCGCGAGCTCGCCGCGCAGGCGCTCGCCGCGGTCGACCTCGACACCCGCCTGTACGCTCGACCCACCCAACTCTCAGGCGGCCAACGGCAACGCGTCGCGATCGCCCGCGCCCTGATCGGCCGCCCCGCGATCGTCCTGGCCGACGAACCCACTGGCAACCTCGACCACGCGACCGGTCAGTCGATCCTCGCCCTCCTCGACGCGCTGCACGAGAAAGGCACCACCATCCTCGTCATCACCCACGACCGGGACATCGCCGCGCGGATGCCACGCCGCGTCGAGATGCTCGACGGTCGGATCGTCACCGACACCGCCCCACCGAGCCACGCGACGGCGGGAGGGCGGCCGGCATGACCAGCACCCTCGCCTCCACCACCGGGCGGCTACGTGCATCCGACCTGGCCCGGGTCGCCAGCGTCGGCATGCGTACGCGGAAACTGCGAGCCGGCCTGTCGGCGCTCGGCATCGCGATCGGGGTGGCCGCGATCGTCGCCGTACTCGGCCTGTCCTCCTCATCCCAGGCAGGGCTGCTAGCCCAGATCGACCAGTTGGGCACCAACCTGCTCACCGTCACCAACGGGCAGACGATGTTCGGCGAGACCGCGGTCCTCCCCAAACAGGCACCCGCCATGATCAGCCGGATCGGACCGGTCCTGCAGGTGCAGTCCACCGGCACCCTCACCGACGTCCATGCCTACCGCAGCCCTCTGATCCCCGACATCAACACCAACTCCCTGTCGGTCCGGGCGGCGACCCTGGACCTGCCGCACATCATCGGCACCAGCCTCGCCCAGGGCCGCTACCTCAACCCCGCCATAGCCCGCGAACCCGTCGCGGTACTCGGCGCCACCGCCGCCGAACGGCTCGGCATCGCCCGAATCCACCCCGGTCAGCGCATCTGGATCGCCGACCGGTGGGTCTACATCACCGGGATCCTGCGCCCCGCCGTCCTCGCACCCGAGATCGACACCGCCGTCCTCATCGGCTTCCCGGCCGCCGAGCGGTACTTCGAATTCGACGGCCACCCCTCCACCGTCTACGTCCGCAGCGACACCAGCCAGGTCGAAGCCGTCCACGCTGTCCTCGGCGCCACCGCCAACCCGAAGGACCCCAGCGAGGTCAGCGTCAGCCAACCCTCCGACGCCCTCGTCGCCCGCGCCGCCGCGCAGAGCGCCTTCAACTCCCTGTTCCTCGGGCTGGGCGCCGTCGCTCTGCTGGTCGGCGCGGTCGGCGTGGCCAACACCATGGTCATCTCCGTCCTCGAACGGCGGCCTGAGATCGGACTACGCCGAGCCCTCGGCGCCACCCGGGGCCACATTCGTGTCCAGTTCCTCGCCGAGGCGATGCTCCTGTCCTTCCTCGGTGGTACGGCTGGTGTGGGGATCGGGACCGCCGCGACCGTCATCTACGCCACCACGAAGGACTGGGCGGTCGTCGTTCCCACCATCGCCTGGGCCGGCGGCCTGGCGGCGACCATCCTCATCGGCGCCATCGCTGGACTGTTGCCCGCCCTGCGCGCCGCGCGGATGTCACCCACTGCTGCACTGTGGACACTCTGACACGGAGGCATGGTGACCGCCCAGCCAGAAAGCAATGGCGCCTTGACGCTGGCCGTGGTGGCTGAACTCGCCGACCGCGTGGCGGTGATGTATGCCGGTCGGCTGGTCGAGGCCGGGACCGTCGACGAAATCTTCACCGACCCTCGGCGGCACCCCTACGTCAGTGCGCTGATCTCGGCGATTCCAAGCGTGCTCGCGCGAGGCCCGGACGTACGCCCGATCGCCGGGCAGGTTCCCAACCCCGCCGAGCTCCCCCGCGGATGTAGGTTCGCGCCGCGGTGCCCCCTCGCGATGCCGATCTGCCGAGAGGCCAAGCCTCCGCTCGTGGCGGACCGCTCGGGTCACGCCGTCGCCTGCCATGTGGTCAACGAGAACCTCCTCGAGGGGACTACCCGATGAGCCTGCTCGACGTCGACGCGGTGAGCCACTGGTACCCCACCACTGCCGGCGACCGACCCGTCCTTGACAAGGTGAGCTTGTCACTGGAGCACAACGACGTGCTGGCGGTGGTCGGTGAGTCGGGGGGTGGAAAGACCACCCTCGGCCGCCTGGCGATCGGCGAAGAGCCACCCACCCGCGGACAGGTCGCTTCGAAGGCCGCGACGTCATGCTGGGACTTGCGCTGGTGGCCCGCCTGGGCGAGCTGTCACCGGCCAGCTTGGTCGTTGACGACCTGGCCTGCCTCACCAGTGCGGGCACCATCGCTCTCGGCGCCGGTTACCTTTGGTGGGCACGCAGCCGCCGACGTGATGTCATGTCGGCGGCCGAAGAGGATCCCGTACGCCGCTAGCCGCCGAGGACTTCTACCGCCTCCTCGGCGGCGCCGTCATCGACGGGAGTGGGAGGACTACCGTACGGTCGACCGGCGACTACGCCCCCAACACGCGCGCAAGAACGGACTCCTTGCCCGACTGGAAGAGGCGGGCCTGTAAGACCGACGTCTATGCTTTCGCGCCTGCCGTTCTCTGAGCGGGCAGCGCATACGTAGCGCTGGCCCCGAAGTCGACGAGAACGCACGCGTCGTCCCCAACCACCCAGGCGTCGTGACCTGGCTCGATCCGTGCGACCTCGTTGGGGCCCACCTCGCCTTCGGTGCCACCGTCCATCAAGAAGTGCATTCGTCCCGAAACGACATACAACAGGTGCGGAGACTGACAGGTGTCGGTTCCAGCGAGCGGACGGACGTGCTCAGACCAACGCCATCCCGGCTCGAACCGGTCCTTGAAGACGGTGTCACCGGCGAGCACCACCATCTCAGCGGCCCCCTTGTCGGCGAACCTCCGGGTCTCATCCGGTGTGCTGAAACTCTTCGATTCCAAACTGGACACCGCAACCCTCCCCCGCGAGGGACCTCGTTCAGCTGTACTTCACAACCCTACCGGCCCGCCGAGCAGTCGCCAGCTGACCATAGACGGCGACGGGATCGGTCGTGTCGGAAACCAAAGGTGGAGTCTCCACCGGCAGCACGTACTTCCGGTGGCTCCAGGCAGTCACAGGCGCAGGGCACTCGCAGCTGCGTAGTAGGCCTCGTTGAAGGTCGGGAACTGGGCTATGTCGTCAACGAGGATGTCAACAGGAAGTTGCGCACGAATAGCCAGGGCGCCAGTGTGGATCCACTCCCCGACCTGGGGAGCGATCGCCCACGCTCCGACGAGAGTCCTCCGCCGGCGGTCGGCGACGAGGCCGAGAGTGCCACGTGGCTTCGTCTCGTACGTCTCGGGTCGATGGATCACCTCGGGCAGTTCAACCTGCGAGGTCGCGACGTCGATGCCCTGCCTGCGAGCGGCGTCCGCGGTGAGACCGACAGCAGCGATCTCGGGTTCGGAGAAGACGACTCGAGGAATGCCGAGGTAGTTCGCTGTACGCGGTCTGCCAAGGAGGTTGTCGGCGACGACACGACCCTGGTACATCGCGGTATGTGTGAACATCGCGACACCGGTCAGGTCTCCGACCGCCCACAGTCCGTCGGTGACCCGGCAGTGGTCGTCGGTCGGTACCTCACCATGCGGGCCGGTGCTCACGTCCACGGTCTTCAGGTCGAGATCGGAGTTCGGGATTCGTCCGCTGGCGAGTACGACCACATCGACGCGCACGCTCGTGCCGTCGTCGAGCTCGGCCACCGTGTCTGTCCCCTCGCGGCGGACCGCCTGGGCTCTGCAGTCGAGGCGGACATCCACCCCACCGAGCACGGACAGTGCACGCTCGCTCAGTTCGGGAACCTCCCGCATGAGCAGCCGTGGCCCACGCTCGAGCATGGTGACCGAGCTACCCATCCGAGATAGGAAGGTCGCGAGCTCGATCCCGACCGCGCTACCGCCGATGAGAAGTACCCGGGCGGGAATGTCGGTCAGGTTCGTGGCTTCCCGGTTGGTCCAGACCGGGACCTCTTCCAGTCCGTCGATCCGTGGCCAGGCCTGCCGAGACCCGGTGCTGAGGATGATGTCCCTCGCCTGCAGCCGGTCGCCGTTCACGCTGAGCTCTCCCGGACCGGCAAGCTTTCCCTCTCCCTTGACGACCCTGGCGCCGTCGTTGCGGTAAGCCGCGACTCGAGGGCTGTCGTCGAGATGGCCGACGATGACGTCTCGATAGTCCCGGATCATCGTCCAGTCGAGAGCAGGTGTGGAGGCACCCGCCACCCGGGAGGTCTCCGCTCGGGCCTCCACCGGCCGCAGCAGCGTTTTGGACGGCATGCAGGCCCAGTACGGGCACTCGCCGCCGATGAGCTCCTTCTCCACGACCGCGACACGCCTGCCTGCGTGCATCAACGTCTGCGCGACGGTCTCCCCGCCCGGCCCCATTCCGACCACGATCGCGTCGAACTGCTCACTCACCGTGCCTCCCCCTCTTACGAGCCCGGGTCGTCGACCTTGAGCTTGTCCCCGGTGTTGGAGACGAAGACAACCAGGAGCTTGGCCGGTTCGGTCCGGCTGGTGTTCTCGGTGAGGACGTGGTGGGCGCCCGGCGGCTCTACCCAGTTCTCGCCTTCGCGGTAGGTCTTCACGGGCTTGCCGGCGAGTTCGCTGCGCACGGTGCCTTCGAGCACGTAGGCGTAGACGAACGCCTCGCCATGCCGGTGCGGCTTCGCACGTGCATTGGGCGGGAAGGCGACGATCGCCGAGGTGAATGTCTTGCCCTTCACATTCGGCAGGTTCTGCTGGAGCAGAGGCTTGAGGGTTTCCGTTGGCCGCTTGGATGCCACGGCGGCAGTCGGCATCTTCGCGTTGGCGGTCTGGTCCGACGTGGAGCAGGCCGCGACTCCGGTCAGCGTGACAACGGCCAGCACACCGGCGGCGACGACCCTCATTCCGATCATGGCTGGTCTCCTGCTCCCCGCGCTCCTGGCCCGGCCCGCAGCCCACGCCCGCAGCCATACGTGCGGCGCCCGACACCGACACGGCACTACCCACCACGCTGGCTGCGGAGCCACGAAGCCAGGAGGGGATCATGGCAGCCGGTGGTGGGGCCAAACGTCCATCCATGGAATGGACACGCCATCTCTGGCACACCACCTGACCTGCGAAGACACCGCCTCGGCCGCCCACGACGTGCCCTGGCCGGTCCGGCTCAGAGCAGTTGATGCTTGACACCGGTCGTGTTCGGCCATCCTGACCGCGGGTCTGGCAGACCGTTCAGGTTGCCGACTCCGTGTCCGCATCAGCCAGGGCAGGGGATCACACGCATACGGTGCCGGGTGCGCACGAAGTGCCGGTCGGTCAGGTGTCGGCGCCGATGCAGGAAAGGCCAACCTGGTCTACCTACGCCGCCGCCAGATCAGGCCACATCCCGTCCGAGGCCAACCAAGACGGGTGCTTGGGGCGTCAAGCCGGGTACCCAGCCCCTTCGGAAGGAAGAGGGACGTTCCAGGTAAGGGCGGCGCCCTCGCCGGGGCTGTGGATGGTGAAGGTGCCGTGGTGGCGTTCGGCGCGGACACGGAGGTTGCGCAGGCCGCTGCGGCGGGTCGTGTCGCCGATGCCGCGCCCGTTGTCGCAGACACGGACGGTCAGGCCGCTGCCGTTGACGGTGACGTCGACGCTGACCTGGGTGGCGTGGGCGTGCCGCGCGGCGTTGGACAGTGCTTCGCGGACGACCGCAATGAGATCACCGGTGATGCCGTCGTCGACCAGTTCGATCGGGCCGGTGAAGTGGATCGACGGCGCGTACCCGAGCGAAGGGGTGGCGTCGTGAACGACGTTCAACACTCGTTGCCGCACGCCATCACCGGACTGCTGGTACGGCACCGGGGAGGGGCGAAGCCCGAAGATCGTCATACGGATCTGGCCGATGACGTCATCGAGCGTGGCCACCGTCTCCAGCAGCCGCTGCCGCAGCCGCGCGCGGGGTTCGGCGTCTGCGGCAGCGGCCATGCTCTGCAGCCTGATTCCGGTGACGAAGAGTTCCTGGAGGACGTGGTCGTGCATGTCGCGGGCGATCCGGTCGCGCTCTTCCAGCAGGCGCAGACCTTCGGCCTGGGTGCGGTGTTCTTCCTGCTGCTTGGCCAGCACGGCCTGCGAGGCGAACGAACTGAGCATTGCCACGTCCAGGTCGTCGAAGTTGGGCCGGCCCCGACGCTTGCCGACGTTGAACGTGCCCAACTGGGCTCCCTCGGGGTCCCCCATCGGCACGCCCATGCCCGGACCGAAGGAGGCCACCCATGGGCGCGCCGGAGGGTAGATGCTGGGGTGTTCGGCCCAGTCGTTCCAGAGCTGTGGTTCGCCCGTGGCAAAGGTCAGTCCAGTGATCGAACGATCCAGAGGCAGCCGCTGGCCCAGTAAAGTGTCGGCGCCCTCGCCGGCCGCGGCAACAATCATCAGCCAGTTCGGATCGCCGGTGGGCAACATGACCAGGGCGATGTCAGAGTTTGAGGCCGCGCGGGCCCTGCTCGCGATGAGGGGCCACAATTCATCCGTGCTGGTGCCTGCCAGCATCGCCGACGTGATCTCCACGGTCGCCTGCAGCCACGCCTCACGACGATGGAGCGCTTGGTCGCCAGATGTGGGTATTTTTATTGAACTGTGCAGCAACTTAGTCAACGTATCAACCTCCGCAGGCGAACGTCATTGATCACTACTATGCGGCAATTCAGCATTGCTCACCTCTGATGCACAGGGCAACCCCCGCCAACGTCGCGGTCGTCACAAGCCGGCCGACCGACTTCTTCCCCAGCAGGAAATGCACTCTCTCGATGAGAGGATCTCCAGCCCAGCGCTGTCCAGCCTGCTGTTAGGCGCCCATTTACCGTGTAGGAGACTTCGTCGAATCGCGAAGATTGCAGACTGGTAACCGCGTTGGAAGTCCGCAGGTGGCGGCCCATGGATGGTCAGGACCGATACCTATCTGTCTCTTAGTCCCAGCCAGCGGGCATTTGGTCTACCCGGGGTCGAAAACGGCCTAAATGCCTTAGCTGGGATCTTCGCGGGCATGGTAGCGCTCCACGTCCACCGCCCCACCGGAAGCTACCGGTAGCCCGCGTGGTAGATCCGGTCGCACGGTTTCGCTGACGTCCGTGTCGCCAGCGATTTTCCGACAGCTTGGGGGGCCCCGTCGTACTGGTCGGCCACTCCTACGGCGGTGCGGTGATCACTGTGGCCGGCATGGCCGAGAACGTCGTGGGCCTCGTCTACGTGGCGGCCCATTGCCTACCGGCCCGGGGACTCGTGGCCACAGGGGACAACTCGATCAATCCTCAAGCTCCGGTGATCGGGGAAGCTGCTGAACATCAGCGTGTCCATCCGATCTGCGAGGTCGAGCTAGATGCGTGATACTCCTCGCATGCCACCCCAGGGGGCCACACCTTCGCTCTCGGCGCGCGGGGACAGCCTGCGTGATCGACGTTCCGCAGACGCCGCCACGACGTTCGATATTTGCTGATCGGTCCGGGCTCAGTCTCCGGCCGGCAGCCGGAGTGGGGTCTCGTCCAGCGGGTTGTCCGCCATCCTCGCATCGAGGTTGGTCCGTATCCAGGTTGCGGGCGGGCTGTCCGGTTTGCGCTGAGCCTGCTCGTGGGAGAGGGCCAGGAACTCCTCGATGAAGCTGAGCCGGGGATACCGTTGCAGCACCTCGGCTTTGAACCCGGGAGAGAAGTCGTCCGCGTGTCTGCCGGTGATTTCCACGCCGGCCGCTCGCGCCAGGAGGTGCCCCTCGGGATCCATGGACAGGTCCACGCGGTCTCCTAGTACGTGCCGGCTGATCAGTTCCGGCAGGCGTTCGCGGCGCTCCGCGGGCCATCCGGCGCCGGCCGCGAACACCCGCGCCACCTGACCGCCGGCCTCCTCGAAGGAGACGGCGTGGCTGTCGAACTCGGGCACCAGGCCAATGTCGTGGAACAGCGACGCCACGAACAGCAGTTCCGGGTCGAAGTGAATGTTCTGCGACGTGCCGTGGGCCGCTGCCCACACGTAGACGCGTAGGGAGTGGTTGAGCATAGTGGACGAGAAGTAGGCGGTTGCCATTTCCAATGCGGCGGCTGATACCGCGGACTCCGGCGACACCACGAGGTCGTCGAGGGTCGTACTTGTCATTGTCGTCTACCCCCTATGTCGCGCTGGACGATCGTCTTCCCTGCGTGTCAGGGCTGTGCTGGCTGTGGTCCACGGAATCACCTACCGGTCAGCTCGGACGACGAGCAGGGTCTTGTCTTGGCGGCGTCTGCGGATGGTGCCACTTGACCGTCGTGCCTGGCGCGCCGTGAGGCGTCCGCGCCTGATCAACCTCGTGCTCGAGGTGTCTGCTCTGCCAGGAGTCGCGACCGGGCCCATCGCGAGGGATCGATCTCCAGCGCGGCTCGGCTCCAGCTGCCGCGGTCTGCAGCGGCCGCGTAGGTGGTCTGCAGGAAGTCCATGAGCGTGGCGTCGGGATCGTCGGCCAGGCGCACGACCTCGTACGGAAGGAGGAACTCGCCGAGATCCTTGCCGTAGAAGGCCTCGGACGGCGAGACCGGGGACCGCGTGAAGCCGTCGGGCTCCGGATAGGCGTATGAGTAGAAGGTCCCCTCGGCGCTTCCACCGGGCCAGAACCCACAGCTGCTTAGTTCCTGTGAATAGGCCTCGGCCATCACCCAGTCGCCGACGTTCGGCGCGCTGCCATGGTATGTCGGTGCCGGACGCCCTGAAAAGCGGGTACAGGCAAGGTCGAAGCTTCCCCAGAAGAAGTGGACCGGACTCACCTTCCCCGTGAAGTACGAACGGAACTCGTGCAGCACTCGGTCGACCTGGAGTAACTGGCGCCAGAACAACCGGGCCGCCTCTCCGTCGTAGGAGGCGTGGCGGGTGTCCTGGGCGAATGGGATCGCGGGTTCCACCTCGTTTGGGTGCGGCTGAATCGTGGTGTGGATGCCCAGTTCGTCGAGGGCGTTCAGGGTCTGGGCGTGGAAGTCGGCTACGGACTTGGGTTCCAAACTGACCTGGCGGCTCCCTCCGGCGCTGTCCCGTATGCGCAGTCGCTGGTCGAGGAAGTCGAACTCCATGTCGAACGAGCGATCAAGGTAGGGGATCGCGGAGGTGGTCAGGCCTCGCGGACTGACATACAGCGGCACCTGCCACCAGTGGTTGACCAGCGGCGCGTGCGCCAGGCGGATCTTGCCGACGACTTGTGTCCACATGTGCAGTGTGTCCCGGGTGGCGGTCCAGCCCGACAGCAACAGCCGCGGCCACTCCTGCGTAGGTCGAATCCCGTGTGTTGTCATCTGTCAAGCGTCACCCGCGCCGATCCATCACGCCCTCGACCAGGGGTCCCGTCCTGGCCCGGTCGTGTTGCCAGTACTTCACAGGTGGCCCGCTACTCCTTGCCGACGCCTGGCTGCTCGGCATAGTCACACAGGTAGCGAACGCCTGCGGCCGACGTCAGCCCTAGAAGGCGTTCGCCTTCTGTGGACGGTGATCGGTGTTGTCACCTCGCACCGATCGCGTTCGACCTGGTGGCCGCACACGCGCACACCCGCACACCCGATGATCTCGGTGACGGCGGGAGATCGGCGCCTGCCGCCCGGGGGCGGTTCCGGCCGGCGGCCCGCTCACACCGACGGCTCGGTCCACGACCGCCCGACGCGCGAGGATTCCGTTCCCCGGCATGAACGCGGCCGGCGGGGGAACGGGAACTCCATGACCGAGCCGGGAACACCGCCGGAGAAGCCAATTCGCGTCGCCCTCGTGACCGGCGGCTCCGGCGGCATCGGTCAGGCGGTCTCGAAGCGGCTGGCCGCCGACGGCATGGCCGTCGCGGTGCACTACGTCGGCAACCGCGCCCGTGCGGAGGAGGTCGTTGACGCCATCACCCGGGAGCGCGGTCAGGCGATGGCCGTCCCCGGCGACGTGGCCGACGAGGAGGCGATGGCGACGGCGTTCGGCGCGGTGGAGGAGGCGTTCGGTGGCATCGACGTACTCGTCAACACCGCCGGGATCATGCTGCTCGGCCCGGTCGCGGACTTCGACCTGGCAGCGTTGGACCGCATGCACCGCACGAACATCCGCGGCACGTTCGTGGTCGACCAGCAGGCCGCTCGCAGACTCAGGTCGGGCGGGGCGATCGTCAACTTCTCCACCAGTGTGAAGAAGCTCGCCATGCCTGGGTACGCGCCGTACGCGGCTTCCAAGGGTGCGGTGGACGCGATCACCCTGATCCTCGCCCGCGAGTTGCGCGGCCGGGACATCACTGTGAACGCTGTCGCGCCCGGGCCGACCGCGACCGGTCTCTTCCTGAAGGGCAAGGACCAGGCCACCATCGAGAACCTGGCCAAGGCGCCTCCGCTGGAACGCCTCGGTACTCCGGAGGACATCGCCGAGGCGGTCGCGTACCTTGCCGGTCCGGGCCGCTGGGTCAACGGCCAGGTGTTCTACGTCAACGGCGGCATCATCTGACCCCGTGGACCCGCACCAACCCAGCGAAGTCCACTCGCCGAGCAAGTCACCGGCCAGCGACATCGAGCTCACCACTGAAAATGGCGTCTCGGTGCGAGGGTGGACTCCTGTTCAGTCTTCCGTGACGCGGATGATCGTCTTGCCCTGGGTACGCGTGCCGGGGGCGAACGCGGCGGCGGCTTCCTCGAGCGGCCTTACCGAGCCGACAAGCGGTGTGAGCCTACCCTCCCTCAGCCGCGTGACGAGCTCGGAAAGCCGCACCCGGTCGGGCTCGACCACGAAGAAGACCGCCCGCCCGTCCTTGAGCTGACTCCTGGGCGGCATGGTGATGCTGACAAGCGTCCCCCCGGCCCGTACCACGGTGGCGGATCGGTCGAGAATGTCTCCGCCGATCACATCGAACACAACGTCGACATCGGCAACGTCCTCCAGCTTCTCCGCCTGCAGGTCCAGGAACGTTTCGGCGCCCAGCGCAAGCACCTGGTCGCGGTCGGCGGCCCGGCCGGTGCCGATGACCCGGGCGCCCGCCTCGCGGGCGAGCTGTACCGCAATCGACCCGACGCCGCCTCCTGCGCCGTTGATCATGACGGTCTGGCCCGTTGCCAGGCGGCCGTGGTCGAACAGGCCCTGCCAGGCGGTAAGTCCGGAGATCGGCAGCGCGGCAGCGCGAGTATGGTCGACGTCCGCCGGCAGCGGCGCGAGGTTGCGGGCTTCGACAGCGGAGTATTCGGCGAGCGAACCGTTGCGGGCCCAATCGGCCATGCCGAACACCCGCTGGCCGACACTCAGACCGGTCGTGCCGAACCCCAGTTCCTCGACGACACCCGACAACTCGTGTCCGGGCACGCTTGGCGTCCGATCCCGGCCCGCACGATCGGTCCACGTGGCCGGCCAGTCCAGCTCTCCGGGGGTGAAACCCGCGGCGTGCACCCGCACGATGACGTCATTCTCGGCTGCGTGGGGGTAAGGCATCTCCGTCAGGGACAGCCCGGCGGGACCGGCTTCGCGGTCTCGGATAGTGATGGCTCGCATGAATGTCCCTTCTGGAGAAGAACGCTTGAGCGCGCATACGTTCTTACATACGACTCATCGCGGTTCGTCGTCGGCTGAACCCACAACGCAGTACAGCCGTCCGGTCAGTTGGTGCCTCTCCAAACCCACCGATGGTCTCCCGAGCACCTGACTGGTGCAGCCCCGACGCCGAGACACCTCAACAATCACCACGGTTGCCCTGCAGTCACGAAGCCAGGAGGGGATCATGGCAGTCGGCGGTGGGGCCGAATGTACGGTCCACCTCGACCGCTCCGAGAATCCGCGCCCAGGTGCTGGTGTTCGCTCCGATCTCCCCGGTCGTCCTGGTCATGCCGCAGTACGCACGCTGTCGACGACGGACATGAGGCCACCTGGTTACGGTCGCGCTCTCCTGCACCGAAAACCGGTGCCACGGCCGCCGGGCTACGGATAACGACCGGTGGCCTAAATATGGGCCTTTGGTCCTGCGATGCCGCGACGTCGGTGTCGCACCTATTAGCCGGATAATGCTGGGACAACGCAGCCGCGGAATCGTTCTTCGCAGCCCTGACGAACGAGATGTACTACCGGCAGACGTTCCCCACCCGCGCTCCCGTGCCCGCTTCGCCGTCGCCGACCACATCGAAGCGTTCTACAACCGGCGACGGCTGCACTCCCCCCTCGACTACCAGACCCCTCAAACTTCTGATGCTGTGCCGTCGCAGGCCCGAATGAAGACTGCCGACGTCGCGCCGACCCGCACCCTGCTCGACGACAACCATGCATTGGTACGCCAGGGCGGCCTGCTCGTCCTCGACCCCCAGCCCAGACCTGACAGCGGCCGCCGAAGCCGCTCACGGCGGACACGATCGAGTGCGCGAGCCACGACACCAGACCTCGATCGCGACGTCCCAGGCCCGGTCGGTCGCTCGAACACCGCCGACAGCCGGTTGGACGCGGCCTCGCCCGGCCCGACCTTCCGGAACGTCGCTGGGTTGGAACGGATCACGTCCCGCAGCCAGATGACGGCACTCGGGGACGGCCCAGTTCCCAAGCCGTTCATGACTGTGCGCCCATCCTCCGGGCGCGGGCTGAGGCCGGTCGTTCCTGCGTGAACGGCGGCTGCGAACACGGACGAATGAGACGGACTGTCTGCAAGCCCGGCTCGTTGTCCCCTCGACGGCGTCACGGTGCGACTATTGAAGAAGACGTGTCTCGCGTACCGCTGGTCGGCAGAACCTCCCAAAACGACCAGTTCAGCGCCCGGGGGTCTTTGGGAGGGCAGTTGCAGGATGGCACTCTTGTTCAAGTTCGAACTGTCCACCCACAGTGTCGACAGCTACGACCACCTCCTCCTGATACTGGAGGAGGCCGGCGCGGGCTCTCCCCCGGGACGCCTTTACCACGTCGCCTACGGGCCCAAGGACCGGATGAAGATTGTCGACGTCTGGGACTCACCACCCACAATGGGCCCGGGTCAATTCCAGGAATTCGCCGAAGCACTCGTCCCAGCCCTCAAGGACGTGGGGATCGTGCTGCAGGAACCCGACGTCCACGACGTACACACCATCATCCACTCCAAACGAACAGCCGCTAAAGGACCCAGACGGTTCTTGGTCAAGTTCGATCCACCGGGGATGACCGCCGGACAGTGCGACGAGATCGCCAACTCCCTCGACGAAGCAGGGCTCGGCGCACCGGCTGAGCGCCTCTACCACGTCTGCTACCGCGAGGACGACGAACTCCGCACCATCTCCGTCTGGGAAGGCGAAGAAGCACTCCGGGCCTACTTCGACCAACTCGCTCTTATCGCGGTCGATCTCGGGCTCACCGAGGTGGCACGAACGGAGCCCGTGATCGAAGAGGTCTACCACATCATCGACGGATCACCCTGACCTTCGCTCCATCCGCCTCGCAACCGGCCGGACTGAAGGCCCGAGTGGAGCGGTCAAGGGTCGAAGATCGCGGAGCCACGCCCCACGTCACTGCTCGCCGGCCTTTCGCCTCAAGACTCGGCGCAGGCGGAGCCAGGCAGCTGGGACCGAGCGACTCAATCCTCCGCCTGGTCGAACTGCTGCGGCACGTCGCGCCAGGCTCACACGACGATCGCTCACCGTCGTCATGGAAAACGTGCACGCGCTCCCCCATCTGCTCCAGCAGCAGCCGGACGACGGTCGGCGGCGGGAAGATCCGTGCGGCGAACCAGATGTCGTGGATCGCCACGACGGACAAGTCGTCCGGGACATGCGCCCCAGCCGCCTTCGACGTCCCACTCCGCGTGCCTGCAGATACCCGCGGTGCGCAGAGCTTGCCGATAGCTTCGGCATCCGCCCCAGCAACCCGTCAGCAGCCGCAGGTGCCACCGATGCGGAGGCGCGCTTCCACAACCCGGTGGCGAGCGGGGCTGTCGTGTTGCCCGATCCGCTGCAGGAGTTCAGCGATGGCTACTCGTGCGATGTCCTCGATCCCTTGCACGACGCTGGTCAGGCTGGGGTTGGTGTAGACGCCGGCCTGCGTTCCGTCGAACGCCACAAGTGCGATGTCGTCTGGTACTCGACAGCCCAGTTCAGAACAGGCCCGCAGGGCGCCGATTGCTTGTGCATCGCTCGCAACGAACACAGAGTCGATGACCTCTGGCGAGAGCAGGAGCGTCTTCATTGCCTCATAGCCGCCCCTGGGCGAGAAGGCGGTGTGGACCTGCGGCGGAAGGCCGGTATCTTCCGCAGCTTCGAGCGCCTCCCGCCAACCGGCGTCCCGCTCGGCCACTGCTGTCAGCTCCCGGGGGCCACCGATGTACGCGGGAGCGCGGCGGCCGTGCCCCAGCAAGTGTTCGACCGCTTCACGGGAGGCGCGTTTGTTGTCGATCACAACGGTGGAGAAGCCTGAATCCTTCGGCGCCCGGTCCAGGAGGACTACCGGGATCCTCGCCTCCGAGATCTGTGCGATGTCTGGCGATGAGGCCGCTGAGATCAGCAGTAGCCCGTCTACCTGGCGGTCCACGAACGACCGGAGATAGCTTCGTTCGCGCATGACCTCGTTGTTGGCCGTCCCGATCAACAGAACGTAGTCGTTGGCGAACGCTTCGTCCTCGACGGCCTGGGCAAGCTCAGCAAAGTGCGGGTTGACGTAATCGGGCACGAGCATCGCGATCGAATGGGTGCGGTTCTCCCGCAGGGCTCGTGCGATGCGGTTGGGGCGGTAGCCCAGTTCCTCGATGGCCTGAAGCACCCGCCGGCGATTCTCGGCGGACACCGGCCGTGGCCCCGAGTTGAGTACATAACTCACCAGAGCGGGAGAAACCCCCGCCCGCCTGGCTACATCCGCGCGGGTGACGGGCATCTCACACCGTCTCCTTCGTACCGAGCGTCCAACTGCCGTCGGTCATGGCAGTGCACCATGATGCTGCACCGCCCGGGAGCCGGCGGCAACACCGGCGCGACAGGCGTGTTCGAGGTCGCCTGATTCGGCCAACTGTGCCGCCAGCGCACCCACGAACGCATCGCCTGCACCGGTCGTGTCCACCACGTGGACGGCAGGTGCGGAGATCAACACTCTGGTAGCGCCCTGAGCCAGCAGCGCACCGCCCGGACCGAGGGTGATCACGACTGATGGGCACCGCTTCGCAAGCTCAAGTGACAACGCCTCCATATTGTCGACCGCAAGGCCCAGATCCCGTCCGAGTGCGGTTGCCTCGACCTCGTTGACTACCAGGGGGTCACACTGTTTCAGGATCGACGCGCCGATCGTGCGGTACGGCGCGAGGTTCAGAACGAACCGCGCGCCGGCGGAACTGGCGTGAGCGGCTGCCGCCGCGACGGCCTCCGGGCTCACCTCACATTGAGCCAGCACGGTGGTGACGTCGGGAAGGTTGTTCAGCGCGCACGTGACCTGCTCCGGCGTGAGCAACGCGTTCGCGCCCGCCGCGACGACTATGTTGTTCTGGCCGCAGGCGTCCACCGTCACCACGGCGGTGCCTGTGGGTGTATCCGATAGGCGGTGGACCGCATCGAGATGCACAGCGTGGGTACGCAGAGCCTCCAGTGCGGCGGCACCGGCGGCGTCGTCACCGACGGCACCGACCAGGTAGCCGGCACCGCCGGACGCTACGACGGCAACCGCCTGGTTGGCACCCTTCCCGCCCGTACCGGTGACCACCGTCTCGGCGAGAACCGTCTCGCCGGGACTCGGCAGGGACTCCACTCTCAGGTGCAGGTCCTGGTTGACAGATCCGACCACCGCGATGGCGCCCAACCTACTTCTCCCCCGAGGTGGCGATCGAGCGTGCGAAGAAGCGCTGCAGGAAGAGAAGCAACACCGCCGGGACCACGCTGATCAGCAGTGCGCCGCCGAACATCTGGCCGAAGTTCACCTGGGTGTCGGTGTAGGTCCTGGCGATGGCAATCGAGGCGACCTGGGTGTCCTCGTTGGAGATCAGGAGTAGGGGCCACAGGTAGGACGACCACTGTGCGAGGAAGATCAGTAGCGCTGAGTTGATCAAGGTCGTGACGTTCAGTGGCACATAGATCCGGAGCATGATGCGCAGGTCGGAGGCGCCGTCGATGAATGCCGCCTCACGGAGCGAGGGCGGCACCCCACGAAACGACTGGCGCAGGTTGAAGATGGCCAGACCGTTCCCGATGCCCGGCAGGATCAGACCGAGATAGCTGTTGTCGAGGTTCCAGTTGGTGAACAGCTGCGCCAGCGGGATTGCGATGGCCTCGAAGGGAATCATGAAGCCCACGACGAGGAACGCGAAGACGACTTCCCGTCCTCGGAACCGGAGCACGCTCAGCGCGTACGCCGCCGGCACCGAGATGACCAGGCCCAATAGCACCGAGGCGAACGCGACGAACAGGGAGTTGGCCATACTCCGGCCGAAGCGCAGCTCGCCGAACAGCGCCACGTAGTTGTCGAGTGTCCAGCTCGTGGGGATGAGTGTGTGCCAGCCGAGTGGGCTGACGCTTTCGATCACCTGGTTGCCGGGGCGCAGCGAGCCGAGCAGCATCCACAGGGCGGGCAAGATGAACGCCAGTGCGGTCAGCGCGGCGAGCACCGTGAGGAGTGCGGTCAGCAGTAGCCGTTGAGGCCGAGCCTGCGGCCGCTCACGTGCAGGTTCGGTGCCAGCCGAGCGGCGTTCGACTGTGGTCGCCGTCATTGTGCGTCCTCGTCCCTGAGCAGGCGGAACTGCACTGCCACGATCGCCAGCATGATCACGGTGAGTACCAACGTGGAGGTCGCCCCCAGGTTCGGTTGCGAGTATGTATAGGTGCGGCGGTACGCGTCGAACATGAGCAGCGTCGTGGACTCCTGCGGGCCACCGTTGGTGAGCAGCTGGACAGGGACGAAGAGAACGAAATTGGCGACCGTGTCGGCGACCAGGACGAACAACAACGGCCGTCGCATCGACGGAAGGGTGATCGACCAGAAGGTCCGCCAGGCGTTCGCCCCGTCCATGCTTGCTGCCTCGTAGAGTTCAGCGCTCACGTCGTTCAGCCCACCAATGAGGAAGAGCATCCAGTAGCCGATCCCGACCCAGGAGGCGACCAGCATGATGCTGGCGAGCGCCTGTTGCGGCGAGGTGAAGAACGGTTGTGAACCGACACCGATCGCGCGCAAGATCCCGTTGACGGGACCATCACCGCGCAGCGCGACACCCCACGCGATCGAGGACCCCACCAACGGGATGGTGCACGGGATGAACACCGCGGTCCGCCAAAGGCCTCGCAGCGGAACCGCGCGCGTCATCAGCAGTGCGACGCACATCGCCAGCGCGATCTGGACCGGGTTGATCACCAGGTTGAAGACGACCGTCCGGACCAGAGTGCCGCGGAAGAGCGGGTCGCTGAACAGCGTGGCGTAGTTGTGCAGGCCGGCGAACTTCTGCTCCGCGAGCAGCCCCACGCCGACCCGTTCGTACAGCGTCGACCACGCGGCGCCGACGAACGGGACGATTCGCAGGAGACCGATCGCCACCAGTGCCGGCGCCAGGAACGCCAGTGCGGTGACGGCATCCTTTCGTCGTGGCGACGTTCGGGCCGTACGGGACATCTGCACAGCGACCCATCCCTTCCACAGGTGCTACTTGTATTGCTGCCAGGCCTTCGTGAGCTGTGTCTGTGCCGATTCCAGCGCGCTCTTCGGATCGGCGCCGTTGGCGATGTCGGAGAAGGCTCGGCCGATGATGTCCTCGAACTCGATGTAGCCGACCGTCGACACCCGTCCCACAGAGGTGTGCTTCGTCTCGTAGTCGACCACCTGGGCGGCCTGCTTCCCGCCCGCAGTGCCGGTGAACCCCTCGCTCGCAAGGTAAGACTTCAGGCCAGCCTTGTTGGCGGGGAGCTCGGCGTACGCGCGGTACTTTGCATATCCGCTCTCACCGTCGACTGCCAGCCACTTCATGAAGATCGCGGCGGCGTCCTTGTGCTTGGAGAACGGGTTCATCCCCACTGACCATGAGCCGTTGGGCGTGGCCGGCTTGCCGCCCTCCCACACCGGGTTGAGCGCAGCTCCCCAGTTCAGCTTTGAGTCGGCGAGCTTGCCGACCATCCAGTTGCCCTCGACCAGGTAGGCGGACTTGCCGGCGAGGAACGTGGAGTCGATCTGCTCGGGAGCGATCCCGCGCGGTGTCACCTTGTCGGCGAACAACGTCCGGTAGTAGGTCATCGCCTTGACCCAGCCGGCGTTGGTTACTGCCGGCGTCAGGTTGCCCTTGCCCTTGGCGCCGATACCGCCGCCGGCCGACACAGGCAGCGGCTCCAACTGGTAGTAGCGGTTGGGCTGGCCGAAGAGTAGGCCGTTCTGTGCGCCGCCCTTCTTCTGGACGGACTGCGCGTCGGTCTTCAACTGTTGCCAGGTGATCCGCTGCGTGGGTTCGACCGACGGTGCCTTGACACCTGCTTTTGTCAGCAGGTCCTTGTTGTAGAAGAGGACCTGGGTCGAGTTGGCGATCGGAAGCGACCACAGCTTCCCGTTGAACGAACTGTTCTTCACGGTTGCTGGTTGGAGGTTGCCCGTCCGCCCCTTGAACTGCTTCGTCAAATCCTCGAGGTAGCCGCGTGTGGCCAGTGCCGGAACTCTGGGCTGGTCCACCCAGAAGACGTCAGGGTTGCCGGTCTTCGACGTGATCCTCGAGTCCAGGACGCTGTTCAGGTTGTCGAAGGGCACGTACTGATACGTGACCTTGATGTTGGGGTGGTCCTTCTCGAATGCGGCGACCACCTTGTTCATGCCGTCGGCCTTCGGGTCGAGGATGCCCACGACGTTCAGGGTCGCCTTGGGGTCCTTGCCGGGGAGCGTCCACTCCCCCGACGTCGGGCTGGCCTTGGTGTCTCCACCGCCGCCGCCACACGCGGTGATCGCCAGAGCGGCCACCGCTCCGACGACAGTCAGCCGGAACGCTGTGCCCTTCATTACAGCTCCTTGATTCGGGTGAGGAAGAACTCGTTGAAGGCCTGGGCGTCCACAGCCCTCGCCACCAGGGCGTTCGCGGACAGTGGCGCGTGACGCTCGTCCGGGGCCCAGTCACTTTCCAGGTAGTCGGTGACCATCGCGCCGCGCATGCGGTCACCCGTCTCTACCTGCACGTACGCGGGTGCCCAGGTCAGGAACTCCGGGTGGGTGACCGCTGCGACGGCGAGCGGGTCGTGCATCGCGCAGGAGTCGTCCTCACCACGCCCGCGTGTGTTGATGTGGTCGATCCAGGCCGCGGTGTACTTGCCGGCGAAAGACACGAACGGCCGGTCACTGGCCTCCATCTCCTTGGCCTGCTCCATGCTGACGCGAACTTTGAGGGTGACGTCCAGCCCCACCCACTTCGCGGTGACTTCCGAGGTCAGCACGATGTGCGCGGCCTCTGGGTCGTTCCAGATGTTGAACTCGCCCGGCATCGTCGCGCGGTGAGTGTGGTTGTCGAAGACGCCGCCCATGATCACCAGCTGCTTGAGGTTGGCCGCGAAGGACGAGTCCAGCCGCATCGCCAGCGCAACGTTGGTGAGCGGACCCACGGCGACGACCGTGACCTGGCCGGGGTTGGCACGGACGAGTTCGACCATGGCCTGGGCGGCAGGCGTGGGCTGCGGCTCCCGCACCGGGATACCGTCGGGCACACTCCCCTGCCGCGCCTGCGGCCGGATCAACGGCCGCTGGGCTCCGCGGTGAACCGGGATGTCGCTCCTGCCAAGCCGATGGAGCAGCTCCAGCGTGAGGGCGGTGGCGGTCGCCACGTCCGTATTGCCGTTGACCGTCGTCACGAGGCGAACGTCGATCGACGGATCCGCAAGCGCCAGCGCCAGCGCAAAGCCGTCGTCGATGTCACTCCCCGGAGCACCCATCGCGAGGTCCACATCGAGGATGATTTGCTCCATCTTGCTCCTCAACACGAGTTGACACGCAGTGGGCGACATGTTCACACACACCCCATGCACAGTCAACCTGTTACCTCGGATACGGGAGGGGGCCACTGACGGCAGCCGATCCGCTCGGAGATGCGTCGGTGAGAGTCCTCGCCGCTAGCTGGCCGGCCTACTGGGGACTTGTGGGCAGGGAAGCCGCAATCAGTGCTGTTCTGGTGGACACGTCGGTGTTGACGACTTCGCCGTCACTCACGTTCCGGAGGCTGCCCGCTACTCCTGGTGGTCGGTCGCCGTGCAACGCTTCGGCCAGACCTCAGCGCTGAGCCAGTCCCTTCTCGGCTCCACCCTCGGCTTCGGCAAGACGTTCGGCGGCGCATTCTGGGCGCTCACTCTCGGAGCCGTGATCCTCGAGATCGTCGCCGTCTTCGTCGGATCAGCCTCATCGGCTGAGATACCTCGGCCGCGAGTTTGTCCTCCACGGCGATCGCCGAGTCGCCGTCCACACCGAACCGGTCGAGCGCGAGCAGGTAGACCTCCGGATCTGGCTTGTGGGCCGCCACCTCCTCGCCAGTGGCAAGGGTGTCGAATACGTCGAAGCCCCGCCATGTGGAAGACCGGCGCGGACGTGAGTTGCCCGCCGCGCACACTCGTGCCTCGGATCGATCCGAGGCACGAGTGTCAACGAGATAGTTCACGTCGGACCGATCCTTGGACGGGTCCCAGGCCAGTTCGATTCCGTCAGCGGTGTTGCTCACCACGTGCAGGTTGGTCGGCGCCGTCGGTGCCGTGTCGTCGCCCGCGCCGTCCCACCCACCGCGGCAGTCCCCTCCAGATGGCTGTTCTGGTCGTGGCCCCAGGATGCCTCGGGAGGTCCGACCTGCCGTCGACGGGGGCGGGCGGACGTAAATGGACAGTCCCCGACCTCACTGCGGTGCCTCCTCGACCGCCTCGTCGGGCGATGTGAGCGTGGCGGTGTCTGCGGGATGGGCGAGGTCAGCCAAATGCGGAGCCCAGGCGGGGTCGTCAATAGCGGGGATCCAGTCGGTGTTGATGGCACCGGCGGATTCGAGACTGGCATGCGTTGGTGCGGGACCAGGCAGCTCGCCCCGCTCAGGGTCCGGCTGACCGCAATGTCGATCGGCGGCCGCCGCGGTCGTCCGCGGCGGCCGCCGATCTCAGTCGTCACTGTGTCAGGCGAGCGTGCCGGTACGACGTCGCCTCACGAGGAACATGCCGCCGAAGGCAGCCGCCGCCAGCGCACCCGCGCCGCCGGCCGCGAGTCCTGGGTTGGCGCCCGACGAACCCCCGTCACCACCGTCGACCCAACCGCGCGGCGTCGCGCAGTGGTCACCTCTGATCCACTGGTCCTTCTTGCCGTGCTCGCCCTTGGACCACTCGTCCTTCTTGCCGTGCTCACCCTTGGACCACTGGTCCTTCTTGCCGTGCTCACCCTTGGACCACTCGTCCTTCTTGCCGTGCTCACCCTTGGACCACTCGTCCTTCTTGCCGTGCTCACCCTTGGACCACTGGTCCTTCTTACCGTGCTCGCCCATGAACCACTGGTCCTTCTTGCCATGGTCGCCCTTGATGCACTGGCCGCCCCAGGTCGCCACGTTGCCAGTGGGCGCAACGCTCGCGGACGCGATTCCTGGAGCAGCTACCAGCAGTGTCGCGCTCGCGAACGCTGCGCCGGCGGCGAGCCTACCGAGATGCTTTTTCGACATGCCTTGCGTCACTCCTTTGTGAGTGGGGTTTTTCTCTCAGCATCCGCTGACGCCTGGAAACTGCCCCGGCGATGGACAGACAATCGAAAATCCAAATGGCGGTGAACCATGGGAATCAAGCACTCGGGAATCCTAGGCTGTGCTGTTGATTTCGCCGTACAACCTGAAGTCTCGTTAATCGGAGTGGCGCGACTGCTGAAAGTAGGGGATTTCTCGGCACAGGACGGACTCTGCCCGAACTTCGCCGTGCGGACAGACGCAGGTTTCGCGGGTCCTTACGAAGCTTAGGGCGCGGTTCACCGTATGGCGGTTTGATGCTCCCGCAATACCGAGAACGGTTCCCTTTCCGAAGAAGCGTACAGACACTACTCCTGGCGGGATTGGGAATCAGCTTCTGTATTTTCGGCTATGCCGGAAACCTGCTGAATCTGCTCGTCTGGGGCAGGCAGCGTGACCTGATCGCGCTGGTCGCGCTCGGTGTCCGCCCCAAGTGTGCTGATGGCGGTGTACGGCGCGGCGGTTGGCTCTGGTCCCTTCGAGGGTCAGGGACTGTCCTCGAAGGTGGTCACCATCCTGGCGCTCGAGGTGACCACGGCACTGACGTAGCAGTCTTGGCCGGCGACTCGTCCCGCCGGGCATCGGGGAGGCAACTGACAGGATCAGCGGGGAACGGCGCGTGATCCGCGAGCGGATTCCGACTCCGCGCGATTCCCGAGCCGATCCGGACACCGCCCGACCTTGCACATCCACTCGTACCCGCTCTGACCTGCGGAACTTCGTCTTCCCGCATCCGCCAGACGGGCTAGCGGCGCTGCGAGACTCGGCATGCGTGTCGGGCCCTGGGCCGGAGGCGTTCTGCTGGGCAGTACTTCGCACTCGCAGTTGGGATCGTCGTTGCGGGAGGTGTGGTACGACAGTTGCTTGTCGGGGGTCTCCTTCGCCGCAGAATGAGCATGCCGTCCGGCTCGAGGTCGATTCGTGAACCAAAGCGGCGACTGACCCGGTCCAGCGTGGACCGTAGCCACCGGGAATCTTCCCCCGACGCGTGCCAGAGGCGCATCTGCCGGGCCTGCAGCGGCGCCATCCTCATGTCGGCCAACTCCCCGGTCCTTGGGTCCAAGGAAACGAGGAACAGCAGCCGCAGGTCATCGCGGAACTCCTCGTAACCGGTGATGCCTTCGTAGTCGTCGACGAAGTCCCCGCAACCGTAGAGGATCAGTTTTCCCTCATACACTTCGACGGGACGGGGATGGTGCGAGGAATGCCCGTGCACCACGTCGACACCTCCGTCGATCAGTGCATGCGCGAAGCTGACCTGATCGTCAGCTATGTCGTAGCCCCAGTTGGATCCCCAGTGAATCGAGACGACCGCGATGTCGCCGGCGCGCTTCACCACGTGAACCCGGTCGGTAACGTCGGCCGCGGCCATCTGCGACGGCTCGGCCAGAAAATCGACGCCGGGCTGCTGTTCAGATGCAACCCAAGCCTCCGGAATGCCGCTGGACGCCATACCAACCGAGAGGATCACTGCTCGCCCCCCGCCACTGAGCGGAACGATCGCGGGTTGGCGGGCCTCGTGCGCATTCTTGCCCGCCCCCACCGCCCGCAGCCCCGCGCCGGCCAGCGTCCGAAGAGTTTCCTCAAGCCCTGGGTATCCGAAGTCCAGCACGTGGTTGTTCGCCAAAGTGCAGACGTCGGGTCTGGCTGCGCTCAAGCAAGGAACGTTCAGCGGGTTGACCCGATAATGCACCGCCTTGCGCGGAGCGAAAGCCGCGCTTCGCGTGATGCTCGTCTCTACGTTCACGACTCGCACGCTCGGCTCGAACCCGTCAAGCAGGTGCAGCACGTCTCCCCACGGCCAGCAGAAGTCAACTGGGCGAGCAATCCGACCGTTCACCGCTTCTGCCAATTCGACGTATGCCAGGGCATCTCGCACGAAGGCCTCCCGCAGCGCCGCGTCGCCAGGGTGCGGAAGGATTTGATCAACGCCACGACCGAGCATCACGTCACCGCACAGGGACAATCGCACACTCGGTGCACTCATGTGTCCACGCTAGCCGCACTCGTTCGATCGGTCCCAAGGCAGCACTGACAACCTCGAACGTCCGCAATCCTTCTACCCCGGGCTGCGAACGGCGCCGCCGGGCCGAACGGGCCCTGACCAGCGCCGCCTGCCCGTGCCACCGCGTGGGAGCTGGTCGCGCAGGATCAACCAACTGGCGTTGAACTTTCGGAAACAGAAGGTGCCCCGGACCCACACACCGCGCGCGCGTCGTCGTAATCCCTTCTCCGGTGAGGATCGACGTGCCTGCCAGCTTTCGGCCATTCGGTGAACCCGATCCGCGGACGGGCCGTGGATGAATAGTCATATTTCATCCACGATGGGAGAGTCATGCGTTCCACGTACGACCGCAGAGGATTCCTCGCCACGACCGGTGCCGCCCTCGTCGGTGGAATCGGGATACTCGGTACCGCGCGGGCGCCGCATGCCAGCACGGCGAGCTCGGTGAACACTGCCGGCGACGTGACGCTGCCGCCGCTAACGGTCCGCCTCGCCAGCCAGTCCGGCAACACCATCACCCTGGCCTGGGACGAGCCGCCCAACTACGAGCAGCACTCCTACGCCATCATCGTTTCCGACAACGGCACCGGCGAGTGCTTCGGCGCCAGGACCGGGGTCACCATGAAGCGACTCAAGTCCGGCATGACCCACGAGCTGACAGTGGTCTACAAGGAGATCCCCACCATCGACCCCAACCCGCAGACCTCGGCACCGAGCCAGCCAATACGGATCACGCTTCCGCGAACCGCGGACACGACGCCGCCGAGCACGCCGACGAACGCCCACGTCGTGTACGACCCCAACATCATCTCGTTCAACCTCTACTGGGACAAGTCCACCGACGACGTCACCCCGCAGACGGACCTGCAATACGACATCGTCTACGACAACGGCCTGAGCTCCTACGACGTGCCCATGGGTCAAAGCGTCTACAACGAGAGCGGCTTCATCCGCGCCGTCGACGCCGCCGGAAACCGGTCCGCACTGTCGAACCACTGGACGTCCTGAACCCCACAGCCGAGCGGACCTCTGCCGTCCAACCGACCCTCCAGGCGGCGGAGGTCCGTCGCTGATCCTTCCAGCCACCGGCTGTGCGACGTGAAGTTCCCCGGTCAGCTCCGGCCCCACCCCTGGATAGTCCAGGCCCGCGGCGATCGAGTGCGCCTCCGGATCTGACCATGCTCGTTCTGGAGGAACAGCGAGCGGAAGCCATGCAGGACACCGATCCCGCCACCGGTCTCCCAGGTGGTGGTGGCGCCCTTCTCCACCATGTAGCCCCAGCTCGGGTAGGTGCGCGGGCGATGTGCCGGGCGCCGCACCACTGACCGTGCCGTTCGTGTCTGACATCAAACGACACGGGCAGCGGACCGCTGGAAACCGATGTGACTCAGAGGACGAATCCGGCGGCGAGTCCGAGCAGCGCGCAGACGCCAAGGGTGCGTAACACCGGCCATCTGAGCTTGAAGGTGAGGACCATCGCGATGGCGCCGATGACCAGTGCGACGGGCTTCAGGGTTGTGACGACAGGCAGGTTCAGGTGCAGCGGTCCCCAGTCGTAGGGGTGTGAGCTGGCGAACAGGGTCGCGGTGGCGAAGTAGATGGCCAGGTTGGCGATGACGCCGACGACGGCGGCGGTGATGCCGGTGAGTGCGGCGGACAGGGACCTGTTGCCGCGCAGGCGTTCGACGTAGGGCGCGCCGACGAAGATGAACAAGAAACACGGCACAAAGGTGACCCACGTGGTCAGCAACGATGCGACGACGGCGGCGGCCCAAGGGTTGAGGGTGCCGGGGTCGCGGAAGGCGCCGAGGAACGCGACGAACTGCACCACCATGATCAGTGGGCCGGGTGTGGTCTCGGCCAGGGCAAGACCACGCACCATCTCCCCCGGTGCCAGCCAGTGGTAGGTCTCGACTGCCTTCTGTGCGACGTAGGAAAGTACGGCGTAGGCGCCGCCGAAGGTGACCAGGGCGGTGCCGGAGAAGAACAGTCCTTGCTGGGTGGACACCGAGTCGGCGCCGGTCAGTGCGAAGGCGAGGGCGACCGGGCCCAGCCACAGGGGGATGCCGATAGCGAGGATGATGCCCGCGCGGCGCAAGGTGGGTGCGGCGTGGTGCAGGGCGTCGTCGGAGATCAGCGGCTCCGGCCGGTCATCCTGCTTCGCTTGTGCAGGCTTGGCCATGATCTGCGGGCGCACACGGCCGATCACCCAGCCGAGGATGCCTGCGGCGAGCACCACGATCGGGAAGGGCACCGCGAACGCGGCGAGTGCGATGAACGCGGCGACCGCCAGGCCGATCAGGACTCGATGGTGCAGCGCCCGCCCGGCGACTTTGATCACGGCCTGGGTCACGATCGCCAGCACCGCTGGGGCTAGCCCGGCGAACAGCGCTGTGATGAGCGCTGTGTCGCCCAGCCCGACGTAGAGCGCGGACAGCCCCAGTAGCGCCAGCAGGCCGGGGAGCACGAACAGGACTCCGGCGATCAGCCCGCCGGCGGTCCCGTTGAGCAGCCAGCCGACGTAGACGGCGAGTTGCTGGGCCTCCGGGCCGGGCAGCAGCATGCAGTACGACAGTGCGTGCAGGAACCGTCGTTCACCGATCCAGCGGTGCTCGTCGACCAGGCTTCGCTGCATCACCGCGATCTGTCCGGCGGGTCCGCCGAAGGTTTGCAGGGAGATCTTGAACCACGCCTTGGTGGCCTCCCGCAGGGGCACCAGGTCCTGGTCACGGCTGATCAGGCTCATCCGGGGTCCTTCCGGGGGTTCTTCCGGGCGTGAGGACTTCCCGGCGCAGATACTCATATACGGCGTCGAAAATGGGTGCGGTCATGGCCAGGACGGTGGCGTCGTCATTGGCGAGTGACAGGGCGCGAAGGATGACGTCGAAGCCGGGCGCCTCGGGGGCGTCGTAGTGGTCGTCCTCGAGGTCTGCCTCGTGCACGATCCCGGCGATGCGCCACAGCACCGGGTCGGCGAGGTGATAGCGGCGCAGGATCGTTTCGAACGTGCAGTCGCTGCCGTGATGGCCCAGGTCCACCCCACGCATGTCGAACGGGGTCGCGTCCTCGGGCACCTGGTCGGGGTCGGTGACGAACACGAACTCCGCAGCGGTGTCCACATGGCGTTGGATCAGCCACGCACACGCGCTCCGGTCGATGTGCACACCGGCACGGGTTGCCCACCTCATGCCCGCACCCCGTGGCCGGGCCACGTGGCCACCTGCGTCTGGTCGTGCTGAGCGACCTCGTGTTGTGCGAGCTCCCGCAGCGCCTGACGAGCCTGCTCGCGCTCCGGCGGCCGGAAGTAGTCACGGCGTTCCATCCGCCGCATCTGCGCCCTCAGCCGCCGCAACGCCGCCACACGGTCTCCCGATGGGGCGTCCAGTGCCCCGCGAGCCTGGTCGGCGATCTCGGCGAACTCCTGGGCGCGGGCCTCGTTCATGCGTGCGGCCACGTCCCGCTCCAGAGCGCTCGTGGAAGGCCGGGCCAGCCATACCCCCGCCGCACCGCCGGCCTCCTCGACCTCCTCCGCCGCCCACTCCAACTGCTCCCGCGTGCGGGCGTCGGCCGGCAAAGCCACCAGCCCGTCCGCCAGCTGTGCCACCCCCAGCCGCTTCAGCTTCCGCCACAACGCCAACCGCGGCGCCGACGGCTCCCGAGGCAGCCGGTAGGTGAGCATGACCCACTCACCCGAACCCGAATCCCGATCAGTCATGTAGGGAATGTAACCACGGTTACCAGGTACGTGGCTAGTAGAAGGCTTCTTCGACCGGCGATGTCGGGTCGGCTTCGTCCCCGCCGGACGAACTCAGGCAAGCGACGCCAGCCACGCGACTTGTCATGAGCAACTGCCACCTGGTTGATCTCCAAGCGCCGGTGCATGCATGGGGCCAGACCGATACGCCCGCTCGGGTCAGGCCAGAGTTCCTGCGGTACCCGGGCGTAGCCCTCGTTGCCCCGATGTACCCCTCGATGGCGAGGACCTGGAAGATCCGCTCGCGATCGCCCAGTACCAGATCAAGAAGGCCAACGGCACGCCGCGGTCCGTGCCGCACGAGAAGGCCAAGCCCGCCCGGAAGCGCTGGTGGGCCGACGACCAGGTCGACGTGTGGCTGAAAGCACCGCGGAGTCCCCGTGGTTCGGCTCCGACTCTTCGCGGCCGGGCCGTCTCGTTCACCCAGGCCCAGCCCGCATGAGCATGAGCTCCTGACGAGGTCGGAACCAGCGGTGGTGCGCCGCCAGGCACCTTCTCCCCCGTCTCACCTGGATCACTGGCCTCGCTGGTGGTCTGTCCATTGCCGATGGTCGGACTGCGTGCCGGGTCGCATCATCTCGTCGAGTTTTCCGACCGTCTGCTGCAGTTGCCCGCAGGCGTGTTCGAGTTCTTCCCGCGTTCGGTTGCGTTCACTGATCGCAGCGGAAAGCACTAGTCCGGTCAGGACGATCGAGCCGTTGAAGAGTTGGAGAAGCAGCATCCTGCCGAGCAGGTCTTTGCCGGCAAAGGTGCCGTATGCCGCCACGCTGGCGTCGATGGTGACCGCCGACGCGATCACTGCGAGGGGCGCGGCGCCGGCCAACTGGTAGCGCCAGGCGGCCAGGACGATGAGTGGGAACGCCAGGAAGAGGACGCCCCACAGCAGTTCGCCCATCAGGATCAGGCCGAAGGAACCGGCGAGCAGTGCACTGATCTCGGCGAGTCTGACCGCGTAGACGTAGCGGTACTGTCGCCACGGAACCTTGTAGAGCAGCAGTAGCAGGGGTGTCACGAACAGCACGCCCATCGCGTCGCCGGTCCACCAGGTGAACCATGCCGTCAGGAAGGTTCCGGCCGTCACAACTCCCCCGACCAGGCGCATGATCGTTCCGATCGTGGAACTGATCAGCATCGCGCCGAGAGCGGCGAGGAAGACCAGCGCGAGCGCGTCCTTCAGCCGGTCAAGCTGGATTCGGAAGCCGACCCTGCGCAGGGCCCAGTACGCGTACATGCAGGCGGCAGTTGACGCCGCTGCGGTGGGAACTATGACGGGCGCAGGAGTGGTGAAGATGTCGATCGCAACCGAGCCGAGGAGGATCCCCGGCCACATCCGCCACCCCCAGAGGAGCAGGGCCGCGACCGCCACTCCGGTCGGGGGCCAGAATGGACTGATTTTTCCCGGTTCCACGAATACGACAAGACCCGGTCGTGACGTCCCGAGCAGGACGCCCGCAACGACCAGATTCTGCGACCCAACGATGAAGAATCGCCGGAGCGCGAGCTGGCGCTCCATGACACACCAACCTACGCCCCTGCTGTTAACTGTCGTGGCGAGACAATAGTCAGGCTGCTCTGTATCAACAGCACTAAAACCCCCACTGCCGCTCGAGTTCCCGTCCCCTGCCCTCTAACAATGCCGAATGGCATTCGCAGGAGCCGGCATAACGGCTGACCTCCACGTCGCAGGCTCGCGGGATGGCGCTGACCTGTCACGCAGGGGTGGCATCGCGACCTTCTCTGGGACCAGGTCGCAAGCTGCAGGACTCTTGAAATCGCTTGATGAATCCCGCAGGCGCTGGAAGCATCGCCCCTCGTGCCTGATGCGCCTGCCAAGACCGGCGCGACGTACTACTGTCCGATCTCCTGGGATTCCTGTCCGGAGAAGCCCCTTGCGCCTGCGACGTGGACAGTCGGTTGAGCAGGCCGTCGGGCGTAGGTCCGCCGACTTCGGTCAGCGTCGGCAGCTCCTGGTTCCCGTGACCGGCCACCGGGCCGTCGGTCACCTCGGTTGGCCTGGCGGGCTGGCGTGTCGCCAGTAGGAGAGAGCCGCTCGACTGTCGGTCCGCACGCCGGGGGACGACGCCGTCCTCAACGCGGGCGGTTCCCCTCGTAGACCATGGTCTCGAACGCTGCCATTTCCTCGTCCGCAACGTGCTTGCCATGCGACTCGAGTGCCCGCAGATCCGCATGGCTCGATTCACCTGGAGAACATCGCCTGATGTCCGCGAATCCTGCCTTCGACATCGCCATTTCCATCAAATTGCCATCGTAGAGGAAC
Organism: Actinopolymorpha sp. NPDC004070; assembly: GCF_040610475.1. Classification (NCBI taxonomy): domain Bacteria; kingdom Bacillati; phylum Actinomycetota; class Actinomycetes; order Propionibacteriales; family Actinopolymorphaceae; genus Actinopolymorpha; species Actinopolymorpha sp. NPDC004070. The sequence continues at coordinate 225,518 of NZ_JBEXMJ010000009.1, read as the reverse complement.
TGATGACCCCAGTTGCGGAACGCGTTGTTGATCACAAACGAAGCGTCGTACACGTCGACCTGTGGAAGAAACTCGTCAGTGATCCACCGGACGTATTTCTCACCCAATGCACTTTGATCGCGGCCGTAGAGGCCCAGGAGAACCGCAAGGTCCGGCGTGGCGATCCGAACCACTCCGCCAGGCTTGAGGACGCGTCGGATCTCACTCAGCATGAACGAACCATCATCCCAGGAGATGTGTTCGATCATGTGCTCACTGTAGACAGCGTCGAACACCGCGTCATCAAACGGAAAGGCTTTGCTCGCATCGAGAAGGACGCTGCCGTCTTGGCCCGGAGAGATGTCAGTGCTCAACCAGCCGTCGAGGGACGTTCGGCCCGCGCCGATCTGGAGCCTCCTGATTCCGTGGGTGGCCAGATAGTTGTCGATGATCCGCCTCCGCCGGGCCAGGGCCGGGATCCTCAGGATCCTTCTCGAGTCATGAACCAGTCCGACCATCGCATCGGACTGCTTCAGGACATGGCGAAGATTCATCTTGGTCACTTTCGGAAGGGTCTGAGCACGGTTCAGGGTCCTACGGCAGACGCAGTAGTTTCGAGGAGCGCATCCAGTGGTCGAAGCGTGTGTTCCCACCTGAGTCGCTCCGCCTGTGCATAGGCCTCGTCACTGACTCGCTGCCACGCAACAGGATCCGCGTGCCGAGTCACGATGTCGGCAAAGGACTTCTCGTCATAGAGCAGCGAGCCGGCGAGTGCCTCGGCGCTTCGCCGCCAAACCGGCACCAGGACAGGAAGGCCGGCAGCCAGATAGTCCAGATGCTTCGCGGAGAACCCGTCGCGGCGCAGCGGGTCGTCGACGCAGGTGATGAGCCCGAACTGGTAGTCCCGGAGCACACCCGGAGACGCGTATCCCCGGTATCGGATCCCGAGAGCAGGGTCCGGCGGCGGTCCTCCATAGACGTCGATGTATGGATAGCTTCGGGACAACCTCGACAGCAAGGGTAGATTGACGAACCTCGAGCTGAGGGAGCCGAAGTAGACGACCCGTGCCGGGCTGGCGGATCGTGCGCGGATCGCTGCGGGCGAACAGCCCCAGTTGAGCGTGACAAGATTGCTCCCAGGGATTCGGTAGTGTTCCCGCGCATAGTCCGCGTAGGACTCCCAATGAAAGCTGAGGTGGTCCACACTCTCGAGCACGTCGATCTCGAGTTGGCGCAAACGAGCGTGCTGACGGCGAGTCAGTCGACCCTCGTAGAGGAGCTCGTCCGCCCAGGGCGTCGGGCAGTCGTACATCGTCTGGGCACTCGCGACATCAAGGAGAAGGCCACTGTCGTAGGGCGTCTCACAGATCACCAGGTCGACGTCGTTCAACGCCAGCCCCGACCGGAGGATGCGGCGACGCAACCAGAAGTCAGCCCGCAACAGGTGGTACGACAGCCGACGGCGCGCGGTTCCCACCGGTCTGGTGAGCTTGCCGATCGCCTCAACCGCATAGAGCGCGACATGGTACGGCCGTGGACGTGGCAGCCACCCTGCGAGTGTGGCCGGCCGGGCAGAGGAGCGGCTGAGTCGATACGTGTCGACCAGGCGGACCTCGTGGCCACGGGACGTGAGGTACCGGTGGATCTCGATCGGTTTCACACTGTTGCCGAAGCCATCGAGCTGGCACACGATGACGACACGCTTGCGTCCTCCCGTCGTCATGACGTGCCGGCTGATCGGTCGGGGCCGAGAACGAAGCGCAGGTATGAGCTGCTCGCGCGGACCAGACGCGGAAGATCCCCGAACTCCTTCGTCGCCACAGCTCGAACCAGCCTCGCCGGTAAATCCACAGCAAGCGTGAAGAAGATCAGCAGGTACGCCTGCCAGGCCGGCCAGTGCTGAAATGCGTACAGCGATCGACTGCGCAGCGAGTGATACAGCGCCAGATCGCCGGAACGCTTCGCACTGACGTTCCCGATGTGCTCGAAGGTGGCGTCGACGAGTAGGTACGAGCCGAAGCCCAGCAGCTTTGCCCTCTTGCTCAGGTCCACCTCCTCGTAGTAGAGGAAGTAACGTTCGTCGAAGCCGCCCAGTTCGCCGAACAGGGCTCGTCGGATGACGAAGAAGGCGCCGATGACCTGGTCCACGGGGCCGCCGCGGCGAAGGGCCTCCGGCGGCAGATGGCGCGCCCACCGGCGCACGACAAGGTCGAGCTTGAGGACACCGGCCATCACGTTCGTGAGCGTCGGGAATCGGGAGGCGCAGACTCCGGGAGTGCCGTCACGGTTCACCGCGAGCGCGCCACAGATGCCATACACGAGGTTTTCACGGCTGTCGAGGAAGGCGACTGCCCTCTGGATCGTGTCGTCGCCGACCACGGTGTCCGGGTTGAGGAAGAGCAGGTAGTCAGACGCACAGTGGTCGGCTCCTTGATTACAGGCCGCGGCGAAGCCGACGTTCCCCGGGTTCTCCACCAGCTTGACCCAGTTCGGAAGGCACTCTGCCGAGCCGTCGGTCGAAGCATTGTCGACGACGACCACGTCTCCGACCTGCCCCCGTCCGGTCGGCCCGGCGAGTGAGTCGATGCACGCGCGAAGGCAATCGCCGCTGTTCCAGTTCACGACGACGACATCGACATGGCGTTCGCTCACCGGTCATCCCCCGCCCGGGCGGGCGCGCGATCTCCTCCGAATCCGGTCGCCTGCTGCCACCGACCGAGCCAGGCGTCGTACGAATACCTCTTCGCCACCTGGTCGAGCGCATGCCATCCCACCGTCGCCCGATCACTGTCCGGGCCCTCCACGAGGGAGCCGAGAGCGTCGGTCCAATCCTGCAACGATCTCGCAGCGACGAAGCCGAGCGAGGCCAGAACTGCCCCGTTGGCACCAACCGGACTGCCCACCGCTGGGACGCCGGCAGCCGCGTACTGGAGCAACTTGTAACCACACTTGCCCCGGCTGTACGGATCGTCGTGTAGGGGCATGAGCCCGATGTCGATCTCTGCCAGTACGGAATGTTGAGTGTGCTCGGTCCAGGGCACGCGGTCGACGATCTGCTCGAGCGAGCCCAGCGTCGAGCGACTCGTTCCGATGAGAGTGAGCCTCGCGCCGGAGCGGCGGTGAACTTCCCAGAGCGCCGGAGCGATCGCCATCAGCAATGGCTCGTTGTCCGCTGAGCCGATCCACCCCAGACGAGGCGGATCGGACAGCCCGTAAGACTGCTTGGTGGCGTAGTCCTCGACAGCGACGCAGCTTGGTATCACCACGACGTCCGTGGCGTGCCGGACCGCCCACTCGGCGAGAATGTCGTTACCAGCGATGACGCGATCCGCACATCGCGCGGCCGCGAGAGCCTTGGGAGCCTTGGGGGCCAGCCTGCGCCAAGGAGCACTCCCCCCAAAGTCACAGTGGAGCGCGTCATCGAAGTCGTAGACACCGACGGCCGCGCTCGTCAGTAGTGCAGCCTCCAAACCGCCTCGGCTCAGTGGTGATGCCTCGCGATGCAACAGGAGGCGATCTGGATGCAGCGTCGCCAGCCGTCGCAGAGCGTGCTCCGCAGAGAGCACACGGCCCGGATGGCGCAGAAGGTGGCGTGGAGCCGCGCTGTGGTGTCCGACGTAGCTGTGCACCTCGACCGGTCCGACAAGTCGATCCAGCCAGGAAAGGACACGCACCCGTGAACTCCCTCCGGTGCGACCGTACGGCGTCACGGCATGCCGCATCTACGACATCACCTCCGCGGCGCCCTGCGGCGCTTCCCGGCGTTGCCCGGGAACAGGCGACCGCAGGAATCCGGCGAGCATCCCGAGAAGAAGGTAGAAGATCACTCGCAGCACAGTGCCCTCGAGGCTGGACTCGAACGCGAAACTGATGACTTCGACCAGGACGCCGAAACCGACCGCCCCCGCGAGTGGATGCAGACCGCGGCGCAGGAGAAAGAAGATCGGCAGGCTGAGAACGACCAGCCCGACAAGTACCCCGAGCGGCACTCCGTAGTACAGGACCTGCTGAACGTAGGTGTTGTGCACGTCGACAACCAGCACCGCGTCGCCCCTGGGCACGACACCTGCGCCGTAGCCCAGAAGTGGCCGCTCCGCGATCTTCTCGAATGCGGCACGGTACAACTCTGCTCTCAACAGGATGTTCGCCGCTGACAGGCGACCGGCGAAGAACTCGTGGGTGGCCGGGTTCAACGCGTAGAGCGCGATGGGGGCAGCGGCCAGACCCAGCGCACCTGCTACCACGTTGCCGATCAAGTGCTTCCGAGGACTGCCGAACGGACGGCGAAACAAGAGAAGACAGCCGATGCCCGCGATCACGAATGCCACCATGACTCCGCGGGAGAAGGTGCAGATCACCGCTGTTGCCGCGACCAGGCCGGTGAGCGTTGTGCGACGATCTCGCCGGGTGTGCCCGAAATGCAACAATACGGGTACGAGGATGACAAGAACGGCGGCGAGGTTGTTCGACCGGCCTAGTAGCGGGTGGGAGAGCCGGGAGTAGTAGGAGAGATAGTCACCGGAGGTGTGAGAAAGCCCGGGCTCGTACGGCGCGAATCCTGGCACATGCAGCAGGAGAAACACGGCCGGCAAGGTCACGAGCCAGACGTATCGGCGGAGGAATGCCACGACCCGCTCGGTGGCAAGGCCCGCCAGCTCCCGCGTCGCGAACAGGTAGCCAACGAATGCCTCCAGGAAGTTCACGGTCGTACGCAGTGTCGCGATCCGATCGTCGCTCCACATCAGGGAGAGCGCGGAGATCAGCACCGGAACGGCGAGGAGGAGGGCCAGGGGTCGATAGCCCAGGTTGAGACAACGGTGCTTCAGGTCCACCACAAGAATGATCAGACCGACCACGAGCATCACGTCGAGAATGGACGCCGACCTGATGACCGGAAACGAGGCCGGGTACCAGACCGGGAATCGGAAGGGCATGGCAGCGGCCAACAGCACCAACATGACCATCACGCGGGGCCGTCGATCAGGCCGACGAGAAACCGGGTTCCGGTGGTGTTCTGTCCAAGCACCCCTGCCACGAGGGATCAACGCGGTGGCCAGGGCGCGCATTCGTGGGGAACAGACCGCTGCAAAGGGTATGAGCCAGTCAGGAGTAGGACGCATTGACTGGTAGGGAGGAGTACACATGGCGCTGGCGACGCTGAACCGCGTCCTACCGCTGTTGGTCTGCCCGCGATGTCGATCCGCTGTTGCCGCCGATGGTGCGGCGTTCCGGTGTACGGCCGACGGTTGTCCGTACTCCGCAGCGGGCAGTTTCCCGGTCGTCAGCGACTGGCCGGTCCTGGTCGATTTCGAGCGCAGCGTGCTGTCCCTCGACGAGGTTTCAGCCTGGGTGCGCACCTCCGGCCGCGCCCACCGCGAACTGCACCGGTCACGCGTTGACATGATCCCGCCGCCCCTACGACGCGTCCTGAAGCCCGTCAACCACGTCGCCGAGAAGAACATCGCAAGGCTGGTGGGACTCATGCCGAAACGTTGCGGCCGGGTCCTAGTCATCGGCGGGGGCACCCTTGGTAACGGGGTGGATGCCCTCTACCGATCCGGAGCGGATGTCGAGGTCATCGGAATGGACCTCTACGCGAGCGATCTCACGGTCGCCATAGCTGACGGGCACGCCTTGCCCCTCGCCGACGGGTGCATCGACGCCGTCGTCATCCAGGCCGTCCTCGAGCACGTCCTCGACCCCGGTCAGGTGGTGGCCGAGATTCACCGCGTGTTGGTCGACGGCGGCCTCGTCTATGCCGAGACGCCCTTCCTCCAGCACGTGCATGCCGGCGCGTACGACTTCACCCGCTTCACCGCCAGCGGCCACAGGTATCTCTTCCGGCGATTCGAGCAGATCGATGCCGGACCGGTCGCCGGACCGGGGACCCAGTTGCTCTGGAGCGTCGATCACCTCGCCCGGGGCCTGGCTCGATCGCAGTATGCCGGCCGCGTCGTGCGGGCGCTGTTCTTCTGGCTGCGTTTCCTGGACCGGATGGTGCCGCGCAGGTACGCCAACGACTGCGCATCCGGGGTGTACTTCCTGGGCCGGCGTTCCGAGATCCAGCTCACGCCTCGTGACATCGTCGACTACTACCCCGGTGCGCAGCGCGGCTGAGTCACTCCGCCGTCCCAGCAACTCGGCGTAGGCGTCGACCAGCCGATGGAACACAAGCGACTCCCGATACCTGGCCTCGGCAAGTGCTCGGGCAGCCGCAGACATCTCGCGGTACCGACGATCAGGCAGGTTACTCATCGCACGTAGCGCCTGCGCCAGCCGATCCGGGCGACCAGGCGGCACCAGGAACCCGGTGAGCCCGTCCTCGACCAGCTCGCGGCAACCGCGTACAGCTGTCGCCACGGCCGGACGACCGGCGGCGAAGCCCTCGATGAGAGAGCGGGGGACGCCTTCGCGGTAGCTGGGCAGGACCAACGCGTCGCTGCCGGCCACCAGACTCTGCATCTGCGCCTTGGCGACCATGCCCACGAAGCTCACGCGGCCGCAGAGTGCATTGCCAGAAGCGCGTTCCCGAAGCACCTTCTCGACGCCGTCGCGATCCGTGGGCAGTTCGGCGCCGGCAACCGTGAGGTGAACATCCGGCACCGCGACGAGCGCGTCGAACAGGTCGAGCACGCCCTTTTCCTTGATCAGCCTCCCGACGAACAGCAACCGGAAGGGCCGCGATGGCGCCTGTCGAGACGGGATGGCGAACCACTGGTCCTCCACTCCGTTTCCGAGGTAGCGCAGCTGAGTTCGATACCCGCGGGAGCGGGTCTGGTCAAGGTCCTCTGTCGACTGGAAGAGCAGCATGTCGGTATGAGGTGCGAGCATCCGCTCCACCCGCTCGAGGGCGCGATCGCGCCATCCACGCCCGTCCCAGACGTGGGCGAAACCATGCACCGTGTACAGAACCCGGGTGCGTCTCGGTATGAGCCATCGCGGCATCATCCGGGTAGGTAGTGCCGCCGCGGGTGCGTGCAGGTGCAGGAGATCGGGCTGCAGGTCGCGAAGGATTCGTACCAGCCGGGCGCAGGCGGCTGCCATCGACACCGGACGTGGGGAACGTGGGAAGGAGAGGGAGATCGGCCGGAATGGCACCAAACTGCGATCGAACTCCGGCCCGTCGGGTGCGCAGGCCAGCCTCGCGTCGAAACCGCGGGCGCGTAGGTCACACAGTTGGGGCACAAGAAGTTTTGTCGCCGTGTATTCGACCGCGGCGACGTGGAGGACGATTGGTGCCCGTGTCATGTCGTGGTGGCCCTCATCGGAGGCCCGGCCACCGACCGCGCCACAGACAACTGTCGTCCGTGGCGGGCTCTCCCCTTGGCCGTACCATATGCCGCCAACTGCCACTCGACCTGTCTGGTGAGTCCGGTTGTCATGTCGATCAGCGGGCGCCAGTCGAGCAACAGAGCAGCCTTGCTGCAGTCCGCGCGAGTGTTGTCGACGTCCCCCGCACAGGTGTCGCTTCGCCTTACCGTAAGCGGGCGCCCCACGATGTCACCGAGCTTGTCGAGGAGCATGTTCACCGACAGGTGTGAGCCGCCCGCTATGTTCAGGACGGTGCCCGGTCGGAGCGGCTTCCACGCAGCCAGGACGTTCGCACGCACCACGTCGTCGACGTAGGTGAAGTCGCGCGCCTGCTCCCCCGTGCCGTACAGGTGGATGTCGCGACCTTCGGCCGCGGCCTGGATGAACCGGTGTATCGCCATGTCGGGACGCTGCCGAGGACCGTAGACGGTGAAGTACCTCAGAGCCACCGTCGGGAGACCCCAGTTCTCGGCATACGCGCCGCAGAGATGCTCCGCAGCAAGTTTTGTCGTGCCATAAGGGCTGAACGGGCGTGGCAGGCTCGCTTCGGTGGTGGGATAGGAGTCAGCGTTGCCGTACACAGACGAACTCGACGCGTACACGAACCTCTTGATGTGCGCCTGCCGTGACCATTCGAGCAGCCGGTGTGTCGCGACGATGTTGTGCTCCACGTACGCGGTGAAGTCCTCCCCCCAGGACGTCCGCACTCCGGGTTGGCCCGCCTGGTGCAGCACCACGTCGGTGATCGCGACCAGACTCGACAGGTCGGCATGGCGCAGGTCGGCCTCGACGAACGCGAACTTCTCGCTGTCGAGCAGCCGCTGAAGATTTCTTTCCTTCATGGCAATCGGGTAATAGTCCGTGAGGCAGTCCACTCCTGTCACAGCGGTCGCATGTGGCAGCAACGCCTCTGCTACGTGACTTCCGAGGAAGCCCGCCACCCCTGTGACGAGATATCGCACTTTCCCCCCTTGACCACATCCGCGTATCGTCTTACCGCGCCGGAAGATCATGCAAACCGACCGGCCGGCACGGACGGAAGAGGCCATTGCGGTCAGGGAGAATCCCCTCACCTCCGCACCCCACCCGAACCGCGTTGGCTACCTGACGCCTACGTGGACCCGCCATCACGTCGATCACCTGGAATAGGTCCGGCGTTTACCGGGAAACAGCCAGAGCGTGGTGTTTACGTCCCGACGACTCGAGGGCGCCGCCGGACCCGCTGCGACGGCCGATGCCAGCGGGTCGAGATCGCGACCTGCCGCGCCTTCCTGCGCGTTCTACTGTGTCGCCGACGCGCGGCACTTTCCAGGAGCCGTCGCACTGTTGAACTCGCTGCGACTTCTCGGCCACCGCGAGCCGTTCAGGTTGGTCGATGCGGGCCTCGCCGATGCTCAGCGGGATCTCCTCTCCGGACACGTCGAACTGCTCCCCGCGCCGGTTGACGTCCCGCCGGTGCACCTCGCGCCGTACGGGCCACGGCTACGTCCCGCCGATGTTCAGGTCGTACTCGACGCGGACGTCATCGCCGTCCGGCCGCTGACGCGCCTCATCGATGCCGCCGCGGCCGGTCGCCTCGTCGGGTTCGTGAACGACCCCCCTAACCACGACAGGTTCTTCCCGGAGTGGGCGGAGGTGCTCGGGCTCAGGTCGATGCGGCGACGCGCCTACCTCAACGCCGGACAGTTCGTGATTCCTCGAACGCTCAATGCCCGGGTGCTGGACCGCTGGATCGACGGACAGGTGACGGTGGGCATGCGGGGTACGCGGTACGGCACGAAGGCGCGCCTGTCCGACCCCTTCTACTTCGCCGATCAGGACGTCGTGAACGCGGTCCTGAGCGCCACCCTGGACGACGACGAGCTGGAGGTTCGCGAGCATCGCCTCGCGCCGCATCCACCGTTCACAGGGCTTCGGCTGACCGACATCCATGCACTGACGTGTACGTATCCCGATCGGACCCAGCCCTACTTCCTTCATCACACGATGGCCAAGCCCTGGCTGCAGGCCACCAGGCTGACGGTCTATTCCACTCTTCTGTCGCGGCTGTTGCTCGCACCGGACGTCGCCCTCCGGCTCGACCCTGGGCATGTCCCGCTGCGCCTGCGACCGGGGCGTCTGGCGTCGGTCGACCTGCGTCGCGCGGACATACAAGCCCGGGTGAAGGCGGCCGCCCGCCGGCGACTCGGCACGTTCGGGATCCGCACGCGGCTGGCCAACCGACGGCGTGCCTTCGGGGTGCGACCGTGACCACGGCGCAGCATCCGGACACGTCACACGGCCAGGACGCGGAAGATGGGCTCGCCCACGACGGGTTGAGGCAGCGCGCGCTGGCCGGGCTGTTCGTGGTTGGCTCCCGCGGACTCGGGATCATGCTTGTCGGCTTCATCGGTCAGGTGGTGCTGGCCCGTTTGCTGATGCCGACGGATTTCGGCGCGGTGGCCGTCGGGCTGGCGTTCGTGACGTTCGTGAACCTGTTCGCCGACGGCGGGCTGGGCGCGGGACTCATCCGGCGCCCGGAGCAACCGGACCGTGCGGACCTTCGTGCCCTGAGCGGACTGCAGGTCTCCGTGGCGATCGTGCTCGCAGCCGGAGTTGCCGGAGTGGCGCCGTTGTTCGGACGGACTGGGTGGGTGACCGCGGTCGTCGTTGCCTCCACGCCGTTCCTGGCGTTGCAGATACCCGGCAGGATCGTCCTCGAGCGCGCCCTGGCCTATCGCCGACTGGCGATCGTCGAGGTGACCCAGGTGATCGTGTTCAACCTGTGGGCGATCGTCTGGGTCCTGGCCGGCGCCGGAGTGTGGGGAATGGCCAGTGCCGCGCCGGTACGGGCCGCTGTCGGCGTGGCCGCGATGGCGTGGGCGAGTCCGGTCGGAGTCCCGTCGCCTCGGTTCGCATGGCAGCGGGTACGGGGCCTCATGGCCTTTGGGATCCGCTTCCAGGCGGTGACCGCTGTCCAACTCGTGCGCGATCAGGGACTCAACACCGCCATCGTGGCGCTGACGACCGTATCGACCCTGGGTTTGGTGACGATAGCGAGAAGGCTGCTCGAGGTGCCGTATCTCCTCCTCGGCGCCACCTTCCGTGTCTCGTTTCCGACCATGTCGCAACTGCTCGCCCAGAAAACCGATCCCGGGCCGCTCATCGAGCGCGCGGTCGGTGTGACCACCGTCGCCAGCGGGCTCGTTCTCACCGGGTTGGCCGCCTCGGCACCGGGTCTGGTCCCCGGCCTGTTCGGTGTGCCGTGGCGCGACGCCGCCACCGTCCTCCCAGCCGCCTGCCTGGGCCTTTGCGTAGGCGGGTCGGTGTCGGTCGCCACCCAGGGCTACCTGTATGCGGTCGGCGATGCGGCGGCCGTTCTCCGCGCATCCCTCCTCCAGACACTCGTGCAGTTCCTGGTCGTCCTCGTGGCGTTGCCGTGGATCGGCGTCGTCGCCGTGGGGATGGGCTGGCTGGCCTCGAACCTCGTCGAGGCGGTGGTCCTGGGGCGAGCCACGGCTGCCCGGACGCAGGTCCGGCTGGCCGGTCAGCTCGCCGCCCCGGTGAGCGCGGGCATAGCGGCGGGCGCGGCAGGTTGGTTCATGACTCGGGCTCTGGGGTCGGATCTCGTCGCGGGCTTGTTCGGCGGCACCCTGGCAGCGGCTGCATACCTCGTCCTGGTCCTCGTTCTGAACCGGCGCCTTTTTACCGAGACCGTGGACATGACGTTGTCCTCGGTGCGGGCAGTCTGGGGCAGCCGAGTCGACGACGTACACCCGGAAGTGGCATGACCTTGGTCAACCGCATCGTCGTCTTCCGATTCGACCGGAATCCGCTCATCTGCCGCTCAGGTGTGGCCCTACTACGTTCCCTCAACCCTGGGCTCCAGGTGCACGGCCTGTATGGCGGAGGACATGGAAGTCGTCAAGCTCTCCTTCGGTACGGAGCCGTACCTCTCCTCGGGCTTGACAGCCTGTACGTCTCTCCTCGCCCAGGCCGATGGAACTGGAAACACGGCGACCTCGCCCTGGCGGCGTGGTACCGCGAGGTGGGGCGGCATCTGGACTTCGACGTCGCGCATCTCGTCGAGTGGGACCTACTGCTCCTCGACAGTCTGGATCGGGTGTACGCCGACGTGCCACCTGACGCAGTCGCGCTCACCTGCCTGACGCCGCTGACGCAGTTGCTCGGGTCCTGGGAGTGGCTGCGGACGCCCGAAGGACTCCGAGAATGGGAGTCACTGCTGTCATACGCTCGGCTGACATGGGACTACCAGGACGAGCCACTCGGATGTATCGGCTGCGGGCCGGCGTTTTCGCGTGCGTTCCTGGACGCGTACGCACGGATCGATCCACCTGAGTCCTGTCACGACGAGCTTCGGCTGCCTCTTCTCGTGCAGTCGCTGGGGTTCCCTCTCGTCGACACCGGCTTCCGTCACAGCTGGAACGATCCGGTCGAGGACAGGTATTTTGCCGCCAACGCCACTCCGATCCAGCACGAGACCATCACCGCCGAGTTGCAGCGACCCGGTGGACGGCGCGCCTTCCACCCCGTACGACATTCGTTCCGGCTTCCTGCTCACACGATGAGCCTCTCGTCATCTGGAGCTCACCATCGTTGACAACGCCGTCCCCACGTCAGGCTCCGTAAGGCAGTCGACTTGGGTTCGATCCACGATCGAACGTGCCGGCAACCGACTCTTGCGCAGCCTGGGTTACCGACTGAACCAGATCCAGCCCCGCGAACCTGTCGACCTGCCGTCGTCCTCGGTCGAACTCTTCCGGGCGGTCGAGCCGTTCACGATGACCTCGCCCGAGGCGGTCCACGCCTTGGCAGATGCCATCCGCTACGTGGTCCGGTCGGGCGTGCCGGGAGCGATCGTCGAATGCGGGGTATGGCGCGGGGGCAGCATGCAGGCCGCGGCCAGGACGTTGCTGGACCTCGGCGTCCTCGACCGCGAGATCTACTTGTTCGACACCTTCGAGGGCATGCCCCTCCCCACGGAAAGGGACGTCCGCTGGACTGGCGAGTCGGCCGCCGACCTCCTGGCCTCAGAGACCGGCCGGGCGGCCGACCTGCTGCAGGCACGCGCTTCGCTTGAGGACGTACGCGCCGTCATGGGCGGCGTGGCCTATCCGACGTCTCGCGTCCACATCGTCGCCGGCCTGGTCGAGGACACGGTCCCCGGCCAGGCGCCCGAGACCATCGCCGTGTTACGCCTGGACACGGACTGGTACGAATCCAGCCGCCACGAACTGCGGCACCTCTACCCGCGCCTGGCACCCGGGGGTGTGCTCATCCTGGATGACTACGCCTGGTGGAACGGTGTGGCAGAAGCCACAGACGAGTACTTCGAGGAACATCCTCCGATGCCGTTCCTGATCCGGATCGACGACAGTGGCGCCCGCGTCGCTGTCAAACCCGCCGGCAGCACATAGCAACCATGCGGCCTCGGCTCGCCGGCCAGTTCGTCGATCGCCACAGCGGCTGCTCGGCCACCCGGGCGATCGCGTTTCCTTCCGTGTCAGCATGAGCAGCAAGGCCCCTTCGAGTCACCGGCGTGTGGTCAGAGACCGCCAGTCTCGAAGGGGCCCCGCATCCAGCGGAGCCACACGGGGTGGGGAATTTCCCCCCGAGGGCTATCGCATGGTCCACCAGGTTGTACGCCGGAGCGCGCCGGCCCAGCTGAAGCTGAGGTGGAAGTGGTTTGTGTGCGGGTTGGACGTTCCCGTGTATGGCAGCCATCCCTCGTCGGGCCGGTAGGCGCGCCACATCTTGCGGTTCCAGATCGCGTACATGATTCCCAACCGGCGAGCCATGGCGTGCCGGTTGCCGTGGCTGTCCGGTCGCAGCAGCCACCAGAAGAAGTCGTTGGCAGCCTTGCGGGACGTGCGCGAGTACGCGTTGAACGCCACGTCCAGAGCACGGCCCTCGGCGTGCTCGCTGACCACGCCCGTACAGGGATGCCCGATACTCCAGGCACGGCTGCCGTACGTAGCGAAGATAATGTTCCTCACGTCGACGACGCCGGGCTTCGACGCCGTATCGCAGCTGGTCCCGCCGTCGTAGCGCGCGTATGCGTCGATCGTCGCCGGGAACGACGGAGTGGGCGGCATCGTGCGGGACCACTGGACGAGCTCGAGGTCCAGGTCCTTGCTGTCGACCAGGGCGTTCGGGTCGTTGTCTTTGTGCTTCGCGCCGGCGTAGGTCAACGGTCCGGCGACAGCACCCAACACGACTGCGCTGACGAGATCCCTGCGGGTGGGCCGGATCCGCCGACTGTTCTTGCTCGGTTCGCTCATGCCCCAAGCAGACTGTATGAGCGGTGTCCAAGGAGACGGCCGAAAGCACATCGCGCGAATCCGGTCGACCTGACAGTCTCCTCACCCAAGGCCCGATTGCTCGGGACCATTCTTGCGCAGTCACGTATGCCGTACGGATTCCACAGGCTCGCATTGTGCGATGCATTTGCTCAGTAGTTGCGCTGTGCCGCCCGGATCGGTGGCTGCAAGTGCCGGCCGAGATTGTGGTGGGCAGTAGTTTGCGAACCTGTCGGTGTTTACAGCCGTGTGCTGTCCCGCCGTAATGTGCTTCGGTGAACTCGGCAGGTGACCTTACCCGCATGGCAGCGGTCCGTGCGTGCGCGCATGCACCGCCAGAAGGTGGTCGCGTCGGACTCACGAATGGCGATCTTGGTGACAGCGAATCCTGGCGTGCCAGCAGGTCGGCGAGCCCATTTACAAGTAGCGGGGTCGAGGTCCCCCCGGGCCTCGACCGCGCCATCCCCCAACAACCGGCCCCCCGAGCCCCCACTCGAGAGCCCCAACCCCGGATGCCTGAGGTGTAGCGAACAGGACGAACGTAAACAAAACGCGAAAGTACGACGGGTAGCACGGTAGTCACGGGCCAAACCCGCCGGATTCGACTTGGCGAGCGCGACCGAGCCATCAACGAACCGCACACACGCTGGACCCGTTGGCCCTGCCGCCGGAGGAGTCCAGTCGTCTCACGGGCAGCGCCGACCCCGGCTCACCCGGCGGCGGGCCGAAAGCAACCTCCGGAGGTCCTCCGCTGAGACCTGAGGTCGTGGGTTGTTCATCGGTCGCCGCCGGACTCCAGGTCGAGGGCAATCTCGGTTTCGCGGATCAGCCGCTCGGCCAATTCCTGGTCCGCAGCGGTCACGACAGCGGCGAGCTGGTGCGGATACAACCGTGCCCGGATAGCCGCCATCCGCGTGAGGTCGCCGGCGGCCTGGGCCTGCAGGAGCTGAACGAGCACCAGCTCGGCCTCGGCCGCGGCCAGGTCCGGTGCCGGCTCGGCCACCCAGTACCAGCAGGCGTCCTCTTGCCGGGGCCATCCCGGGACCCAGGCCGCCTGCCGTCCCAACGCCGCATCGGCCCATGCCTTCGCGGCATGCGCTTCCAGCCGGCCGCAACTGGCGATGACAGTCCCATCGACGAACAACTGCCAACCGTCGAACACCTCTGTTACCAGGATCAGCTCGACCCGGTACCACCCCGGCGCCTCCGCAGTGACCCGAGAGTTTTGTGTCACGGATCCCACCCCCACAGAGCCTGTCCAACTGTTGCGCCGCTTCCGTGCGACGGGCTCCAGGCCTCTGTTTCACTCTCACCGTTTTCGCGCTTCGACACGCCACGTACCGGACGATGAAGCACGACTCACGAGTTCCTCGTCAACCGCCGGCGCCAGGTTGAGGCGCCGGTGCTCGCTGCCGGCCAGCCGATGGCCACCACCCGACCACCCCAGGGTCAGGCGGGGACCCCGACCCCGACCACTGAGGGCAGGTCGATACCTCGGCAATCCTGCTCCCTACGCGCAGGAGCCCTGCCGCCCTCGCTCACGGACCACACCGGGGTGAGCCGATCTTCCCTTGCTGGCGAAGGGCGCGAACCGTGGCGGCCGCGCGTCGCGGCACAAGACCGCCGGACGCTCTCGATCCCGTCCGACTGGGGTGGCCGCAGCCCATCGGTCAGCCGGAGTGAACACTCATCTCACTACCGTCACTGCCGCAGCGGGAATGATCGTCGCCGACCCTGCGAACCAGGACGAACGGTGTTCCGCGCCGGAGCTGGCCCATGGGATTGTCGGCGAGCACGCGTCTGAGCGTTGCGGCCGGCAGCGCCTTGGTGGACACGGCCCGGATCGAGCCGCCGAAGTCGTTGATGTCGGCTATGGCAACGCCGTTACCCAACTTGCCTTGGAGCTCGTTGCACAGTTCCACCGCTTCTGCTGGTTGGAACGGCGGAAGCAGTCGGTCCTCGTACGGTGGGCACCCACCGTCGATCTGTCGTGCCGGATCACCCGCGATCCGGTAGAAGGTGCCCCGCGCTCCGAACACTCTGGTCACCGCCGCGGCCGCCGCCGCCACGTAGATCCGGCGCCTGCCCACTGTGTTCAGGACCCACTGCATCTTCGTGGGGACGGACAGCCCGAGTGTGTCGTCGTGAGGTCGGACGAACCGGGCTAGCAGCCTGGCATCCGACCGCGGCCGGAAGGCGCCCGCCGGTAACGACCGGCCGGTGAGGAGGAGGGAAACCGTCTCGCTCACCACCACCGTGTCCCCTGGGTGGCGGTCGCAGCCGTACTCCAGGAGCACGGCCGCCAGGTCGTCGTGCTCGTCCAGCCAGCGAGTCCGAACGAGATTCCGCACGTACCGATGCCCGTCCACCGTGACGGTGCTGGATTGTCCTGCTTCTTGGTCGGCCACCATTTGTCACACCTCGCTGAGGGAGGACTCGCTTCAGCGACAACCGTAATTTCCTCGAGCATTCGGGGACCGGAAGTCCGAAGAATCGACAGCCTTCACAAATCTGTGCTCGTTTATCGGGCTTTGGCGAGGAGCCACATGTGCGGTGCACTATTCACCTCCCACCTCAATGTCAGCGGTTTTGACTCACTTGTTGTCGGAAACTGCATAGAGGTGACATCCATGGCGCCGGCACTGCGGACCCGGGCACCAGCACCCCCGCCCGCGTTTCCACCGAGCCTGGTTGGCGTGCTGGGCAACCCGGGATGACGACCACCCGCAGAGCCGTGGTCCGTGCCACCGCGCTTCTGGTCGTTCTGACCGCCCTCAGTCAGGTGCTCGGTTTCGCCCGCGACGCCGTGATGGCGGCAGTGTTCGGCACGTCATCGTCGGTCGACGCGTTCCTGGTGGCGCAAGGGCTCATGAACCTCGTGCTCGGCCTGATCACCGGGGCGATGTCGCGAGCCATCATTCCCACCGTGTCCCGGGCCGCGGACGCCAGCGACTCCCGCGGTGCACGGCAGACCGTTCGCGTAGCCATGACCGTCACCACGTTGGTCCTGCTGGTGGGCTCCGTTCTCATGTACGCAGGTACGAGACCCGTGCTGACGATTCTCGCCTCGGGATTCGACGCGGCGACCATGGACGAAGGCGTCCGGCTCACCAGGATCGTGCTTCTCGCCACGTTCTTCATCGCCGCCACGAACCTCCTCGCCGGGGCTGCCCAGGCGCATGGCCGGTTCTTCTGGGCGGGCCTGCAGGGCGTTCCGTTCAACGTCGTGATGATCGCCGCCGCCGCGCTGTTCGGCGCCAGGTACGGAGGTGCGGCACTCGCCGTCGGCTTCGTGGTCGGCTCGGCCGTCCGGCTGGCGTTCCAGCTACCAGCTGTGCGCGGCATAGGACTGAGCCTGCGACCGTCCCTGCGCATCCGCGACCCCGGGTTCCGCGAGATGTTGGTGCTGATGCCACCGCTCGTGGTGGGCAACGCCTTGTTGAACTTCAACACGATCGTCGACCGTGCGGTCGGTTCCACCCAGGGCGCCGGGACGATCGCGGCACTCAGCTACGGCTGGCGGGTCGTCACCCTGGCCCAGGTGGTGGTCGTCACCGCGTTCACCACCACGTTGTTCCCAGCCTTCAGCACACTCGGGACACCCGAGCGCAGGGAGCACCTGCGCCGGGCAACCGACCGTGTCCTCGGCGTGGCCATCGTGCTCGTCGGACCAGTCGTGATCCTGCTCGCGGTCGCCGCAAGACCTGTGGTCGTCCTGCTCTTCGCCAGGGGAAACTTCGACCAGCGCGCAGTCTCACTCACCACCGTCGCCGTCGCGACCTACTCGATCTCCCTCGCGGCGATCTCGGTACGCGAGGTCGTGGCGCGGACCTGCCTCGCCGTCGGCGACAGCCGCACCCCGGTCTGGACGGGCGTCTGCGCGATGGGAGTCAACGTGGTCGGCGACATCACCCTCGGGCTGCGCTTCGGCGTCACGGGTCTGGCGTTCTCGACCTCGGCGTCGATGGTGCTGGCCGCCACGGTGCTGAGCGTGTGGACCGCCCGCCGACACGGGGCGATCGGCCTGGGGGCACTAGGAAAAACGACCCTCCACGTCCTGGCCGCGTCCACCGTGTCAACCGCCGGTTGCTGGCTCGTCCTCCACGAGATGCCGGTGCACGACGCCGTTCACGCCCTTCTGGCCCTCGGCGCGACGAGCTCGGTCTGCCTGGTCTCCTACCTCGGGGTGCTCTGTCTCCTCCGGACACCGGCCCTGGCCGACATCCGGGACAGCCTGGACCACCTTCGGATCAAGCTGCCATCCCGGTGAACCCGTGTTCCACCGCCCGACGTGCCGCCGCCGATTTCCACCAGGCGATGGCCGGAGCCGGCAACCGCCCAGGCCGTGAGAGCACCACCGGTGTGCGGTGGTGCGCCGGTCTGCTTCCGGCTACCCGCCGCTCCCCCGATCGTCGAACCGCACCGACCGCAGCTGGTGGATGAGGACGATCAGCCGCGGACCAATCCGGGCGAGCCGTACCTTGGTCCACGCGTGCAGCATCGCGGTGAGCAGATCGCACGTCTCCCACAGCAGCACCCGGTCACGGGAGACCGGCGACTGTTCCTGGTAGGCCGCGAGGAATCCCTCGCACAGGTCGTCGAGCAACCCCAGGTTGTCAGCAAGCAGCGTGTCGCTCATCGGCTGACCACGCGCCGCGAGGACGCTGATCCCGATGTCACGCAGCTTCGCCCGGAACCTGCCGAGGTCCAGTGCGGGCTCCGCCATGCAGGAGCCGTCGAAGTCGATGAATCCGATGGAACCGTTGTCAAGCAGTACTTGCGCCGGGCGAAAGTCGTGGTGGACGCAGACCGCCGGATCCTCGGGCAGGGCGCCGGCGTGCTGCCGCATCCGGGTGATCAGCGGCCGCGCTGCGGGGCGCAGCGCCGGCACCGACTGCGCCAGCCTCGCGATCACCTCGTCGACCTCGTCGACCTCCTCGTCGAAGGTCGCCGTCCGACCGTACTCCGCCCCGCACCCGTGGAGTGCCGCGAGCGCCACCGCCGTCCGGGCGAGTTCGTCCCGCAGCCGCCCGAGCGCGCGGTCACCACCGTCACCGATGGCCATCCGGGCGAGGTCCTTCAGGGTCTGCTCGCCCGGTACGGGCCCCTGCACGAGGATCCGCTCCTCCGGCAGGTACGCCAGCGGTTCGGCCAGCGTCACCGCCTTGCTGCCGCTCAACTCGGTGTTCCACAGGGACCGCATCGCCTCCCACGCGGTGTTCCCCTTGTCGCCCTGGTGGGTCTTCAGCACCACGGGGTCGGGCAGCGCGCGATCTGCGTGCTCATCGGCGTACCTCATCCGGACGACCACTGTGCACCGGCTTCCCGGCTTGTAGCGAACGACGTCCGGCGCGCAGCTCGCGACCTTCACCTCGCCGTAGCCGGCCTCGCCCAGGACTCTTTCGATGAGCCGACCGGCCAGGTCCGGCTCGACCAGGGACGGTACGGCGGGCAGCGCCTCGTCGGCCAACTCGACGTGGAGTGCGAGCCGGAGTTCGGGAAGCCGGCAGCTCCAGCCCGCCGCACCGAACGGCACGTCGGCCGCGACGGGCGGGCCTGCCATCCCGTCCGCGTCCAGCGGCTCCGCGGAAGGCGGCCACAGATTGCCGACGAGGACGACGTCGGCTTCGCCACCCTCCGGGCCGGGGTCGACCCGGAGCCGGTAGCGCGCCAGCCACTGCGCGCCCTTTGCCCGCAACCGTTGCGGCGTGCAGGACAGCAGGCGGACCCGCCCGTCGGCGATCTCGGGTACGTGGCGCCGCAGGGCTGCCTCCACGCGGTCGGGCATCATGCAGGCGGCGAGCCAGTCCGGCAACGACGCGAACGCCGTCAGGGAGTCGACCACCATTTCGTCGTTCAGCGGCATCATCGGGTAATCCTCCGTGTCCAGTCGTCGTTGTCGTCGAGCAGTTCAAGCGCGGTTCTCAGCCGGTCGTCCTTGAGCTGCCGGCAGGCCCGCAGGGCCGTTCGGGCGAGGCTCGCGTCGCGGTGTACGACGACCCGGGCGAGCAGGTCCGGATCAAGCGCCGCCCCCGGCAGGCAGTCCTCGGCGTAGGCCCGCAGGAACACCCGGCCCAGCTCGTCCAGCAGGGGCCAGGCGGCGGCGCCGGCCGCCTTGGTTCCCGCGAGTTGCAGGTGGGCCAGGAACCGGCCGAGGTCCACGGCCCGCTCACCGCGGCGAACCGTGTCAAGGTCGACCAGCGCCATGTCGCCCGACCCGACCAGAAGCTGTGCCGGGGTGAAGTCGCCGTGACACAACACCTGGTCGGAGTCGGGTATCTCGGCCGTCTCGTCGAGGATCACGGCAAGGTGCTGCTGGACGTGGTCCGCGACCTCCGGCCACACCTTCCGTACGGTGTCGAGGTCACGCCTGACGGCTGCCTGCTCGTCGGCCCGGGAGTACGCCTGGACGTCGCGGATCTCGCGGCGGTGCAGGGCCGCCAGCACCCGGCCGGCCGTCGCCATCGACTCGAGGGGGGCCCGCGACGCCGGCGCGGAGCCGGAAGCGGACCAGGCCCACGAACCGGCGCGCATCAGCGGCTCGCCCGGCACGGCCTCGGTGAGGAGCAGACGTAGCCTGGGCAGGTAGCCGAACGGGCGGGGCAACCGGAGGCCGTCCGCCGCGGCGGCGTACGATCCGGCCGGGCTGAGCGCGTCCAGGATCGCGGCGGTCGCCACACCGCGACCTCCGTCGTCATACACCTTGCCGTACAGGGAAGTCGGGACGGCGCCGTCGCCAGGTGGCCGCTCGTAGCGCAGGACGCAGGCACCCTCGCGCGGGTAGTGCACGACCTGACTCGACCAGCCGGCGGGGCCGGCGCCGGCGAGTTCGGCCAGTGCGCCCGAGTCGACGGCACGAGCCAGGGTTGGCAAAGCGGGGTCCAGGGGGAACGGGTGGAGGGCGATCCCGGTCCCCCCGACCACGCCCGCCCACCGTCGCCACGGTCCGGCCGCAACAGTGTTCTTGACGCGCTCGACCAGTGGCTCCAGGCACTGCTCGACGTACGCCTTTGCCGCTTGGCGGTCCGGATGGACGCGGGCGAGCACAGTACGTTCGGGCGTCCAGTCCGAACTCCCACCGAGCAGGTTCTCCGCGACCCGCACGACGTACCGCAGAGCGCAGCTTCCGTCAGGGAAATACCACAGCTTCTCCACACGCGCGTCGAGCACCGGGTGCGCCGCCCCGGACGCCAGAAGTGTCTGCTCTACTGCCTGTACGGCGAAACCCGGATGCGTCGCCTGCCGGAGGTCTGGCAGCCGGTCGTGTAACGGCTCGGCGAGCATCGATGACCGTTGACTCCGGCCGGTCGACCGAAGGCCGTTCCCGGCCGAGTGGTCCACGGCCCGGTGCTGCGGCGTGGCGTACGACGACCTCGGCCCCTCGACGATCACGCCGTCCTTGACCTCCAGAATGCGGTCGGCGAACCGGATCAGGTCCGGGTCGTGGGAGATGATGATGGTCGTCCTCCCCCGCATCAGGGTGCGCAGCGCATCGACCACCAGGCGGGTCGACTCCCGGTCCAGGCCGGTCGTGGGCTCGTCGAGGATGAGGATCGGGCTCTCCCGGATGAACGCCCGGGCGATCGAGAGTCGCTGGCGCTGTCCGCCGGACAGCGTCGTCGCCCGTTCGGCCAGCTGGGTGTCGTACCCGTCCGGCAGCTCCTCGATGAACCCGTGTGCGTTGGCCGCACGGGCCGCCGCCTGGATGCGTTCGATGGTGGCGTTCTCGATGCCGTAGCCGATGTTCTCCGCGACGGTGCCGCTCAGCAGCACCGTGTCCTGGAGGACGAGGCTCACCTGGGCGCGGACGGACGCGAGCGTGAGGCCGCGTAGGTCGTGCCCGTCGAGCAGCACCGCGCCGCTGGTCGCGTCGTAGAGCCGGGGGACCAACTGCGCGATCGTGCTCTTGCCCGCGCCACTGGGCCCGACGAGGGCGACGACCTCCCCGGGTGAGACCTCGAAGTCGACGTCGTGCAGGACCGTCGGCCTGGCGGCAGCGCGTGACCCGTCCGCGTGCTCGGCCGGGTAGTGGAAACCCACGTGCCGGAAGGCGACGTGCCCCTTGAGCGGTGGGGCCGCCACCGCGTCCGGCTCGTCGCGGACGTCGACGCTACGGTCGAGCAGGTCGTCGATGCGCTCCACGCTCGCGAAGACCTTGCCGACCTTGTACCACTCGCTGACGATCTTGCGGGCAGGTTTGAACATGTTCCGCAGCAGCAGGATGAACAGCACCAACGTGCCGACTGTGATCGCCCGCCGGTCGAGCAGGAAGATGCCGATCCAGACGACTCCGGAGATGGCCAGCGCCTCGGCGAGGGCGATGACGAAACTGAACTGTGCCTGCACGTTCGCGGTCCGCAGCGACGCGCGCATGCTCTGTTCGGTCTGGCCGGAAAAGCGCTGAAGGTCGACGGTGCCACGCCCGTAGCTCTGCACGAGGCGGATGGAGGTGAGCATCTCCTGTGCGGTGGAGGCCAGCTCACCCTCCCGCGTGCGTTGCGTCTTCGACGCCGCCTTGATCCGCCGGGAGAAGTACTGCGAGATGCCGGCCAGCAGCGGTACGACGCAGAGCGCCACCAGGGCGACGTTCCACGACTGCCACAACAGAACGGCGAACGTGCCGACCAGAACCATCGCGCTGCCGACGATGTTACTGATCGACGCGACGACGAACTCCTCGAGTACGAGGACGTCCCCGGTGACCCTGGTCAGTACGTCACCGGTGCGTTTCTTGTCGTGGTAGGCCAGCGACAACCGCTGCAGGTGCGAATACATCGCGACCCGCAGGTTGAAGCCGAGCACCCGGCCGGCTCGCGCCATGCAGACCTCGGCGAGTGAGTCCGCCGCGCTGTTGATCGCCGCGATGAGCACGATCGCGATGGTGAGCACCGCGATCGTCTCGATCCGCACGGACGGGATGAACGCCGGGATCCCCCACTCGCGCGGCGTCGGTCGTCCGGACTGCAGGAAGTCGACAAGATAGGCGATCGGGTACGGCTCGGCGATCGCGGTCAGCGCCTCGAATGCCAACAGGGCAAGCGCGCCCACGTAGGCACGTCTACCACCCTTGAACCGCCGGAAGATCCGCACGCTGCGGCGCAGATCGCTGACCTTGCGTTCGCTTGGCGGGGTGTAGGTCTCCCGCGTCATCGTGGAAGTCACGGCCGTGCTCTTTCCAGCTTGTCGAGACATCGATGTGCGTGCGCCGCGAGCGCACCGGGTAACGGTGAACGCGGTGCCCGGGCGAAGGCGCGGAGAGCCTTCCGTTCGAGTGCGACCGCCTCGTACCAGCGGGCTTGCAGGCACGCCGTCGAATCGTCCCAGCCACCGCGTGCGCGGAAGTACGCCGTGAGGAACTCCTCACCAAGGACCGCGAGAAGATCGACGTCCGCCGGTTCGCCGCCGGCCAGTCCGCACCGAGCCGCCTGCTGGGTAAGGGATGCGAGGAACGTGCCCAGGTCACCGGCGGGGTGCGCGACGCCGCAGTGGTCGAGGTCGAGCATGGCCACCCGGTGACCGTCGAGCAGGAACTGGCTCGGCTTGCAGTCGCCGTGCACGAGGCTGTTGTCGTCCGCATCCGTACGACAAACGGCGGCTCGCAGCTGGCCGAGTCGCTCGGCCAGTCCCGCCAGCGTCGTACCCAGCGACTCGTCGACGGTGGCGATCCGGCCCGCGCGGAGCCCGAAGCGACGTAGCTCGCGTTCGACAGGCCGCTCCCGGGTGCTGATCACGGGGTACGCGTGGAGTTCGGCGAGTGCCTGGGCTGCCTGGCGTACCGCGGCGACCGCAGCCGCCGCCGAGCGTACCCTCCGCCCGGCCCACTGCCGCTCGAGCGGCACACCGGGCACCGCCGCCTGCACGACGGTCGCCAGGTCAGGGAGGTGGGCGACGACCGGTGCCAGCTCGAGTACGCCCGCCGGAGACGGGGCCGCCGCCAGGGCGCGGCTCTCGCGCACTACCGCCGACGCCTTGCCGGGGTCGTGGTAGACCTTCACGACGTACGACGGGTCACCGGGAGCGAACTCCAACCACAGGGTCGCCCGCTTGCCGGGCCGGTAGCGCAGAAGCCGAACCCGGCAACGGGAAACGCGGGCGCCGGCCCGGCCCCCGAGCTCGTCGCGCATCCGCCGGGCGAGGATCGCCGGGTCCAGGACGTGCCGCAGCCAGGGCAGGTCCGGGTCGTGCGGAAAGACCGACAGGCGTACGCCGGGAGCGACCAGCGGCCCGCCTCCGTTGACGGCCCCGTCACCGCCGAGGAGGTCCTCCCCAAGCAGGTCCTCGCCGAGCAGGTCGCCGCGGACGAGGCGTTCGCCGTACTGGTAGAGCACCAGCGCCCGATGGCCGGGCTCGTACTTCGCGTCCAGCACGTGGCACGCTCGCGCGGACCGGCCGCCGGAACCACCCAGCGCGGCGGCCAGGCGCGGGCCCATCACGCGAGGCTGCAGCGCCTCGGCGAACCGGGCCGACTCGCTGGACAGCCGACCGTCCGGGCCGGCGCCGGAGTGGATCGGGCGGGCCCTCGTACGGTCCGGAACCTGCGTCACGGGGCAACCTCCGCCGCGATCGGGGTCCGCGGGTCGAAGATCGCCTCCAGGGCGAGCGCCGCGGCCTCGACGTCGTACTCCGACTCGACCGTTTTCCGGCCGCTCTCCCCCAGCCGGCGCCGCAACGCCGGGTCGGCAGCCAGTGCGGCGAGGTGTGCGGCGATCCCGTCCACCTCCCCGGGCTCGGCGATCAGGCCGTTCTCGCCGGACCGGACCAGCTCGGGCACCCCGCCGGTCGCGGTGGTGACGACAGGGATCGCGCAGGCCATCGCCTCCACGAGGACGTTCGGGATCCCGTCGCGGTCGCCGTCGTCGGTGACGCACGGAGTGAGCACGAACACGTCGGTCCGGGCGAGGGCGTGGGCGATCTCGTCCCGATCCCGCTCACCGCGGAAGGAGACCAGCTCACCCAGCCCGAGCTCGGCACTGAGCTCGGTCAGCTGGCGGCGCAGCGGGCCGTCGCCGTAGATCTCGCAGCGGAAGCGGGATCCGGACTCGGCCAGGGCGGCGCAGGCGCGGAGCAGGTCGGCGAAGCCCTTCTTCTCCACCAGCCGGCCGACCGAGACGAGCGTGAGACACCGGCCGGGAGCCCGGAGGGTGGGAGTGAAGCGGTCGAGCTCGACGCCGTGGTGAATGACCCGCACCGGCGGCCGAACCGCGTCCGGGACGGTCTTCGCGATGTAGTCGGCGTTGACCTGGCAGCAGGTCACCACGGCGTCGGCGGCGGCCGCCCGCGCGACCAGGCCGGCCGACGGTATCTGGTACAGGTCCCGCGCGTGGGCGGTGAAGCTGAACGGCATTCCGGTCAGGCGGCGGGTGAACATCCCGACCAGGGCAGGGTCATGGGCGAAGTGGGCATGGACATGCGGCGCCCGCGCACCCGAACGCCGCAGCCGCAACGCCAGCGCCGCCACCACGACGGCGTGGCCGAAGCAACGGATCGCCGAGCAGGTGGTGTACCCCCGGCTCAGTCCCGGGTTGGCCAGGACGTACAACAGCGTTGTGACATAACGCATCGGGGCCGCGGTCAGGACGTGCGCATGGTCGGTGATCCGCGACCAGCGTGCCCATGACCCAACGCTGTCGAGGAAATGCACCGGTGCGCGCACCTTGTCAACCTGGGGTTGGCGTCGGTGTTCACCGGAGTGGGCGAGGCTGACGATGGTGAGCTCGCGTCCGCGCCGTTCCATCGCCAGCACCTCGTCGAGGATGAACGTCTGGGACAGGCGCGGCCAGCTGCGCACGATCAGGATCACGTGTCCAGGCATTCCAGCCCCCTCTGGAGTGCGCGGGCCACCTCGCGGGTGCGTGCCGGCCCCTCCGGGCACCGGTGTGGCCCGGTGCCCAGGACGAGTTGCTTCGCGATCTTGAGCCAGGTGTAGGCACTGAACAGCGCGGTGCGCCCGAGGTCCGGCCGGCCCGCTGTCGCGGCGTACTCCTCGAGGAACGCCGCCCGCAGCGCGCCCGCGTGTTTCGGGTCGGCCCGCAGGTCGAGGTAGGCGCAGAAATGCGCCACGTCCAGGGCGGGGTCGCCCATCCGCACCTCGTCCAGGTCGATGACGGTCACGGCGACGTCGACGAGGACGTGGCCCGCGTGGAAGTCCTTGTGGATCGGTACGTCGGCACCGAGCGGAGTCAGCTGCGCGGCCCGCGCCCAGCCGTCGGCCAGCCGCCAGACCAGGCCGAGCAGGTCCGGTTCCCGGTCCGCGACGAGGCTCGCCCACCCGCGGCTGCCCGCGCACTCCGCACTCAGGTCGAGACGCCGGGGCAGGATGACGTCGCAGCCGTGCAGCCGAGCCAGCCAGCGCGCCGCGGCCTGTACGCCTGCGATCGCGGCCATGCCGTCCAGCCGGTCGAGGTGGACGCCGGCGCAGTGCCGATAGAGCATCAGCCCGCGTTCCAGTGGCGAGGGCAGCGGCTCGGGTACACGCAGGGCGCCCTCGCCCTTGAACGGTCCGTCGGCGAGCGCGCGCAGGTTGGCGTCGGCGAGCGCCGCGCGGTGCGGCTGGACGAACAGCTTGCCGACGAGCTGGGTGGGAACGCCGGGCCGCAGGCCGCGGACGGTGTACTTGAGGACGGTACGCCGGCCGGGCGCGTGCTTGATCAGTCGCACGGCCGTGACGTCCAGCTCGGCCGGCTCGGCGGCGACCGGGACGAGGTCGGGCCGTAGCGCCCGCGTCATCGCGTGCCGGTCCAGGAGGTGCCCGGCCAGCGGCGCCGAGGTACGAGTCGGGATGGCGGCGACCAGCCGTTCGAGACCGTCGAGCAGAACTGGTACGCGGCGCCAACCGGACACCTCGAGGCGGCGATAGCGCCGCGCTGCGAGCGAGACCAGCGCGAGACTCCGCCACCACGCCAGCGCGTCCGGATCGACACGCCCGGCCCGCCGCTCGTAGCCGGCGACGAACGCGCGCGCCGCCGCCTCGAGGGTGGAGCGCTCACCCGCGTGCCGGACTCCCTGCCACAGCAGGTGCGAGAGCGCGGCGCCGAGGTCGCGCTCGGCGTCGCACCGGCAGACGCCGTCCAGGTCCAGGATCGTCAGCCGGTTCCCGGCGGCGACGACCTGACCGGGCCGAAACCCCCCGTGTCCGAGGACCTGTTCGCTGCCCGCGGGCTGCCACGACGAGAGCCGGTCGAGCGCTGCCGTGAGCCGGCGGCCGACCGGCGGATCGGCCTGCCGCGCGGCCGCGAGCGATTCGGAGACGACCTGGAGTACGTCCGCCGCGGTTCGGTCGGGCGCCGCGACCTGCTGGCCGTGGAGGCGGGTCAGCAGAGTGCCGAGCCGGTATGCCAGCCGCACCCGCACGCGCGTCGGCACAGCCGGATCACGGAGCAGGTCGGAGAGACGGCGCCCCTCGACCCCTTCGTGTACGAGGACGGCGTGCTCCGGCCAGGTGACGACCAGCTGAGCCAGCAGCCCGGGCGGGGCCGCCGTCGCCAGCTCCGTGAGTACGGCCGGCACGCCGGTTGCGGTCTTCTCTGCGGTCTCCGCGGCTGTCTTCGCCGTCGGCCGGAACACCTTGGCGTACATCACGTGCACACCGGCGTCGGTTCGGAGCTGGTACCGCAGGACGCAGCGGGACCCCGGGCGGTACCGCACCGGTTCGATGACGCAACCCCGAACCACCCCGGTGTCCAGCCGGGCCGCGAGCAGGTCGCCCACCGTCGCCTCGTCGGCGGCTCTGGCCAGGCCCGGCAGAGCCGGGTCGGCCCGGTAGTCGTGCCGCGTCGACCCGTCCGGTGTCACCTCCCAGGCTGCGAACGTGTCGGTCTCCACGGGAGACGTCACCCGGTAGGCGAGGACGCATCGTTCGCCCGGCGTCCAGCGTGCGTCGTGCGGAATGAATCCCGGCGTGCGGGAGGCTTCCGCCATCACCTCGCCCAGGTGTGGCAGGGCGGGATCCAGCCCGGCGAGCAGATCGCCGGTCGTCGCGAAGACCTCCACGCTCACCGTGCACCTCCGTCCACGGAGTTCTCGGCCCGCTGGACGGCGCGGAGGACGTAGTCCGCCCACTCGGGGTGGTGCACCGGGATCCGCCGGGCGGCGAGCTTGAGCTGGAAGAGCACCGCGAGGTCGTGCGCCCTGGCCTGCCGGACGCGGTCGCAGGGACCGTACCCGTCGAGGAACGCCGAGATCGCCGGCCGCGCAACCACGTCGAGCGAGGCGCACCACCACGACAGGTCCGCGACGAACTTCCCCAGGTCGAGGGCGGGCTCCGCGATCGCCACCCGGTCCAGGTCGAGCAGCCGGAGTTCGCCGTTGGTGGCAAGGAGGTTGTCGCACTTCAGGTCGCCGTGGGTCAGGGTCGCCGGTTCGGCCCGGCGGGCGGCCAGACCGTCACCGAGGCGGCCGATGACCTCCCGGATCCGGGCACCGGCCTCTGGGAGCAGGCCCTGAATGTGTTCTGCGGCGCGGGCGGTGACGGCCAGCTCCGCAGACGCGTCGTACGTCGGCAACGGCGGCAGAGCCGGCGCCGCTCCCGGCCGCGCGGCGTCGGCAGGCACAGGCCCCGCGTCGTGCACGACCCGCAGTGCCTGGCCGATCCGGCGAAGGACGCCGGGCGCCCGCGGGTCGGTCAACCGCCGCCAGAGCGGCTCGCCGTCCTCCGCCGCCCACCACGCTGCCTGGTCGGCCTCGACGTACCCGATCGGCCGTGCCGGCCGGACTCCCGGCACCGACGCCGTCAGCACGGTGTCCAGCACCGCCGCGACCGCGACCGCCCGAGCACCGGTCCCGTCGCGGTACGCCTTGACGAAGGTCGCACCCGAGGCCGGCGACGACTCCCCCGCCTCTCCGGCGGTTTCGGCCGTCACGACGCGGAGGACGTGCCGCTGGCCTGGGCGGTAACGGATGGTCTGAACCTCCGGGTGCACCTGCGGGCGAACCTCACGCCCACCCGTCGCGGGCCGGCCGGCGAGGCTCGCGGCCGTCGAGGTGACGTAGCCGGGCTCGTAGAGTCGGACCAGCCGTGGGAAGGCAGGATCGATCGGGGCGATCACGAGCGTGAGGCACCCGTCCGGTGAGGCCGCCACGAGCCGCGTGAAGGGCTCCATCAGGCCGCGGGACTCCGCCTCGCGTTCCAGCGGCGAGGTCCCGCCGAGGTCGGCCGGGACCATCGACCACGTGACGGCGAGATGGCGGGGAGCGCGGCAGTCCTGCCCGGCATCGAGGGTGTAGTACGCGGTGAGCTTGTGGCCTGGCTTGTACTTCGACCGCAGCAGGTGCGGGACGACCAGTCTCGACCGACCCGGCAGACACTGGTCCAGCAACGGTCCGAGGCCGTAGGCGAACGGGTCGCTGACGGCCCGGCGGACGCCTTCCGGCCCGAGGTGGCCGGCGACGAGCCGAGTGATCTGCCCGGACACAGGCGAGGAGATGCCGACCACGGTCAGCCGTCGACCAGCAGTTGGGCGTCCCCGACCGCAGCCGGGGCGGGCGCCAGCACCTGCGCCTTCGATGTCGGCCTCACCTGGTCCAGGCCCGCCAGCAGCCGCTGGGCCGCCACCTCGCGACCACGCAGGTCCGGCGGATAGTCCGGCGTACCGGATACTCCGGTCAGGAGCTTCGCGGCGGCCTCCCCGAGCGCCTCCCCCGCGAGCTGGTCCGGCGGCAGCCAGTGCACCCAACCTCGCTCGGCGAACAACCGCGCCCGCAGCTGCTGTTCCGCGCTCGGGCCCCTGCGCGGCACCAGGAGGGCGGGCTTGTTCTGGCTGAGGATCTCGACCGTCGTGTTGTAGCCGGCCATGGCGATGACCAGATCGGCGGCGCCGATGTAGCTCAGTGAATCGGCGACCGAGGTGAGGATGTGGACCGGCAGCCCACGGGCACGTGCCACGAGCCGGCTCCGCTCCTCCTCGGGTAAGAAGGGCCCGGTGACGAGGACGACGACGCACGGTCTGTCGGTGAGCAGCTTCGGAAGCGACCGCAGCAGGGAGTCGAACAACGGATAGGCGTCCGCACCACCACCGGCCATCGCCACGACGAGGGCGGAGTCGGCGGGCTCCCGATCGAGGTAGCGCTCGCGCACCTCCGCGGAATACTGGCTCGACTGCGTCGCGCACACGTATCCGCAGTAGCGCACGCGCTGGGCCGGGGCCGCCGGCCAGTCGTACTCCGCGGCCACGTCGTACACCTCGCGCGAGCCGTACACGAGCACGTCGTCGTAGTGGCGTTCGATCGTCTCGAACGCGCCCTCGAGCCGCCACCGCCGCTGCACCGTCTCGGGTGCGTCGAGGATGTCGCGAAGGCCGAGCACCACCCGCACCGGCCTCGCCCGGGCGGCCTCCAGGGCGGGCACCAACTCGCCCATCGCACCGGTCGGCATGTGGTCGACCAGCAGGACGTCCGGCCGGAACTTCAGCACCGCGCTGCGGATCAGTTCGCGGCGCAGGGCTAGTACGTCGTCGAACGGTGACGACAGGGCGACCGGTTGCCAGCGGCCGGGACCAGTTTTCCGGATGCACGGAAGCTTCAGGTAGTCATGACCGCCGGAGGGCGTGAAGAACTGGCCCAACGGCGAGTCGGAAATAGTCAATGTGCTTGCGGGCACGCGAGCGCGAAGGAATTCGGTTGCGAGTAGCGTAGTACGACGCATGTGACCCAACCCAAGGCCATCTTGAGAGTAGATGAGCAATCTGGCCTCGTCCGCGCTTTCTGCCATGGCTTCAGCTCCCCGCCTCGTATGTGCGGTCACGTGACAAGGCCGCCACACATAAATCTGTCGGACACCACCTTCGCAGCGTCAAGGAATAGTCATATCGTGGAGGCCAGTTGCTTGTCCTCTCTTTACCTCCAGTTCACCTGGTGGGCGTCCGGCGAGAGCCTGACGAGAAGCCCGGCTAGTCGCGCACTAAACGTTGTGGTCGACCAACGGAACGCACTGCACTGCACTGCACTGCACTGCACTGCACTGCACTTCGACCCCGCGTTTGGTCACGCCCTTTTCCAAGCCTTTGCATTCACCACCTGAGGTCCCGCCGGGTCGGTTAGCGTCGACTGAACGACTCACCAGCACCACATTCTGGATCACACAACAGGCGTTCGAGCCATGCCGCAACCTGCATGAATGCTGTACCAAATTCGGGCACCAGCAGTGCAGTAAAGCTGGAGTGAATATGCGATATCTCGTGACAGGGGTCGCCGGGTTCATCGGAAGTCAGGTGGCCGAACGCCTGTTGCCACGCGCGACGGAGCTGATCGGCGTCGACTGTTTCACCGCAAATTATCCGCGCGCGATAAAGGAGGAAAACCTTCGGACACTTCGATCAGACCCTAATTTTTCCCTGCTGGAGGCCGATCTTTGTGCTGCGGATCTGCCCGAGCTTCTTTCCGGCATCGACGTCGTAGTCCACCAGGCCGGCCTTCCCGGTGTGCGGCCCTCCTGGGGGCGGGGGTTCTCCGAATATGTCGCTCACAATGTCGTGGCAACCCAGCGCCTGCTCGAGGCCGCCCGGAACGCGGGTGTCCGTAGGTTCGTCTACGCGTCGAGCTCGTCCGTCTACGGCAACGCCGCGACCTATCCCACCTCCGAGGAGACGCTGCCGCGGCCGTTCAGTCCGTATGGTGTGACGAAGCTCGCGGGCGAACATCTCTGTAACACTTACGGCGCCAACTACGGCCTGTCCACGGTCGCCCTGCGGTACTTCACCGTGTACGGGCCGCGCCAACGCCCCGACATGGCGTTCCATCGGTTCGTCGAGGCCGGGTGCCGGGGTGCGGAGATCTACGTGTACGGCAACGGCGAACAGGTACGCGACTTCACCCACGTGGACGATGTCGTACACGCCAATGTCCTCGCGACCGAGGCCGATCTGCCGCCCGGGAAGGTGCTCAACATCGCCGGCGGAAGCCGGGCGGACGTCAACACCGTCCTTACGCTGTTGGCCGGACTTGTGCTGACGCCCCTGCGGGTAACGAGAACCGATCACCAAGCGGGCGATGTCGAGGAGACCTGGGCGAGCTGCGACGAGGCTCGCCGGCTCCTCGGCTGGACACCCACGGTCGAACTCGTGGACGGACTGGCCAGCCAGGTCGACTGGTATCGAGCCCGGCTCGAACCTGTTCTGACGGCGACCACGAACGGCGATCCGGACCTCAGCGTCGTTCCGGCCCCCGCAGTACGCAAGCCCGCGAAGGCGGGAAGCTGAACGCGACGCGGAAATACACCCAGCCCCTGTGACCTCCGGTGTCGGCGGCCTACTCGAGCCTCCCTCAGAACCCGGCCCGTCCCCCCACATCAGGCCCTACCTTCATCCAGTGGCGGCCTGATGGAGGCCATACCGATCCCACCCGCACGCCCCGATCATTCCGGACGATGGGAGACACACGAGGACTTACCGGACCACCAGAGCCGGCTCAATCCTCCCGGGCGCACCCTGTGATCTCTCAAGAGATCGGAATGGCCTCGAACCCTCATTGGGTTCGAGGCCATTTTGGGGTGGGGCCTGGCGGGCCGCCGGTGGGTTGTGATCGAGGTCAGTCCGTGGCCGGCTCGAGGACGAAGACCGGGATCTGCCGGTCGGTCTTCTTCTGGTAATCCGCGTAGTCCGGGTACGCCGCGACCGCACGGTCCCACCAGATCGCCTTCTCCTCGCCGGTGACTTCGCGCGCCACGTAGGCCTTGGTGGTGGTGCCGTCCTGCAGTTCTACGTGCGGGTCGGCCGTCACGTTGTAGTACCAGACCGGGTGCTTGGGAGCGCCGCCGAGCGAGGCGACGATCGCGTACACACCCTCGTGCTCGACTCGCATCAACGGCACCTTGCGGAGCTTCCCGGTCCTCGCGCCGCGCGTGGTCAGCAAGATGACCTGCCGGCCCTTGATGTCCACGCTGTCGGTGGTACCCGTCTCGAAGATCTTCTCGGTCTGCTCTCGCACCCATCCGGAGGGGCTCAGCTCGACTTCACCTGTCATTGCCATACCGACTGCAACAGAACCGGGTCGGGCTTATCTTCCCGTACGCTGCCTCGCCGGCTTGGATCAACCAGGTCCACGCGCCGCCGTCTCGGCCGCCGGGGGGGCTCTGGGAACATTCCTCCGCCACGACGGCCGGTCGCCGGGCGGTGATTTGCGTGGGTATCTGCGTTCCTACTGGGTACGCCAGCTGTAGCTGGGGGTCCAACCGAACAGCGCCTTCATCTTGGCGCAGTCGAAGGCCGACCTCGGATCCTCGTAATCACCGGCGAAGCGGTCGTAGCCGTCGTAGTACTCAGCCATCAGCTCGCGCAATCCCCGCTTCGCCCGGGTGTCTGCCGCAGCGATCAGACAGACTTCGTGACCGCTGCTCGTCCCTTCCAGCGCCGCGCGGTAGGCGGTGCCGACGTCCCGGGCGTCGATGTAGCTCCAGAAGTTTCCCTTGCTGAGGCCCGGGTCTTCCCACTCGGCAGCGAACCGATCGTAGCTGTCCGGCGGAATGACGTTGTTGATCCGGAGCCCCACCCAGGCCGTCTCCGGATAGCGGACCGCGAGCGAGTCCGCGATCACCTCGCTCATGTACTTGCTCAGCGCGTAAGCATTCGGGGACGGGTGCCGCTCGGTCTCGTCGAACGGGATCTGCGCCGGCACTGTGCCTTCGGTCAGCAGGCCGGTCGCCATCTCACTCGAGGCGTAGACGACTCGCGAGACCCCGAGGTCGCCAGCTGCCTGCATGAGGTTGTGAGCGCTGAGCACATTGTTGTCGAAGACGTCGATCTGCGCCTGGCCGCTCGGAGCCGGGTTCGCCGCGAGATGACAGATCCCGTCCGGGCGAAACTGGCACAGCGCGTCGTACACCTTGCCCGCATCGGTGAGATCGACCCTGCAGAACTCTCCAGGCAGCTCCAGCTCTGGTCGGTTGACGACGTCGACGTTCACGACTTGGTGGCCGGCCTCGGCCAGGAGGCGAACAACCCACTGTCCGGCCCGACCAGTTCCGCCTGTCACGACGACTCGCACCTGAAGAACTCCCATCCATCGCGTCGCCGTTCGAGCTGGAGCGCCCGTCCGCCGGGGCGAGACGCCCGGATCAGAAGCCAGGCGAACGGCTGAGCATGAGCTGCCAGGCTAGCAGGATGATCGAGGCGTCACCGTGGCCTGCGCGGCGGTCACCACGGGCTCTGTGGCGAAGGTCCTAGAATCCTCGGGTGATGCTCGTCGATGCCGCCGCCGTCCTCCCTCACCTCCGTCTGCTGCGTCTCGGACCTGGCACCAACCTGAGCACCGAACCGGCCACTCAGGTCGGCGTCCCGGTGACGCTGACGGCCCCCGCAGGAACCGAGCTGAGCGCGCGGATCGAGGCCGAGCTCGGTGATGCCGTCGGGTACTGGCACCCGGGTCAGGGGTCGATGCGGACGCTGCCTGCCGACTGGGCCGGTCAGGTGGTCACCAGTCTGGTCAACTCGGCACCGATGGGTGCGCTCTACAACGCCGACGGTCAGGTGCTGTTCGGTTGGGCTGCCGATAGGCCGGTCGACGAGCTGACGATAGGATACGGCGTGTCGGAGGAGCACAAGACCTTCGCCGTCGAGTTCCACGCAGCCGCCGCAGGTGAGCAGCGACTCCAGCTGGTGCTGGGTTCAGCCGGCGGGTCCGTGGCGGAGGTTGTCCCCCGGCTGGCCGACTGGATGTCCGCCCGGATCGAGGCGCCGGCTCTCCCGGCACCAAAGCTGGCGCGCGAGCCCGTCTACTCGACCTGGTACACCTTCACCCAGGACATCAGCGCCGAGGTGATCGAGTCCGAGGCGGCTCTCGCGGTGCCCATGGGGTGCCGCACGGTGTTCATCGACGACGGCTGGCAGCGCTTGGCCGTCGGCCGCGGCTACCAAGGCTGCGGTGACTGGGTGCCGGACCCCGACAAGTTCCCCGACCTACTGGCTCACGTTCGACGCATTCGAGCACTCGGTGCCGGTGTCGTGCTCTGGGTCGCTCCGTTGCTGCTGGGCACGAACAGCGACGCGTACGCCGATCTGGCCAAGTACGCCACCCAGAGACGAACGCCGGACGACTGCTTCGTTCTCGACCCGCGCCACCGCGAGGTTCGCGAGCACCTCGCTGACGTCTGCCTGCGCCTGGTCACCGACTACGAGATCGACGGCCTCAAGATCGACTTCCTGGATACCGCGATGCGCTATCAGGGCACACCACCGGTCGGCGACATCCACGACGTCGGTGAGGCGATGGCGGCCCTGCTCGGTCTGCTCCGGACCAGGCTGGACCAAGCAGGTCACGGCGACGTTGCCTTCGAGTTCCGTCAGCCGTACGTGAGTCCGGCCATCGCACGCTTCGGACAGATCCTGCGGGCCGGTGACTGCCCAGCAGACGCGGTGGTCAACCTTCGCTCCACCATCGACTGCCGGCTGCTGTCCGTCGGGCAGGTCATCCACGCCGACCCGATGATGTGGAGCCCGAACGCTGGACCGGAGGCGGTGGCGCAGCAGATCTACGCCGGCTTGTTCTCCGTACCGCAGATCTCGATGCGGATCGCCGACCTGCCGGCCGACCAGGCCGAGGCGCTCACCGGTCTGGTGGGCTGGTGGCGTGACCTGGCCCCGGTGGTGCTGGAAGGCACCATCGAGGTCACCGGAACCGAACGTGGCTACACCACCGTGCGCGCCGTTCACGCCGCACTCGATCGCGCAGTGGTCGGGGTCTACACCCCGGTCGTGGTCGACCTCGGACCCGACCTTCCCGGCGAGGTCACGCTGGTGAACGCCACCGCTGCCTCGTCGGTCGTGGTCCGCACCCACACCCGCTCGATCACTGCGGGAGTGCTCCGT
Source organism: Actinopolymorpha sp. NPDC004070 (assembly GCF_040610475.1). NCBI lineage: Bacteria > Bacillati > Actinomycetota > Actinomycetes > Propionibacteriales > Actinopolymorphaceae > Actinopolymorpha > Actinopolymorpha sp. NPDC004070. The sequence goes on along the minus strand of NZ_JBEXMJ010000009.1, from coordinate 190,135 downwards.
TCGCCGAGCGCGACCGACGTCGGCACTGTCAGCCCCTCCGCTGCCGACCTCGTGGAGTTGCCCATCGCGCCGTACGGCAGTGCAGTCCTGACCCTCAGTTGAGTCGTCGGTTCTTCTTCGGGTCGATGGCGAAGTCGACCACGGCACTTCACCCGAAGTGATCAAGAAGGCCGGTCCATCGCCACGCGGCAAAAGACACCCGCCACCTGGGACAGACCCTGGAAACCCGCCCACGCTCGTAAAGTGAAGTGGTGGTCGTGGCCGTCGGCCTCGCGGGTGCGGGGCGCCGAGCCGCCGGGATACATGCCCCGGCGATCGCGGCCTGTCCGAAGGTGCGGTTGGCTGGAATTTGGGGGCGTTCCCCCGCACTGATCCAGAACCTCGCCGAGCGCACCGGGACGTCGGCATACACCCGTTACGCAGACTTCCTCCGAGACTGCGAGGCGGTCGCGTTCGCCGTGCCCCCGGCGGTGCAGGCCGACCTCGCCCCGAGCACGGCACGCGCCGGCAAGGCTCTTCTGCTGGAGAAGCCCCTGGGCGGCGACCTCGCCGGTGCCGAGCAGGTGGCGGATGCGGTGGCCACCACCCGCGTTGTCGCCCAACTCGCGTTGACCTGGCGCTACGCCGTCGCGGTGCGGGAGTTTCTGACCTTCGCCGCTCCACGTACCAGGCCGCAGGGCGGGAGCGGACGGGTGATCTCCGGCGTTCTCGCCGATCCGCGGTGGGCAAGCCCCTGGCAGGTAGAGCGCGGTGTGCTGAGGGCGTACGGTACCGATCTGGTGGATCTCCTCGACGCCGCACTCGGCCGGGTGCTCGCGGTGCGTGCACACGGCGATCCCGGCGGCTGGGTCGGGATCATGCTCGAGCACGAGGGCGGGCGCTTCAGCGAGGCGTCGCTGTACGCGCACATCGAACACCGCGCGGACGGCCACGCCCAGGCGTCGAACCGTGCCGGGGTCGAGGTGTTCGGCCCCGGTGGGGCAGCCGACGTCGACTGCCTGGCGAGTGTCGACGAGGACGCATTCAAGACGATGTACGACGAGTTCGCAACGGCGGTCGAGAACCACGCTTCACCCGAGCTCGACGTACGCCGGGGTCTTCACCTGCAACAGGTTCTCGACAACGCGGAGACGGACCTCTTCCGGCAGGTGTGACGCGGGGGAAGGCCCCCCGCAGGATCGTCCCGGTCAGCTGAACGGCAGAGCGAAGTCGGCTTCGCGCCGGACGAGGACACCGATCTCCGCAGTGCTCACCCCAGGAGGGCCTGTCGCCAGGTGGGATGTGCGGGCTGCCAGCCCAGTTCGCGCTTGGCCTTGGCGTTGGACGCGCCACGGAGCTCCGTCATGAGCACGACGCCGGCTGGTCCGGCTGCCAGCCTTCCGATGAACCGTGGTACGCGCATCGGCTTCCTGGCACCGAGCATCTCCGCCAGCGCCGGCAACCACACGGCGACCGGGGCGGGATCGTCGTCGACGATGTTGTAGACACCGCGGCCACCGTTCTCCACCGCTGCGATCGTGGCTTCGGCGGCGTCGGCGATGTGGATGAACGACCACACCCCGCCGCCGTCGCCGACGATCGGGAACTTGCGCGTGCGGACCATCTCGACCTGCTGGGAACCCGGCGCCATGGAGGTGCCGGGTCCGTAGAACCCGCCGTAGCGCAGCACGATCCCCTCGGTCCAGTCCGCGCTCAGCACCGCCTTCTCCAGGTGCTTGATCGCGGCGATCATCGCAGCCATCGAGGCGATCGGGGAGTTCTCCAGCGGGTCCTGTTCGGTCTTGACCTGCCCGCCGGTCCGCGCGTAGGTGAACGCGCCGTTGCTCTGGGCGACGAACCGTCGTACTCCCACTGCGCGGGCAGCCGCGAGCAGGTTGTCGGTGCCCTCGATCCGCAGCCGGTTCGTGGCGGCGAAGCTGCGTTCGAAATGGCGGGTGTCGACGTGGCCGATGGCGGTCAGCTGATGAACGATCACCTCCGGTGCCACCTGGCGCACGGCTGCCTCGACCTGGGCGCGATCGAGCGCATCGGCGATGACCGGCACCGCGCCGAGCTGTGATGCCCTGGCCCTTCTGAATTCGCTGCGGATCATGGCGAACACCTCGTGTACCGCCTCGACCAGACGCGGCACCAGCTCCTTGCCCAACGCTCCGGTCGCTCCCGCCACCAGCACTCTCATCCTCAGCTCCTTTTCGGTTCGGTTCGGCATGTGTCACCTGAACCGGACAGCCCGCCGTTTCCTGACAGGAGCCGTACGTAATACACGTCACATCACGAGCAGAGGCTCCCCATGGCTGGCCGCCGCCCACTGCTCGGTCGCGCGTTCGAGCTTGTCGGGGTTCGCCTGCATCCGGCAGGCGGTGATGCCCTCGGCGGTGACCTCCAGGCACATGACCGCGACGACCCGGCCCGCCACGACGGCCACGACCGCGGGTTCGCCATTGGCGGCCCAGGCGTGGATCTCGGGCAAGCCGCCGACGATCGCGCGCTTGGACTCGGCAGGCTTGAACAGACCCCACACGAACTTCGCCACCGCGACGGCCCCCTCGAACCCCTTGGTGCGTGCCGGAACCTTCCCTCCGCCGTCGCCGATCGCGATCGCGTCCTTGGTGAGCAGGCGTACGAGCTCATCGGTCCGGCCGCTGGTGGCGGCCGCGAGGAACTCTTCGACGATCCGCCGGGCAGCGGCCTGGTCGATCTCGCTGCGGGCCTTGCCGAGCTCGACATGCTTCCTGGCACGGTGGAGGATCTGCTGGCTGGCGGCCTCGGTGATGTCGAGGATCTCGGCGATCTCCCGGTGCGGGTAGCCGAACGCCTCCCGCAACACGTACACGGCCCGTTCGTCGGGAGACAGGCGCTCCATGAGGGTGAGGACCGCGTACGACACCGATTCGCGCTGCTCGGCGGTGTCGGCCGGCCCGAGCATCGGGTCGCCCGCGAGCAGCGGCTCCGGGAGCCATCGGCCCACGTAGGTCTCGCGGCGTGCCCGGGCGGAGGTGAGCTGGTTGAGGCACAGGTTGGTGAGCACCTTCGTCAGCCAGGCCTCGGGGACCTCGATGCGGTCGACGTCGGCGGCGTGCCACCGCAGGAACGTCTCCTGCACGACGTCCTGTGCCTCGTGTGCGGAGCCGAGGAGACGGTAGGCGATGGCCTCCAGGCGGGGCCTCGCTCGCTCGAACCGGTCGACGTCGCTCGGAGTCAGAGGCACGTCCTGAGCGTACCCAGGATCCGGCATCGGCTCTGGAGTACGAGCACCAGGCGCACCTGCGCGCTGTAGCCGGCGGCACGTACCGGGCACCATGTGGGTTACTGGATCGGAGAGAGCCGGCGCGGCCGGGGCAGGTATCGTCGCTGGCCCACCGCCTGCGGGCCCAGAAGTCAACTGATCGGAGACGGATGAGTACCCACGTTGGACTGGCGTACGGCGATTCCGGTCTGTCGCTGGCGGTGGATCCCGATGTGACGACAGTCGTCGAGCCCGTGCACAGCGCGGCGGCTCCAAGCCAGCTGGGCTCCCTTCGCAAGGCTCTGCGGGAGCCCGTGGCCGGCCTGCCGTTGCGCGACCGGGTTCGCCCCGGGCAGTCGGTGGCCATCTCGGCATGCGACGGAACCCGACCACAGCCGCGGCAGCTGATGATCCCCGCGATCATCGAGGAGCTGGACGGAATCGTGGCCCTGGACGACATCGTCGTCCTGGTCGCTACCGGCACCCATCGCGGAAACACCGAGGCCGAACTCCGTCACATGTTCGGTCACGAGGTTGCCGACACCGTACGCATCGTCAACCACGACGCACGAGACGCGTCCCAGCTGGCTTGGTGCGGAACGCACGGCAACGGCGTACCGGTGTGGCTGAACCGGGAATGGACCGAGGCGGACGTGAGGATCACCACCGGTTTCGTCGAACCCCACTTCTTCGCGGGCTTCTCCGGGGGTCCGAAGCTGGTGGCGCCAGGGCTCGCCGGCCTGGAGACGGTACTCGTCCTGCACGATGCGGCGAGGATCGGTGACCCCAGAGCGACCTGGGGTGTCACGGAGGGCAACCCGGTCCATGACGACATCCGAGCCATCGCCGCGACGGCCGGAGTGACGTTCGCACTGGACGTCGTACTGAATCGGGACAAGGAGATCGTCGCGGCATTCGGCGGAGATCTGCTGCCGATGCACGCGGCCGCGTCGTCGTTCGCGCAGCAGATCGCGATGCGCCCGGTCGAGCGACAGTTCGACGTCGTCGTGACCACGAACTCCGGATTTCCCCTTGACCAGAACCTCTACCAGGCGGTGAAGGGAATGTCGGCCGCGTATCAGGTCGTCCGGCCGGGCGGAACGATCATCTGTGCGGCCGAGTGCCGTGACGGCTTCCCGGACCACGGTCTGTACCGCAAGACACTGGAGTCGGCCGGTTCCCCGCAAGCCCTGCTGGCCGAGATTGCCTCCCGGTCCGTCACTGTTCCCGATCAATGGCAGATACAGATCCAGGCCAAGATTCAGGCAGCGAATCGAGTCGTGATGCACACCGGATTCCTGAGCGACGCGGATCTCGCCGCCGTACAACTCGAGCAGACCCACGACATCTCGGCAACTGCCGCCGAGGCTCTGGCGGCAGCGGGGCCGGGCGCGACGATGTGCGTTCTTCCGGAGGGGCCGCAGACCATTCCGTACCTGGCACGAGACCACTGACACTCCTCGGACCGGTCCCGCAGTCGCCGGACCGGTGCTCAGGTGGCGGTGGGCCAGGTCAGGCTCGACCGGCCGCGTGCAGGATCTGGAGAGCGTGGAGCGTGATCATCTCGTTGGGTTCGCCGGGCTCTCCCCAGTCGACGGCCTCCTGGTACGTGGCGCTGCCGGGGGTGTTCCACCACCGCGCGTCGGGGGCCCAGCGGCCGTCGGGGAGCCGGCGGCGTTCCAGTTCGTCGAGGGCGTCGTTGGTACGTGGATCATCGAGCTTGCCCATCCGGGCCAGAATCTGCAGGACCCGGAGGATGTCGTAGTGCCAGTACGACGGATAGCGCAGCTGGAGCCAGGTCGGGTTGATGACCTCGCCTGACAGGGGCCGGTGCGCGCGGCCCGCCTCGCGGCGGCGGGAGCCGGAGCCCAGGCTGAAGAGCAGCCGGTGCTCCAGGAACAGTTCGACTGCTCGGTCGGCGGACGCCCGTGCAGCGTGGTCTCCGGTCGCCTTGGCGTACTCGTGGAGCCCCCACGCCGTGGCGAGTGTCTCGTGGAACGACGAGCGGCGCCCCAATCCGTTCTCGTCACAGTTCCACCCACCATCGGTCCACTGTGTGGCGACCAGCGTTCCGGCGAGTGTGTGTGCTCGCGGATCTGAGGCCGATCCGAGTACGGATGCGACGGCGAGGGCGTTCCCGCCGATGGAGCCGCACAAGTAGGTCTGCCCGTCGGCCTGGACCGGCTTGTCGCCGTACGGCCGCCGGCGGACGATCCACGCGGCGACCGTACCCGTCAAACCCGCCGTTGGGTCGTTGACCGGCCAGCAACGCGGTCACCGTCGGGCCGTCCCAGATCTTGTCCGCACCGTCATCGGCCGGCTCACCAAGGAGGTCGCGGCTCACTGCCAATCGGACCGCCGGCTCCGGCGACCCGAGTAGCCATTCCACAGCTGCGTCCATGCTCCAACGTCCGGAGTCTCGCCGCATGACACTAGGCCGGACGGGTCACCAACCGCCAGTGAGTCGGCGCTCTTGCCGAGGTCGTGGTGATTGTGACAATCGCCGGACCCACCTCAGCCGAGGTGCGGTCGACGAGGGTGATGCCGGGTCATGTCTCCAGGTATCTGGGCACTCCTGAGTCGAGTGCCGCGAGCGCGGCGTGCATTCGTGGTCGGCCGGCGGATACGCGCGAAGACAAAGTGCAGGCTGGACGGGCGGCCATCTAGACCGGGATCCACAAGAAGACGAACGCGACCCCCAGCGCGGCGGAGAGCACGGCCAGTCTGCGGATCGTCGGCCGGCGGCTGAGGAACACATACGCCAACCACAGCAGGGGGGACAGGGTGAGCTGTGCCGGAAGGAGCTGGCGTGGCAGTACCTGTCCGCGCGTGGTCAGATACACGGTGAGCAGCACGGCCACCGTCCAACTGAGGGTCCCGGCAGTCCGCACAACGGTCGGTCCGAACCTCACCGCAGTTGTCCGGACACCGGCGGCGCGGTCGGCGTCGACATCGATGGCGAGGGTCGGCAGGTAGAGAGCAGCGCCGGTGAAAAGGCCAGTGATCGCGAGCGAGAGCGGGTACTCCCACACCGACCCCGTCAGGCACCATCCGCCCATCGGACCCAGCACCCCCACCGCGAGCGCGTTGCATCCCACGTCCCAGACCGGGCGGCCCTTCAGCCGAACCGGCGGTGCGCTGTAGATCCAGCCGAGGACCAGAACCGCGGCCAACCCGAGGGTGAAGATCGGTCCCCCGCCCCACGCCGCGAGCAGACATGCTGCGGCCCCGGCGAAGGCCGCGCACCCGAGGAGTTGCCGCCTCCGGAGCCGGCCGCGTACGTGTGGTGAGTGCCGACGGCGTTCGTTGAGGCGATCGGTCTCGAAGTCGAAGGCGTCATTGACAGCCAGAACCGACGACCACAGCAGCGGACCGGCAGCGAGCAGCGCCACCACGGATCGTCCGGGCTGCAGGGCGGCCGCGGGTGCGCCCGGGACCTGGTGGGCGAACAGCATCCCCATGACCACCGGCACCATCGACACCGGCCAGAACCACGGACGGGGCAGCTCGAACAGCGTCCGAAGGATGCCCGACCGCGCATCGGTGACCACGAGTGCATCGGCGGGGCGTTGCCGGGTTTGCACGACCTGAGGAGCTGAGTGCATGCGTCGACTCTTCAGCGTGTCGGCGCCTGCCTGCGTCCCCGAAGAGAGGGAGCGGGTCATCCGCTGGAGGGACTCGTACTACGGGGTGGCCGCCACAGCCTGAGGTGGTGCCGAGAGGACGGCTCCCGGGGTGTCATCCCGGGCCGCCGGGATGGGTGAGGTCGTAGGCGCGCGAGACCTTCTGAGGGACCACCATCCGCCACGCGTCCACGACGAGCTCGCGGGCCTCGGTCGGTTCCAGCGCAGCGAGTTCGGCGCGGACCCAGTTGAACCGCATGTCCGCATCCGACGGCAGCCGGAACTTCCCCGGCTCCCCGGCGACGAGCGCGGCGCGCTCCTCCTTCGGGAACGCGAACTCCATCACCGTCTCGTCGAGGGAGAACGCGACGTAGACGATCTGCTTGACCCGGAACTTCAGCCGGCCGCGCACGTAGACCGGGTAGGAGCGCTCGAGCTCCGAGCCCAGTGCACGAACATCCTCGATCACCGCCATGACGTACGTTTTACCCGAGGACGAGGGCCGCCATGTCGCGCGCGGCTACCCGAGGGCTGATTCCCAGGTAGCTTCACTCCCGAGATCGCGGCAGTCAGTGTGCCTCCTCGGCGTGTTCGGAGGTCACGCCGACGAGTCGCAGTTCTTCGGAATGGTGGCACGCCGCCAGGTGTGCTGGAAGGACCGAGCGAAGCCCCGGCGCTTCGTTCACGCATCGATCCTCGTCGGCGTACCGGCACCTGGTGTGGAAGTAGCACCCGTCGGGCGGGTTCGCGGGGTCCGGGAAGTTGTCCGGCAGCCGAACTCGTCGGCCGGTTCCGCGCAGCCGCGGATCGGGCCGGGGCACTGCCGACAACAGTGCCTCGGTGTAGGGGTGCTCGGGCCGGCGGTACACCTGGTCGGTGTCGGCGAGTTCGACGATCCTGCCGAGGTACATCACGGCTACGCGGTTGCAGATGCTCTCCACCACGGACATGTCGTGGGAGATGAACAGGTACGTCAGGTTGAGCTGATCCTGCAGTTCCCTGAGCAGGTTGAGGATCTGTGCCCGTACGGACACGTCCAGGGCGGAGACAGCCTCGTCGGCGATGACAAGCTCCGGTTGCAGGATGAGTGCGCGGGCGATGTTGACCCGCTGCCGCTCTCCCCCGGAGAATGCGTGCGGATAACGGCGCATGTGGCCCGGGGACAGCCCCACCAGCCTGAGCATCTCCGCGACCCGGTCCTCCACCTCCGCACCCCGTGCCAGCCCGTTGGCGACCAGGGGATCGCCGACGATCTGCAGGATCGTCATCCGGGGGTTCAGGGAGGAGAACGGATCCTGGAACACGACCCGTATACGCTGCTGGTACGGGCGCAACTCACGGTTGCCCAGGGCGGCCAGGTCCACTGTGCCGCCGCTCCCGGTCCGATAGTGAAGGTGGCCGGCGGTGGGCTGAACGCTCCGGACGATGCACCGGCCGAGGGTCGTCTTGCCGCAGCCCGACTCACCGACCAGCCCGAGCACCTCGCCGGGCCTGATGGAGAAGCTCACGTCGTTGACCGCGTGGACATGGCCCTTCGTACGAGCGAACAACCCTCGCCCCCGGATGGGGAAGTGCATCCGGAGGTTCTCCACCCGCAGTAGCGGCTCCTGTGGCGCAGAGGTCATCGAGGGTCCTCTCCGAGCTCTCCGACCATGGGGAGATGGCCGGCCATCACGTCCGGGTCGTGTCGTACGCACCGAACCCGCCGACCACCGTCGAGCTCCACCACCGGAGGATCGACCGTCTCGCACAGCCCTGGTACGGCGTAGTCGCACCGCGGGTGGAAGGGGCAGCCAGCCGGCCGGTCGAGCGGGTGCGGAACCTGTCCACGGATGGAGTTCAACGGCTGGCGTGCACCCCGGCCCATGGTGGGTATGGAGGCGAGAAGCGCCTTGGTGTACGGGTGTTTCGGGTCGTGGAAGATGTCGTCGACGCTGCCCTGTTCGACGACTGTCCCGAGATACATCACCACGACCTCGTCGGCTATCTCGGCCACCACCCCGAGGTCGTGGGTGATGAACATCATCGACATGCCGGTGTCGGACTGGATGTCGACCAGCAGGTCGATGATCCGGGCCTGGGTGGTGACGTCGAGGGCGGTGGTGGGTTCGTCGGCGATCAGCAGACTCGGCTCGCAGGACAGGGCCATGGCGATCATCACCCGCTGGCACATGCCACCGGACAACTGGAACGCGAAGCTGTTCATGGTCTGGGTGGGCCGCGGGATCCCCACCCGCTCCAGCAACTGGACCCCGCGCCGCCACGCCTCGTCCCGGGTCAGGTCGCGATGGGCGAGGATCGCCTCGGTCAACTGGTTCGCGATCGTGTACGCCGGGGAGAGGGTGGCCATCGGCTCCTGGAAGACCATCGCGATCTGACCACCCCGTACCTGCCGCATGCGTTCGCCGTGGGAATTCAGGGCCGCGAGGTCTGTCTCTTCCTTCCACCAGATGTGGCCGTCGACGATCCGTCCCGGCGGATCGATCAGGCCCAGGATGGAACGCGCGGTGATGCTCTTGCCACAACCCGACTCCCCGACCACACAGACGGTTCGTCCGGCCGGCAGGCTCAAGTTGACACCATCGACCGCTCGTACGACACCCTCGTCGGTGAAGAAGTGCGTCCTGAGTCCCTCGACGGTCAGCAGTGCGTCGGGCGCCATCGGGTTTCTCCTACTGTCGATAGGGATCGGCCGCGTCACGAAGGCCGTCCCCGACGAAGTTGAGTGAAAGTACGGCGAGGACGACGGCCACGCCCGGCAACATCAACCATGGGGCGGTGGCGACGACCTGCACGTCCTGCGCGGCCTGCAGCAGCACTCCCCAACTGACCACCGGAGCCTGCAGTCCCAGTCCCAGGAAGGAAAGTGCGGTCTCGGCCAGGATCATGCCCGGGATCGACAGCGTGAGCGAGGCGATCAGGTGGCTGGTGAACAGCGGGAGCATGTGCCGCAGGATCATCCGCGCCGGCCGGTTGCCGTCCAGCCTTGCCGAGTTGATGAAGTCCTCCATCCGCAGCGAGACGAAGCGTCCCCGGGTGACCCGCGCCAGGTCGGTCCAGGCGAACGTCGCGAGGATCACCGTGATTGCGAAGTAACGCCGCAGTGGACCCCACCCGCTGGGTACGGCGGCGGCGAGCCCGAGCCAGAGGGGCAGGGTGGGTACGGACATGAAGAACTCGACCGCACGCTGGATCAGGGTGTCCGTCCGGCCGCCGAAGTATCCGGAGATCCCGCCGAGCACCACGCCCAGGACGAACGCCATGGTGACCCCGATCAGGCCGATCGTCATCGAGACCCGGGTGCCGTAGACGAGGCGGGAGAACAGGTCGCGTCCACTCTGGTCGGAGCCGAGGAGATACATCGGCTCACGGTCGTCCACCGGCCCGATCAGGTGCGTCCGGCTCGGGATCAGCCCCCACAGCCGGTACTCCTCTCCCCGGTCGAACAACCGCACCTCGACCTTCTTCGACGGATCGACCCGGTAGACGCGTGCCAGCGTGTCCGGATCCCTCCCCGCCACGTAGCCGTTCACGTACAGGCCGAACTCCCATCCGCCGCGGCTGGTGTCGATCACGTGCAGGCGCTGTGGCGGCGCGTAGGGATGGGCCTGGTCGAACTTCGCGACCGAGAACGGCGCCAGGAATTCGGCGAAGGCTGCCACCAGGTAGAGCAGGAGGGTGACCACCGCCCCGATCATGGCCAGGCGGTGTTTCCTGAACGCCCGCCACACGAGCCGGGACTGGCTCGCCGACCCGCGCTGTTGCCTGCTCCCGGGCGGCGGGCTCGGCTGTGCTCCGGCCCGCGGGGGTGGGTCGGCGGAGGCGGTCCCGGCGCGTGGGGACTGCGGGTTCTCCGGCAGTGTGGTCATGATCGCTCCCCTGCTACCGGTCGCCCAGCCGTACGCGCGGATCAAGCCAGGCGAGCGCGATGTCGGACAGCAGCGTGCCGATGACGGTGAGGACGCTCACGATGAGGATGAGCGACCCGGCGAGGTACATGTCCTGGCTGAGCAGAGCGCTCAGCAGCAACGGCCCCGTGGTGGGCAGCGACAGAACCTGCGCGACGATGACCTCCCCGGACACCAGCAGCGGCAGGATCCACCCGATGGTCGAGACGAACGGGTTCATGGCGATCCGCAGGGGATACTTCACCACGATCTTGCGTTCACGAATTCCGCGAGCCCGGGCGGCTACGACGTAGGGCTTGCGCAGCTCGTCCAGCAGGTTGTTCCGCAGGATCCTGATCAGTCCCGCGGTTCCGGCCGTACCAAGCACCACCACCGGCACCCACAGATGGCCCAGCAGGTCGACCACCTTGCCGAGGTTCCACCGCGCGTCGGCGAACGTCGGGGAGAACAACCCGCCCACGCTGAGACCGAAGAAGCGGTACCCGAGATACATCAGGACCAGGGCGATCAGGAAGTTCGGCACGGCCAGGCCGAGGAACCCGATCGTGGTGAAGAGATAGTCCCCGAGAGAGTACTGCCGTACGGCTGAGTAGAGGCCGACCGGAAACGCGATCACCCAGGTGAACACCAACGTCGTGAGCGCCATCACGATGGTGAGCGGCAACCGCTGCGCGAGCAGGTCCGCCACGGGCCGGTTGTACTGGAACGACTGACCGAAGTCCAGGTGCAGGCCGATGGCGGAGATCCACTTGAGGTACTGCACGTAGAGAGGCTGGCCAAGCCCGTACCGCTGTTCGAGCGTGGCGAGCTGGCCGGCGTCGACCTGCACACCCTGCGCCCGCATCTGCGCGACCAGGGTCGTCAGGTAGTCACCCGGCGGCAGGGAGATGATCGCGAACGTCACCACCGAGATCAGGAACACCGTGGGGACCATGTAGAGCACACGGCGCAGTACGAAGGTGAGCATCACTCCCCTTCCAGGTAGTACTGACTGATGTTCGTCACGGCCGGATAGGGGCACTTGAAGGCGAGCCACATCTTGTCGTCGCCGGGCACGTTGTGGATCCGGTCGCTGACGATCGCGTACGACGACGCCGGCCTGCTGATGCCCATCGTCCAGAACTCGTCCCGTGCGATCTCGATGATCTCCCGGATGCCGGCGTACTGCGTGTCGACGTCGCTGGTCCCGACCACCTTCTGGCGGTAGATCGCGGCCTGTCGCCGCATCGCCTCGGGCGGCTCCTCCTTGGGGGCTCCGCCCTCGTACCACCTCGACCACAAGGGTGCGTACGACGAGCCTCCGGTGGCGAACAGCCAGCGTGGGTCGGTGAGCATGTCCACGTAGCCGATCTCGCCGACATCGAGGGTGCAGTCGTACTTGTTGGCGTCCATCCGGGTGCCCACGAGTTCCGGGCTCGCGGTGTCGATGCGCAGTTCGACTCCGACCTTGGCCCAGGTCCCCTTGACGAACTCCATCGCATCGATCATCACCGGGTACCGGCTCTGGATCAGCACACTGATGACGATCGGCCTGCCGTCGGCACCGAGCCGCCGGCCCCTCGCATCGGTCCGTGCGTAACCGGCCTTCTCCAGATGCTGCCGGGCCAGGCCCAGGTCGTACTCGGTGTACTGCTTGCCCATGTCGTCGGACTTGTAGAACGGCACCTCGGGCCTGGGCGCGGTCTGCCACGGCACACCCTGGCCCAGGAAGACCAGGTCGATGATCTGCGGCCGGTTGATCGCGTGGGACAGACCGATGCGGAAGTCCTTGTTCTGGAACATCTTCCGCTTGTCGGGGTCCTCGTGGGTGAGGTTGAGGCAGATCCCGATCGTGTTGTGCGTGGGGTCCTTCACCTTGACCAGCTTGTAGCCGCCGTTCTTCTGGCCCCTGGCCAGCACGGGGCGGTTCTTGGGCGTGGTCACCTCCGCTCGCATGTAGAGGTCCACGTCGCCATTGGCCGCCTGGAGGATTAGTGGTCCCTGCTCCTGGAAGAACGTGAAGACAACCTTGTCGATGTAGGGAAGCTGGCTGCCGTCCGGGTCGACCTTGAAGTAGTAGGGGTTTCGCTCCCAGACCTGTCGGTCGCCGTCCCCGTGCGGGTTCTTCGGCACCCATCCGGTGATCACCGGAAGATCGACGTTGTTGAGTTCGTCGATCTTCTCCAGGAACTTCTGTGCCCAGTCGTCGCCGAGTCCGGGGTTGGAGTCCTTGTGGAACTGCTCGAGGTAGTGCCGCGGGAGCAACCGGAATGGCGGGCCGTGGATGGCGAGGTTCTGCAGGAAGACCGCGTTGGGTTCGGGGAACCTGAACGTCACCGTGTGGTCGTCCTGCTTCTCCACCACCAGCGGCTTGCCGTTGATCTGCAGCGTGGAGGGGAGGACGGGCGTGATCTCCTTGTTCAGGTAGATCTTCTCGTACCAGAAGAGCAGGTCGTCGGCGGTGAAGAGCTGACCGTCGGACCACTTCATGCCTGCCCGCAGCTTGAAGACGTACTCCCGTCCGTCGCCCCTGATCTCGTAGGACTCGGCGACGTTCGGAATGATCTTGCTCCACGTCGGGTCCCACGAGATCAGGTGGTCGTGGCACACGGTCATCCACAGCCAGCTCGGGTCGGTGCTGGCCTCGACCGTACGCCAGGTGCCGCCGTAGACTCCGGCTCGCTCCAGCGGCTGGATGACTCTCGGGTTCGCCGGCAGGCGTTTGTCCACCGGCGGCAGGCTTCCCGCCTTCACCCGCGCCGCCAGCATGGGGGCCTCCTTGCCCTTGGCCGGGGCGGCTCCCGCCTTGCGGCCGGACCTGGACCGGTCGGCCGTGTCCGGATCCATGGAGAAGGCACTGCATCCAGGGAGCAGGCTGGCACCGGCCAGCACACCACCCAGCGCGAGAAAGTCCTTGCGGGAGATGTCGCGTCTCGAACCAAGGTTCCCAGTCATCAACCAGACCCCCTTCGGGAGTCGCGTTGCAGCCGCGGATTGTGGAGAGCGCTCGTCAACAGCCACACGGTCCGCGCGAAAACTGCAACGAGACCTGCTGGAGGTCCGTTCCAGTGATGGAATGAACACTCCACATAGTGGAACTACTGGTAGCGCCGAGGTTACGAGGCGTGCCACGCGTCGTCAACGAGATACTGAGGCCTCCGGTGACCGGATACGGGCACCGTCGACATCGGCCGGCACCACGGGGTGAGGCCTGTCAACCATGCGGAGGTACAACTGATGACAGGGCCTTCTGGCCGGCGAACCGGTGGCGTGCAGTCGGTCGAACGCTCGCTTGAGTTGCTCGAACTGCTCGCCGACGCGGGCGGGGATGTAACCCTCAGCCAGCTGGCTGCCTCCTCCGGTCTGCCGGCGCCGACGATTCACCGCCTGCTGCGGACTCTCGCCGCCGCCGGATACGTACGCCAGGAGGAGTCGCGCAGGTACGCCCTGGGCCCGCGGCTGATCCGGCTCGGCGAAGCCGCCAACCGCATGCTCGGCACCTGGGCCGCCCCGCACCTGCGCAGTCTGATGAAGGCCCTCGGCGAAACCGCCAACCTCGCCCTGCTCGACGGCGACGAGGCGGTGTACGTCGCGCAGGTCCAGTCCCAGCACGCCATGCGGATCTTCACCGAGGTGGGGCGGCACGTCTCGCTGCACTCCACCGGGGTGGGCAAGGCGCTGTTGGCACTGAAGAGCGATGAGGAGGTCAGGGCCATCCTGGACCGAACAGGCATGCCGGCCCGGACACCGCGCACGATCACCAGGCGACGGAAGTTCTTCGAGGAGCTCGCCTCGATCCGCGCGCGCGGGTACGCCATCGATGACGGCGAGCAGGAGGTCGGGGTGCGCTGCGTGGCCCTGACGGTCGCCGGGACCCCCACACCCACGGCACTGTCGGTGTCGGGCCCCGAGGCACGCATCACCGACGACGTGGTCGCCAATGCCGTACCCCTCCTGCAACAGGCAGCGACCGAACTCGCGGCCGAGCTCAGCTACCAGGAACGGGAGAGCTGAAGCGCGGGCCCGGCGCCCCACGGGGCGCCGGGCCCATTCACTCGGATCCTTCTCAGTCGAGCTTCTGGCGAACCACGTGATACGGCTGGTTGGCCAGCGTCTGGTCCAGTCCGGGGAGAATCCACGCGTCGCCACCCGGGTGGTGCACGGTGAAGTAGTAGACGAGGGCATAGTCGGAATCGGTGTAGTCACCGCCGACAGTCGTTCCGAGGACGTCGCCGCTCTCCGGGCTCATGTCGACGGTCCTGAAGTCCTCGCCCTGGTTGAGATGCCGGTAATGGCAGACCACCGTTCCGCCGAACGACGCACTCGGTGTGAGCTCGATCCGTACCTCTTCGCCCCTGACGAACGGCGGCGGTGGAGTGTGCTCGAACCGGACCCGTTCGGCCGACGGGACCTGCGGAAGTTTCCCCTCCGCGGCGACTTCGGCTGTCCTCGCCTGTTCGAATCGCCGTTCGAGGTCGGCCAGGTCCTCCTCGATCGCCGGTAGCCGGTCGGCCCAGTGCCCGTGCTCGGAGCGCAGATCGCCGAAGGTGAGGTCCGGCCGGTAGGTGCCCGTGGTCACCTCCGCCACGTTCGCCCAGGCGTCCCGCGCCGCCCGGTAGGCCGCCACCGCCTCCCCCAGGTGCCGGGCGTCGCCCGTCCGCTCGTGCAGTGCGTACGCCACACCCGCCCGGAACTTACCGGCGAAGAACCTGCCCAGCCCGGCCTGGGCCGCCACATCGATCGCCACCCGCCGGAACTCCGGGTCCTCGGCACGGGCCGACTTGTCCCGGGCAGCGGCGAGGCTCTGCTCGGCCTCCTCGGCGAGCCTGTCCAGCCAGTCGGCCACCTCCATCGGGGAGTACCGACCGTCGCGACGGCCGGCGACCACGTCGTCGGCGTACTCGTCCACCTTGTAGAACAGACTCGGGTCGAACGAGCTCACTCCACCGAAGGTGGGCGGGGCCGCCGTGTCACCGCGGTAGTGGTCGGCGTTCGGCCCACCGGCAATCGGCATGTTGAGGTACATCTCCGGCCAGTAGCCGTTGTTGGAAGCGCCGATGCCGTGCACGACGGTCACCAACGGGAGCACCCGGCTCGCCGGCGCCAGGGCGTTCTCGACCGCCTCGGCCGCGTCGCCGAATTCCGACCTCAGGAACCGCCTCCACTGCTCGGGATCGGCGTCCGGGTCGTAGAGCAGCCGCCCCCACAGCCGGTACGAGTAGCGGTACTTCCGCCAGTCCTGTCCGTCCAGTCGCAACGCAGGATCGGCGTACGGATCCCTGCCGTCGAGGTGTCCGGTGTTCTTCCGGCCCTTGAAACTGAGGGGCTCACACCACTCGATCCCCAGCGCGCCGCCGAGGGTGCCCAGCCGCCCGTACCCGGCCGCCAGCACCGGATCTCCCCACAGCAGCACCTTCTGAGTGCCCGGCCAGATGCGGAAGATCAGTCCCACGTCGCTGCCTTCACGCAGGAAGTCACCGTAGCCGTAGCGGGTGAACCGGCGCTGGTGCGCGGTGATCGCCATCAGCCCGGTCCCGCGTTCCTTGGTGGCGCGTTCGCGTTCCCTGATCGTCGTCTGGTGGTAGGGCAGGCCCTGGTGCTCTGCCCAGTACTTCGCCGACACGACCACTCGGCACCCGGTGCCGCGGGCAATGTCGAGCAGCGCCTCGTCCACACCCTTGGCGTGCATGTCGATCTCGAGCGGGCGTCCCACCGAGGCCACACCTCCCATCACCGTCTGCCAGAACGCCTCATGGTCCGGCTCCGGGATGCCACCCTCGTAGTGCACCCGCATCGTCAGCCCGTCGATCGACGGACATTCCCGCAGCAGGAGATTGAGTGCGGCAGCGCAGTAGTCCGCGTGGTTGTCCGGGGTGATGCCGCTGACGGGGTAGCGCGGCGCCGATCCCTCGCCCTGGTCGTCGGCGTGGTTCCACAGCCCCAGCTGGAAGTGGATCCCCCTCTTCTTCGCCTCGTCACTGATGAACCGCAGCATGGCGAGGTTGGCGTCGCGCTCCTCGGCCGGCACGTTGCCCACGCTGACGTCGAAGCCGGGAACGTCGAGCAGGAAGGGGTACGGGAAGCAGAAGTAGTTCTCCGTCGCCGGGTGATGGCCGTAGTTGTACTGCATGCCGAACGCCAACTGGAAACGGTTGACGCGGTTGACTGCGAGTTCGGTGAGGTACTCCGACCAGAACTCACGGTCGTTGAACCACGGCTTGTCCTCGACGTCACTGGTGAACGTACGCAGGATGCTGCGCACCGGCGTCGCCGGCTGCTTGCTCTCCGGTTCGGTGCCGCGAAGCAGGGCCACCGGGTCGTCGGCGTAGCGCACCCGGTCGGCGAGCTCGAGCACGCCGTACGCCACACCGCGCGCATCCGCCCCGCTCACCCTCACCGGTCCGTCGGCACCGTCCGGGCGGCGTACTTCGAACGACTCGGCAGGGCCCTCGCTGTTTCCGCCACCAATCTGAACCACGACATCGGCCCGGTCCGTGTCCTGGGCGTCGACCCGCCGCACGACGACCCCCGCCCCCTCCAGCACGTCGGTCAGGTAGCCGACCGACCACTGCACCGGAGACTCGCCTGCCGCCGAACTCGCCGGGTCCACGACAACGAGGACCGTCGAAGCGTCATGACCGGCCGAAGCACTCATCAGCTGTTCCTCATTCCTGGGTCGTCAGCGTGCACGTCTTGGCATGTCGAGAGCCGACAGGAGCTCCGCGGTGCTCGGCGGAGCCGCCGGACCTAGAGGACTGATTTCGTATCGTAAAACCTCGATTCCACGACCGACAGCTCCAGTAGCGGACCACAAACGGCCAGCAGCCGACGGCGGCCGTGGCCGGCGAACCGCAGAACCTCCCACGCGCCCCGCTTGTGAGCGGTCGGCCGTCTTCGTCCTCCGAGCGACGGCAGGTGTCGAAGCCCTGTATGTTCGAACTTCAAGATAAGGAATCTTGATTTCGCACTGTGGAATGGGGAGCCCTCATGAAAGCGCACGCGGTTCCGGGAGGACTGACCGTCGCCCCTACCCTGCACCGGTTCGTCGAGGTGGAGGCGCTGCCGGGCACAGACACAGATCCGGAAGCCTTCTGGACAGGGCTTGCTGACCTGATCGAGGAGTTCGCGCCCCGCAACGGTGACTTGCTGACGCGACGGAGAGAGCTCCAGTCCACGATCGACCAGTGGCACCGCCGGAACCCCGGCATGGACGACCCGACCTCGTACGAGCGCTTTCTTCGCGAGATCGGCTACCTCCTCGAGGAGCCGGAGACTGTCGAGGTGGTGACCAGTGGCGTCGACGACGAGGTGACGCGGATCGCCGGCCCACAGCTGGTTGTCCCGTTGCTGAACGCGCGATTCGCCACCAACGCCGTCAACGCGCGCTGGGGATCCCTGTACGACGCCCTGTACGGCACGGACGTGGTTCCGCGCGAGGGCGACCTCGCTCCCGGCCGGGAGTACAACAAGGTCCGCGGCGCCGAGGTGATCTCCCGCGGCCGGGCGTTCCTGGACGAGCACTTCGGACTCGCCGGCGGGTCCCATGCCGACGCCACGTCCTATTTCGTCGACAGCGATGGTCTCGCCGTCACGGCCGGGGACGACGTCCTCCGTCTGGCCGAGCCGGGTCAGTTCGTCGGCTACCGCGGACAGGTACGGGAGCCGGAGGCTGTGGTGCTTGTGCACCATGGCCTCCACGTGGAGATCCGGCTCGATCGCGACGACGCCGTGGGCGCCGCCGACCCCGCCGGCGTGAAGGACCTGCTCGTCGAGTCCGCGGTCTCCACCATCATGGACCTGGAGGACTCCGTGGCGGCCGTCGACGCCGACGACAAGGTCGTCGGCTATCGCAACTGGCTGCAGCTGATGGAGGGGACGCTCTCGGCAGAGGTCACCAAGGGCGGCCGCACGTTCACGCGCTCGATGAATCCCGACCGCAGCTGCACCTCGCTGTCCGGCGAGGAGGTGATCCTGCGCGGACGGTCACTCCTGTTCGTCCGGCAGGTCGGCCACCTGATGACCACGAACGCCGTTCTCGACCGCGGTGGTCACGAGGTGCCGGAGGGCATCCTGGACGCGGTGATGACAGCGCTCGGCAGTCTGCGCGACCTCCGTGTCGGCTCGAACAGGCCGAACTCCCTGACCGGCGCGATGTACGTCGTGAAGCCCAAGATGCACGGTCCTGAAGAGGTGGCCTTCACCGTCGACCTGTTCGATCGCGTCGAGGAACTCCTCGGTCTGCCGCGGTTGACCATCAAGGTCGGAATCATGGACGAGGAGCGGCGCACGTCGCTGAACCTCAAGGCATGCATCGAGGCGGCGCGAGATCGGGTGGTGTTCATCAACACCGGATTCCTGGACCGCACCGGCGACGAGATCCACACCTCCATGCTCGCCGGGCCGGTCGTGCGCAAGCAGGACATGAAGCGGGAGACGTGGATCTCCGCGTACGAGGACCTCAACGTCGACATCGGCATCGAGTGCGGGCTCCTCGGCAGAGCACAGATCGGCAAGGGCATGTGGCCTGCGCCGGACAGTCTGGCGGCCATGTGTGACACGAAGATCGCTCAGCCACGGGCCGGCGCGAGCTGCGCCTGGGTGCCGTCTCCCACCGCCGCAACCCTGCACGCCCTGCACTACCACCAGGTGGACGTCAGGGCCACACAGGAGAAGATCGCGGCCGGCGGTCGCCGCCGGAACCGAGCCGAGCTGCTGCGGCTTCCGCTGGCCGAACCGACCTGGACCGTCGAGGAGCGGCAGCGCGAGATCGAGAACAACTGCCAGTCGCTTCTCGGGTACGTCGTCCGGTGGGTCGACGCCGGTGTCGGCTGTTCCAAGGTCCCGGACATCACCGGCGAACCGCTGATGGAGGACCGGGCGACATGCCGGATCTCGGCGCAGCACCTGACCAA
Source organism: Actinopolymorpha sp. NPDC004070 (assembly GCF_040610475.1). NCBI lineage: Bacteria > Bacillati > Actinomycetota > Actinomycetes > Propionibacteriales > Actinopolymorphaceae > Actinopolymorpha > Actinopolymorpha sp. NPDC004070. The sequence continues at coordinate 170,487 of NZ_JBEXMJ010000009.1, read as the reverse complement.
CTGGCTGCACCACGGCGTGGTCACGGCAGATCAGGTCGAGGAGACACTGCGCCGGATGGCCATGGTCGTCGACCAGCAGAATGCCGCCGATCCGACGTACACACCGATGGCGCCGGGGTTCGACGGCGAGGCCTTCCAGGCGGCTCGCGCGCTCGTGTTCGAAGGGCTCGAGCAGCCGAACGGCTACACCGAACCGATCCTGCACCGCCATCGTGCGCACAAGAAGGCCCGCGGGACTGACTGACGCTCTCGTGCACGTTCCACATCTCGGAATCCACATTCCGAACGATGCTTGACACCCTCGGTAGGCGAGCCAATACTCAGCCACACCGAAGATCAACAGCCCGCAGCACTGCGCAGACCTTCGCGAGCTGTGCTCCCCCCGTCGGAGCGCTTGTCAAGGGAGACCGAGCAGCATGACCTGTGGCCCTTTTCTCACCCGTCGTCGATTGCTCCAAGGAAGCCTCGGGCTGGCTGTCGCCGGCGCCGTCGGCACCTCGGTGACCGCGTGCGGCTCGCGGTCGTCCGGGACGTCGGCAGGCTGGACAGAGGTGACTTTCAGTTCCGTGGGTAATCCCGCAACCCAGAAGATGTTCAAGGACATGATCGCGGCAGCGCAGAAGGAAAGCCTCGACGAACACAAGATCAAGATCGTGTGGAAGCCCGCGCCGGGTGACGACTGGGCGAGTGTCATGCTGCAGTTCTCTTCCGGTACCACAGCCGATCTGCAGCGTATCGACGACGACCGCGTGTACGACCTGGCGACAAATGGCAAGATCCTGCAGCTGGACAAGATGATGCTCGATGACAGCATGGGCTTCGATCTCGCCCGGTACAGCCCGACCTTCACCACGAAGGTTGCCGTCGAGGGATACCAGTTCTCCATCACGCCGGGCATGAGCGCCAACGCGCTCTACTACAACAAGAAGCTGTTTGCCGACGCCGGGCTCACGGCGCCGACCTCATGGTCCGATGCGTGGAGTTGGGACGAGTTCGACGCGGCAGTCAGGAAGCTGACGAAGAAGAACGGTAGACGCACCGACGTCTACGGTCTGCAGTACGCGGTCAACACGATCCAGCCCACCGCATACGGCGCCGGCGACACCGCGCTGTACGATAACCAGACCGAATGCGGTTACGGCAAGCCGGAGACCCTGGCCGCGATCGACAAGCAGGTTTCCTATATTCGCGAGGGGTACTCCCCCACCGCCGACGTGGAATTCCTGCCCCTGTTCAACGCGGGCAAACTCGCCATGACGTGGCAGGCCATGGACGTAAGCTCTCAGATCAGCCGCGACATCGACTGGGACATCATGCCCTGGCCGAAGACTCCGCTCTTCGCCATGACGAAGAACTACTCCCGCACGTGGGTCATCCCGAAGACGACCAAGGATCCACAGGCCGCCTTCCTGGCCATGAAGGCGCTGTGTGGCAAGGCAGCGTCGGAGGTGATGGCCAAGGCGCAGTTCGCCGTCCCGGCGCTGACCGAAGTGGCCACGAGCGCGGCGTTCACCGACCATCCACGCCCGAAGACTTCCAAGGTCTGGGCCGAGACACTGGGTGACGCCGGCGGGCATCCGGTCGACGTGCCGTTCCCTCGGGGGCCCATCGGCACGGCCCTTGCCGACTCCTTCGTCGAAGGCACCAATGCCAACAACCTGATGAGCGGCAAGCTCGCCACCTCCGAGTACCTCGAACGGGGACGTGCCGCGGTCAACGCCGAGATCAAGAAACGCAGCTGGAACGGGAGCAAAGGCAAGGAGTTGCTCGAGAAGGGAGGAGCGCTCACCGATCCCGACCTGAAGGTCACGAAGAAGTGACCACCGAACAGGCCATCCAGGTGCCGGCGGACAAGGCAGCCAGGGGGCAGGTGCGGCACCACGGATCGGGGCGTGGCAACCTCCGTGGCTGGATGTTCGTCGGACCGGTCGTGCTCGGGACACTGGCCTTCAACGTCATCCCGGTCGCGCCGACGCTGGTGACAAGCTTCACGGACTGGGACGGTCTGTCGGCGCCGAAGTTCACCGGCCTGGCCAACTACGAGCAGATGTTCTCCGGGAGCGATCCACTCTTCGGCCGGAGCCTGATCAACACACTCATCTACACGGTCGGCTACGTCCCGGTCGGCATAGTCATCGGGATCGCCCTGGCCTTGCTGGTCAACAACCGGCTCCGGGGGATGGCTGTCATCCGGGCATTGATCTTCCTGCCGTACGTCACGTCTCTGGTCGCTGTCGGCGTCGTCAGCCGGTGGGTGTTCAGTGACCAGTACGGCATCATCAACGCGATCCTGGCCGCGTTCGGCATCACTGGACCGCACTGGCTGGGCGAGCCCGCATCCGCGATGGCCGCAGTGATCGTCACGGCTATCTGGGCGAACATGGGCTTCAACATGATCATCATCCTGGCGGGTCTCCAGGGGGTGCCCGAGTCGTTGATCGAAGCGGCAACCCTCGACGGAGCCGGCCGGCTCTCACGATTCGTTCACGTGACTTTGCCGTTCCTCACGCCGACGATCTTCATGTTGTCGATCCTGCAGACGATCGGATCGTTTCAGGTCTTTGCGCTCATCCTGGTGATGACCGGTGGCGGACCGGGAGACGGCACGTACGTATACATCTACCACCTCTGGTACCAGGCCTTCACGCTGCGAAAGATGGGGTACGCCTCGGCGCTGGCCGTCGCGCTGTTCGCGATCCTTCTCGCGGTCACGTGGATCCAGAACCGGTTGTCGAAGAGGTGGGTGTTCTACCAGTGACGATCGACGAGACTCTTGCTCGCGAACAGATCGAGCAACGACGGCCGACGATGCCGGAGGGCGATGCGGGCGGCGGACGGCGACGGCACCGGTCGGGTGGGATTCTGGCGCCGACGGCCGTCTACGTCGCGTGCGTCCTTGTGGCGATCGTCGCCATCGGCCCGTTCCTGTGGATGCTGTCGAGCTCGTTCAAGGAGCCGGGCGACGTGATCAGCCTGACGCCACGCCTCCTCCCCCATCCGTTCACCGGCGAAAACTACGCCTACCTGATCAACAACGGCGTCCTGCCGTTCCTTCGGTTCCTGGGGAACAGCGCCTACATCACGGTTCTGGTGATCCTCGGCCGGCTGTGCGTGTGTGCCCTGGGTGCGTACGGCTTCGCGAGGTTGCAGTTTCGCGGGCGGGACGCCGCCTTCGGTTTGCTGCTCGCATCGCTGATGATCCCGGACATGCTGATGGTGCTGCCGCTGTACTCGGCCTACGTCGAGACCGGTCTGATCAACACCCACTTCCCCTTGATCATCCCGCCGATCGTCGCCAACACCTTCGGCACCTTCCTGCTCCGCCAGTTCTTCCTGACCATCCCCAGGGAGTACGACGAGGCCGCGCTTGTCGACGGGGCGAGCCACTTCCGAATCTTCGTGAGCATCATCCTGCCGTTGTCGAAGCCGGCACTGGCCACCCTCGCGGTGCTGACCTTCGTCAATGTCTGGAACGACTTCTTCGGCCCCCTGGTGTATCTCAGCGATGTCGACAAGTTCACCGTCCCTGTCGGGTTGGCGTTCTTCCAGACCCAGGACAGCACTCAGTACGGCCCGCTCATGGCCGGAGCCACGCTGGCCATCATTCCGACCGTTCTGGTCTTCGTGTTCGCACAGAAGTACTTCACCCGCGGAATCTCCATGACCGGTATCAAATGACCGTACCCGCCGAGTTGGGAGCAACCCGATGACGCTTGAGACACGTCGACGCGCTTGCATCGAACGGCAGGACCAGGCTTCAGAAGGCGGCCGACGCCGCCCGCACAAGGAGGTAATGTGACGAAGTACGTGGTGGCGACGGTCGATGAAATACCTCCCGGCCACCGGAAGGTGGTTGAGATTGCCAGGAGGTCGGTCGGCGTCTTCAACGTCAACGGAAACTTCTATGCAATTCGCAATCTGTGCCCGCACGGTGGCGGTCCGATGTGTGAGGGAGTGACCTCGGGACTGGTCCGCTCGGACAAGCCCGGGAACTACGACTACATCATGCGCGGAGAGATCATCCGCTGTCCCTGGCACGGGTGGGAGTTCGAGATCGCCACCGGGCAGTCGTGGTTCGATCCCGCGAAGACCAAGGTCAAGGCCTACCCCGCGGCGGTGGAGTCCGGCGGTGCGCTGGCCAAGAATCCGGAGCTGTCCGCAGCCGGATTCCAGCCGGGTCCCTACTCCGGTGAGACATACGAGGTCGAGGTCGACCGCGACTATGTCGTTGTCAATATCTGACGTCGCGCGGGCGATGGATCCGTTGCGCGAGACGGACATCCCGATGAGGGTGAAGTCGCGGAGACAGGTGTCCTGCGAGGTCACCGAACTCGTGCTCGTCCCGGACGGCGTCTCGGACCTGCCCCCGTGGACACCGGGGAGTCATGTCGACGTGCAGGTCCGCGCCGGTCTCGTTCGGCAGTACTCGCTGTGTGGTGATCCGCTGGACCGCGGTCAGTGGCGCATCGCCGTGTTGCGCGAGCCGCTCAGCCGAGGGGGCTCCGCCGCGTTGTGCGAGCGCATGCAGGCCGGCGACCTCGTGACGGTCGCCGGACCGCGCAACCACTTCTCGCTGCACCAGAGTGCGCGCTACCTCTTCATCGCCGGTGGGATCGGAATCACGCCGATCATCCCGATGATCGCCGCCGTGCACGCGGCGGGCGCCGACTGGCGGCTCGTCTACGGCGGTCGCAGCGAGGCATCCATGGCCTACCGCGACGAGGTCGGCAGCTTCGACCCCGCGCGTGTTCTCGAATGGCCACAGGACCGTCACGGCCTGATCGACCTTGATCACCTCCTGGCCGAACCACAACCGGAGACGTTGATCTACTGCTGTGGCCCTGAACCGCTCATCGCGGCAGTTGAGGCGAAGAGCGCACATTGGCCGCACGGGACGCTTCAGGTCGAACGCTTCGCGCCGAGGCCGGTCGTCGAAGAGGTTGTCGACACCACCTTCGAGGTCGAACTCTCCGACAGCGGTGAAGTACTCGTCGTGCCGCCCGACAGGTCCATCCTCGAGGTCGTCGACGAAGCCGGCACCTATGTGTTGTCCAACTGCGAAGAAGGGACCTGCGGCACGTGCCAGACGACTGTGCTGGCAGGTGTACCGGATCACCGGGACTCCGTCCTCGACGACGACGAGCGCGCTGCGAACGACACGATGATGATCTGCGTCTCCCGCGCGCTGTCCCCCCGTTTGGTCCTCGACCTGTGAGGTTCCACACAGCTGATTTCGGTCGGTGTCTGAGCGTCGAGTTCACCGGCCCTCGTATACCTGGAAGGTGGGGTCACAAGTGGCCACGCAACAGCTCGAACACTATGCGCGCCCGGAGCAGTGGGCCGGCATGGATCTGGTCGACACCGACGTACACATCAACCTCGACAGCCTGACGAGTCTGTTCCCCTATCTCGAGGCACGGTGGTGCGACTACATCATCGAATCCGGTATGGGTGGGCTGGCCTCGGATCTCTATCCGTCCAACGCGCCGAATCTCTTCCTCGAGGGCTCACGGCCGGAGCAGGGCCCGCCCGGATCCAGCCTCGAGCTCCTGCGGCGTCAACTGCTCGACCCGTGGCAGTTGCAGTACGCGATCCTCAACTGCACCTACGCCATCGACTCCATTCACAACGACGACCTGGCGGCGGCACTGGCACGTGCGCTGAACCGCTGGCAGTTGCACGAGTGGTTGGAACAGGATTCCCGGCTACGTGGATCGGCCGTACTTCCTCTGCAGAACCCGGCGCTTGCGGCCAGGGAAGTCGAGTGGGCCGCGCAGCACAGCCAGTTCGTCCAGGTGACCGTTCCGTCGCGCAGCCGTGAGCCGCTTGGTCGGCGCGGGTTCTGGCCCATCTACGAAGCTGCTCAGAGTGCCGGTCTCGTGGTCGGGGTGCAGGCCGGCGGCCTGAGTGGCAATCCGGTGACCCCCATCGGCTGGCCGACGTACTTCGTCGAAGACTACGTGAACGTTCCGCTGGCGTTCCAGGCACAGGTGATGAGCCTCGTCGCCGAAGGTGTCTTCGTCCAGTTTCCGGACCTGACCGTCGCGACGATCGAGGGCGGCTTCACCTGGCTTCCGCCGCTGATGTGGCGGTTCGACAAGGACTGGAAGGGGCTCCGCCGCGAGGTTCCATGGGTCGAACGTCCTCCGTCGGAGGTGATGAGGGACCACCTTCGGATGACCATCGCGCCCCTCGACCGGCCCGACAGTCCGGGGTTCCTCGCCGAGGTCATCGATCAGCTTCTCTGTGACGAGATGCTGATGTTCTCCACTGACTACCCGCATGCGCACTTCACGAACGCCGCCGACTCGCTGCCGCAGGGGATTTCCGGGGAGCTCCGGACCAGGATCATGTCGACCAATGCGCGCGCGACCTACCGGCTGAGATGACGCTAGGCAAGTCCGGCAGCCGTGCTGACCCCGGTCGCCGGTCCGTTGGTTCGTCCTGCAGTTTGTATTCGCTCCCGCTGGAGGAGAGCATGACCGAGACACAGACGCAGCCACGTACCGCTCGTGGCAGTGCGGCGAAACACATGATCATCGACTGCGACATCCACAACGTGATGTCGCCCGGTTCCCTGGAGCCCTACCTCTCGAATCGCTGGCTCAGGCACCTGAGGACCTTCGGCTCGCGCCAACACTCCGGCAACGTGTACCCCAAGGGCTCGCCCGCACGCTACGACGCCTTCCCTCCGTCGGGGCTGAATCCTGGTGCTGATCTCGGATTCATGCAAAAGCAGCATCTCGACGGACTGAACGTCGAGTTCGGGATCCTGGGGCCACTCAGTTCGTCCGGCAGTCAGCTTGATCCTGAGTTCTCCGCGGCCCTGTCGGCGGCCACCAACGACTGGCAGATCAAGGAGTGGTTGGAGCCGGAACCGCGGCTGCGAGCAGGCATGATCGTGCCGGCGGAGCACAGTGAACAGGCGGTCGCCGAGATCGAGCGGCTGGCCGGGCACCCGGGATTCGTCCAGGTGCTCCTGGTGGCACGCAGCGCCGCGCCTCTCGGCGACCGGCGCTACTGGAAGATGTACGAAGCTGCCGCCAGACACGACCTGCCTGTTGGCATCCACTACGGCGGTGGCGTCCGGGGCGTTCCGATCAGTGCGGCGGGCTGGCCGTCCTTCTATCTGGAGGATCACGCCGGGATGTCGGCCGCGTTCCAGGCTCACGTGACGAGCCTGATCTTCGGCGGCATCTTCGACCGGCTGCCGAACCTGCGCATCGCGCTGATCGAGGGAGGGTTCGCCTGGCTGCCGTCCCTGGCCTGGCGGATGGACACCCATTGGGAGCGCTTCCGCTCCGAGGTGCCGCACGTGCGCCGTAGGCCATCGGAGTATCTGCGTGAACACTTCTGGACGACGACCCAGCCGATCGAGGAACCACATCGGCCGGCCGACCTGCACAAGGTGTTCGAGCACCTCGGCGGAACCGACAAGGTGATGTTCTCCACGGACTATCCACACTGGGACTTCGACCACCCCGCGCACACCTTCAAGGTGCGGTTGTCCGCCAAGCAGCGGGAGGACATCTACACCGAGAACGCCCGGGCCTTCTACAAGCTGCCGGCACGAAGAAGCTGAGGGCTGGAAGGGATCCCTTGACCGGGATCATTTCCATCGAGACGTTCGCCGGCCACGGTTGCGTCGTCCGTGTGCGCACCGACGACGGCCTTGTCAGGTACGGGCAGGCGGCGCACTCCGAGGCCCGGATCACCGGAGAGGTGCTCCACACCCTGGTCGCGCGGCACTACTTGGGCGCAGACTCCTTCGATGTCATGACCCTGGCCGATGCGTGCGCACGCGCCGCGTACAAGTACTTCGGCAGCTTCCAGCGGGAGGCGGGAGCCCCGCGAGGTTGGCCAGATCCGCCCCCTGCCGGGCTCGAGCGCAGTTGACATTGGCGTTGGCGGACGTGTCGCGCCAGGTCCACCTGACCGGATCGACGACGACTCTCGTGGCGGTGGCAACGGTGACGCCGGCGGGTCCGTGCCCTCGGACCCGAAGAGAAAGCGCCTGCTGCGAGGGGAGTCGACCAAGCGCTCGGGATGACCGGCGAACAGCGCGTCAATCAGCGGGATTCCACGCCCTACCCCCTAACGCTCCGCGACCACCCGGCGGAGCAGTTCGGTCGACGCGACGGACTCGACGGTCGGCTGGTACTCCAGGCCGAGCGGACCGGTGTAGCCGGACGCTTCGAGGTCGGCAAGCAGCTTCGGCCAGTCGAGCGTTCCTGTTCCGGGCTCGTGACGCCCCGGAACGTCAGCGACCTGTACGTGCTTCACCTGGTCCACCACGCCGGAAAGGACCGTCTGGACGTCCTCGCCCATGACGAGGGAGTGGTAGGCGTCGTAGAGCACCGCGACCTCCGGCCGTCCGACCTCGCGAACGATCGCGACGGTCTCCGGCGTCGAGTCGAGGAAACAGCCGCGGTGGTCGACGCGGGAGTTGAGGTTCTCCAGCAGGATGCCGACACCGGAGCCCGCCACGGTCTCCGCGGCCTGCGTCAGGAACTCGACGAGCGCGGCCCGCTGCTCCCGGGGCTCGACCCCTGCCAGGATGTTTCCACCGGTCACCACGAAGTACCGTGCGCCGATCTGTTGCGCGAGGGGCAACGCGTCGGCGAGCGCGGCGAGGTTCGCCTGGAGTTGAGCAGCGTCGCCAGCCTCTGCGATCGGCGCCGTCACGACCATGATCGTCACGCCGGACTCACGCAGGGCGACGACGTAGTCCGCTGCCTGGTCTGCCGGGGGCAGTGACCACGTGTCGACCAACCGGAATCCAGCCTTGGCGGCGGCCCGGACTCGGTCCGCCGGCGAAGGTCCGGCCTCGGTGAACAACCACGTCAGGTTGGGCGACAGCTCGAAGGTCACTTCTTCTCCTCGGATGTGAGTGTGTACCGAGTGGGGCACTTGCCACGATGACAGACTGCGCCTCGGGACACAGCACGACGGGCCCCCGACAAGGAGGAGATCGATGTACTTCAAGGACTTCGAACGGGTCCTGGCCGTCTACGCCCACCCTGACGATGCGGAGTACCTGTTCGGCGGCACGGTCGCCTTGCTCACCGGCCGTGGCGCCGAGGTCACCTACGTGTGCTGCACCGACGGCCGCAAGAGCGGGCCCGACCCCGACATGACCGAGGACGACGTCGCCGAGATGCGAGCGGAGGAGCAGCGGGCCGCCGCGAAGGTACTCGGCGTCAAGGACGTGACGTTCCTCGGCTACCCGAACGGCAGCCTGGAAGTTACGCCGGAGCTCCGGCGAGACATCGTCCGGCAGATCCGCTGTCACCGGCCGCAACTGATCCTCACCCTGGATCCACGGCGCGCCCTCGACTCCCCCGTCGAGATCTCGCACCGGGAGCACATGAATGTCGGCGAGGCCACCTTGGTGGCCGCCTTCCCGGAGGCCGGCACGCCGCGGATGTATCCGGAGTTGGCCGACGAGGGGCTGGCGCCGCACCGTGTCGACGACATCTGGATCGCGACCGCCCAGGACGCCAACCGGTACATCGACACCACCGGCGTGGTCGAGCAGAAGGTCCGCGCTTTCCAGTGCCATGTCAGCCAGTACGGCGAGCGTCCGGGGCGGCCGGCATGGACGTTCGACAGTTCGAGCTGGTCCTCGATGCAGAAGACGATGCGGACTGCTGGGGAGATGATCGGCGCCGAGTTCGCCGAGAGTTTCCGGGCCGTGACCATCTGACGCCGCTGGGTCGAGTTGCCGACCGCATCTGAACGGCGGCGCCGTCACTTGAGCGCCTTGTAGTCCTCGCTGGTGTAGTCCTTCGCCGGATCCCAGTTGCCGAACGCGTAGTCGTCCCGGGTTGCCGTCGATCCCTTCTTCTTCGCGGCCGCGATGGCGGCGTCCAGTGCGGCGTCCAGCTTGGACTGCAGCGTCGCGAACTGCTTGGCCGGATTGCTCAGCTGGCCGGTGACCAGGCCCTGCATGACGTCCTTCAGGTTCGGGGTGACCACCTTCAGGGCGATGTTCACCTTCGCCACGTCGGTGTTGCGGAGCTCCGGACGCGGTGCCACGTGCATGCTTCGCCTGGCGAGCGACACGGCGGCCTTGGCCTGCGGGTCCAGCAGACCCGGCTGGTCCGCTGCCTTGTTCGCCTCGGGCTGCAGTGACTGCAGATTTCCCTCGCTGAGGACGACCATCATCTTCTGCCCCTCGGGAGACCCCATGTACGAAAGGATCTGACCGACCACGGTCGGGAGCTTCGTGTGCGCGTACACCCAACTGGAGTTGCTGCCCTCCAGGAACGGAACCAGGAACGGCTTGCCATTCGGTGACGGGAGTGACGCGATGTCGTACTTCCAGTCGGGAGCCGCCTTCTTCCAGGCCGGGATGTCCCACGGCCCGTTGAAGATCATTCCGGACTTCCCCGCGGTCATCTGTGCCCGGGCGTCCTTCTCCAGCAACGTGACGAACCCCGACACGACGAGCTTGTCGGTGACGAGCTTGTCGAACAGCTCGTAGGCAGCCATGAACCCGTCGGCGGTGTAGGCGTACTGCCCGGTCCGCATGTCCATGCCGTTGACCGGGAGGCCGCGCCAGCCGGCGGTCACCGCAAGGTAGCTGACGATGCCGCCAAGTCCGTCGCCACCGGCCATCAGGCCGGCCTTGCCGGTCTTACGGACCTTGGTCAGCGCGGTGGTGAGTTCGTCCCAGGTGGTGATCTGGGCGCCGGGGTCGTCGTAGCCGGCGGCCTTCATCACCTCGGTGTCGAAGATGGACATCCGTTCCAGGCGCCGGTTCGACGAGATCGGCCAGCTGTACACCCGGTCGTTGAAGATGCTGACGCCCGGGACCAGCACGTCGGGTCCGAATCGCGAACGCCAGGTCTCGAAGTCGGGAATCAGGTCGTCGATCGGACGAACCCACCCCTCGTTGATCGCGACCTGCGGGGGCACGTCCTGGGGCAGCGCGAAGACGTCCGGAGCACTCTTGTTCCTGATCCCGAGCGGTACGACCTGGTTGACGTTGTCCCAGCCGTTGCCGTCGTACTGCGTCTTGATGTGGGAGTGCTTGGCGGTGAACGCGTCCAGCACGCTCCGCTCCCACACCGACTTCAGGTCGCCACTGTCGACCCACCGGAAGGTGGCGTCACCACTCGGCAGCTTGCCCGGGAGATCGGGGAACTTGATCGCCTTCGGATCGCTTCCCTTCGCCGCCTTCCCGGCGCCAGTGCCACTGCCGTTGCCGCCACCGCTGCCGGTGTCCACCTGACAGCCGGTGGCGAGTGCGGCGCCGGCCGCGCCGATGAGCCCCAGCACACGGCGCCTGCTGAACTGCGTCCCGTTGCTGTGTCGATAAGGCATGAGAAACTCCTTCGGTGGTTCGGTGATCACTGCGACCGGGTTATGTGGTCACCCCTTCACAGCCCCGGCGATGCTCTCCACGAAGTGGCGCTGCAGCAGTAGGAAGACGACGACGATCGGTGCCAGCGCGATGGTCGCCCCCGCGGTCATCACGCCCCAGTCGCTGAGGTACTGGCCGCGAAGGGCGTAGATGCCGACCGAGAGGGTCCGCAGCTCCGGCCGGGTCAGGGTCAGCACCAACGGGAGCAGGAAGTCGTTCCAGCTGTGCAGGAACTGCATGATCACGGCTGTCGCCGTCACCGGACGAGCAAGGGGCAGATACACCGAGGTGAAGGTACGCAGGAAGCCGGCGCCGTCGATCCGGGCGGCTTCCTCGAGTTCTGCCGGAAGCTGGGCGAAGTAGCCCGCGAAGAGCAGTACGGCAACGATGTTCACGCCGCCCGCCTCGGCCAGGGTGACGCCCCACAACGAGTTGGTCAGATGGAGCCGGTCGATCAGGTCGTACACCGGGATGATGGTGTAACCCTCCGGGAGGAACACCGCCAGCGCCAGCACGGCGATGACCACCTTCTTGCCCGCGAAGCGATAGCGACCGAGCACGTACCCCATCAGTGCGGCGGTGAGCACCGCGATCAGGATCGAGAAGCCGGTGACGAAGACGGTGTTGAAGAAGTACCGCCCCATCTGCGCGTCGCGCCAGGCCTGTGCGTAGTTGCCGATCCGCAGAACCGGGCTGAACGGGCTCAGGGATCCGAAGATCTCACTGCTGCTCTTCAGGGAGGAGGAGACCGTCCAGATGAACGGATACACCCACACGATCACGATCGGCACCAGGATCGCCGACATGATGACTGCCCAGCGCCGGTCCCGGCGCGAGAACCGCCCCTGCTGGACGCGCCGCCCTCCGCCGGGTCGCGCCCCTTCTGCCGGCCTGGGTGGGGCCGCCGTCGACGATGCGTCGCCGGTCATGTGGCATCACCTCGGGCCCTGCCGAGCTCACGACGGGTCTCGGCGACCCGCCGGGCCACCCACAGTTGGACGAGGGCGAGCAGCAGGGTCACGGTCCCGAAGAAGCAACCGGCCGCGGACGCGTAGCCGAGCCGTGGCACGCCACCCGCCTCGTCGGCGGCGAAGGCAGTGCGGTAGATGAAGATCTCCATCACCTGGGTGCTGAAGTACGGGCCACCCTGCGTCATGGCCTGGATGATCGCGAATGCCTGCAGGTTCTCCTTCGCCGTCAGCACGATGATGATCAACGCGAACGGGAGCAGGATCGGCATGGTGACGTGACGCACCAGGCCCGCCCAGCCGGCTCCGTCGATGCGCGCGGCCTCGTAGTATTCCGCCGGAACCGTCTGCAGCGCTGCGAGCCAGTAGATCATGGTGATGCCGAAGTTCTTCCACGTGTGCACGAGCAACGCGGTCCAGATCGCGAGCTTCGGGTCGGACAGGAACTCCACCGGCGAACCCGCCAGTCCCGTTCCTGCGAGCGCGGTGTTGATCGGGCCGTTGTTCGGGCTCAGCACGAACGTCATCACCACGCCGATGATCGACGCGGACGCCATCACCGGAAGAAAGAACAACGTGCGGAAGGCGACCGACAGGCGCATCACCTGACGGTTCAGGATCACCGCCACCACCAGCGCCAGCCCGACCCGCAGCGGCGTGCCGACCAGCACGAAGATCATCGACCGGCCGAGCGCGGACCAGAACATGTGGTCACCGAGCAGTTCGCGATAGTTGCCGAGGCCGACGAAGGTCATGTCGTTGCTGAAACCGGCCCAGTCCATCGTGGAGTACACCCACGACATCACCATCGGGTAGAAGGTGAACATCGCGGTGAGCACGAGAGCGGGCAGCAGGAACACGTAACACCAGCGGCTCGTCGCCCGCTGGTACCACCCGCCGACCCGGCGCTGTACCGCCGAGCCGGCCTCGAGAGCGGTCATCCGGCTCCCTTGCCCAGCAGCGCGGTGATGTCGGAGCGTTCGGTCTGCGCCGGTCTGCCGGTGACCAGCCCGCGGTCGGCCACGTAGCCTTCCTCGCGGTCGGTCAGGTAGCCGATCAGCCGTCGCCGCCAGTCGTCGATCTCCGTCTGCCTGCCGGGGTCCCCGACCAGGTTGTGGAGTTCCTGCGGGTCCTCCTCGAGGTCGAAGAACTGTTCCCTGCCCTCGGCCGACGCCCAGAGATACTTGCGGCGGCCGTCGGTGACCCACTGCAGGGACTGGGCGAAGTGGGTGTGTTCGCCGTGGATCTCGCTGCGCCAACTCTGCGGCCGGGTCCCCTGGACGTACGGCACCAGGCTGGCACCGTCGACCGTCTCCGGGATCGGCACGCCGGCCATCTCGAGCACGGTCGGCATGATGTCCCGCAACTCGGTGACGTCGTCGACCACGGCACCTCGGGGCGCGTCCGGTGCGAACCTCGGCGCGGGGCGGACGATCATCGGAACATGCGCGCTGCCCTCGAAGCCGACCGACTTCCGGTACATGTCGTGGTCACCCATCATGTCGCCGTGGTCGGACACGAAGACGATCGCGGTGTCCTCCAGTAGTTCGTGGTCGGCGAGCCCTTCGAGCAGCCGGTTGATCTGGACGTCGATGTGACTGATCAGCCCGTAGTAGCCGGTGGTCGTCCGGTGGTGTGACTCCGGATCCAGCCGGCCCATCACCGTCTGGTGGTAGTTGTCCCGGCGAAACTCGGAGAAGTCGTCGATCCAGTCACCACGCGGCGGCTCTGTCCGCTGCCGGCCGTAGTACTGGTCCCAGGCCCACTGCGGTGGGTTGAACGGCGCGTGCGGTCGATGGAACGACACGTAGCTCAGGAAGGGCACCGTCGGGTCGCGGCGCTGCAGCCAGTCCAGGGTCTCGTGCACCACCCAGTTGGTCGGGTGCAGGTATTCGTCGCGGTTGCACGGCAGCGCCACCATGGAGTTGCAGCCGACGCCGTCGTCGAAGTAGTCGGCGTGGGCATCCATCCCGGGCTGCCGGCGCAACCAGGTCAGGTAGTCGTCGTTGGCTTCCAGATGGCGACCGCCGTAGCGGCGCCCGAAGTGCAGGAAACCGTCATGCAGCCGTACGTCGTCGAAGCCGCACCGGGACCGCTCGGGGAAGACGTGCATCTTGCCGATCGCCTGGGTCTGGTAGCCATGCTCGCGCAGCATGCCCTGCATGGTCACCGGATGCGCCTCGGTGAACGGGATGCCGTCCCGGTAGCCGGTCCGGCCGTGCCGCTCCTGGGACTGCCCGGTGAACAACGCGACCCGGGCGGGCACGCACGTCGGAGTGGCCGAGTAGGCCCGCGCGAAGCGGGTGCCCTGACCGGCGATCTCGTCCAGGTGCGGCGTCTTCACCACTGGGTGACCCGCGCAGGACATCGCGTCGCCACGCATCTGGTCGACACAGATCACCATGATGTTGGGTCTGTCCTGACGGCGGGTACGACTGCCGGACTGGCGACTGTTCGCGGCGTACGGCGGCAAGCCCATTCCCTACCTCTCCGACCGGAAATGAAGTATCGGTTATGCGCCTAACCAACCATTACTCTGGCATGCTGTCAATGCCCTGTCACCCATGTCGTCGTACCTGTGTGGTAACTCCTGAGAGGTGAAGTTGAACCGGCGCCGAGCAACGCAGGCCGACGTCGCGCGAGCCGCGGGCGTGTCGGCGGCGACGGTTTCCTACGTCGCCAGCGGGCGCGCGAACCGGAAGCACCCGGCAACCCCCGAGATCGCCGCCCGGGTTCTGCGAGCGATGCGAGATCTCGACTACACCCCGGCCCGGTCCGGCCGGGTGCTGGCCCGCAGCCGCACAGGGCTCGTCGCGGTGGCGGCGTACACGCCCTTCAACCCCTGGGCGCTGGGACTGATCACGCAGATCGAGGAGGTCGCGGCCGATCACGGACTCGGCGTCGTCATCCAGCGGTACGGCCACACCGAGAACGCCGCCGACCTGATCGAGACCCAGCTGCTGGAGGGCCTGGCCGACGCCGCGGTGGTGGTCGGTTCACCCTCGTTCGGTGCGGGGCGGCTGTACCGGATCGGACGGCGGGTGCCGCTGCTCGCGGTCCACCATTCGTACCGTCCGCGAGGTTTCGACGTCATGGTCCAGCGCGAGGCGACCGCCGTCCGGGCAGCCGCCGAGCACCTGATCGGCCTCGGCGTCAAACGTCCGGCCTTCATCGACGCGCCGGACACCGGCGACCACCCTCGTCGCGACGCGTTCGTCGACACCTTTCTCGAGCACGGCTACCGGCCCGACTCCATCGCCGTCGTCCAGGATCGCGAGAACGCGTTCACCGGGTTTCTCGACTCCCGGCACCTGGCGACCGAGCTGCTCGATCGGTCGCCACGCAGAAGACCCGACGCCATCATGGCCAACTCCGACCGCGCCGCGATCGCCACCATGTGGGCGGCCATGCAGCTGGGCATCTCCATCCCGCACGAACTCAAGGTGATCGGAGCCGGCAACATCCCCGAGGGCGCCGACCTCCGGCCGTCGCTGACCACAGTTGGCAGCGCGGTCGAAGAGTTCCGGCCGACACTGGAACGACTGATCGCGCGCATCGACGATCCCGGTATGCGAACAGGTACCCACGAGGTGCCGTGGCGGCTGATCCTCAGAGACTCCGCCTGACGACGAGGGCAGCCCCTGAGACCCGTCGACTACCGAGCGTGCCGACCCGGAGAGTACGGTCGCAGTTCACCTGCCGGACCCCGTCCGTGTGAGACGTTGCAGCACGTGACTCTTCTCCTGGTGGCACTTCTCGCCCTTGCCCTGCTGGCCGGCGCCGCTGCCGGCGCCTGACGTGGCGCCGAGCCGGGCCGGCTGCCCGCTCACGCACGCCCGCCCGGCCAGGCCGCGCAGGATGTGACCTCGAACCCCCGGCCGGGAAAGATCTTGTCCATGAAGAAGTCGTGCACGGCCGGATCTGCGTCGGCACAGCCGTCGCGCAGCACGGTCACGTGGTAATCGCGGTCGGCCGCGTCGTAACACGTCGCGGCGACCATCGCGCTGGTCGCGACCCCGGCGACCGCCACCGTGTCGACGCGGCGAGCACGGAGCACCAGGTCGAGGTCCGTTCCGGCGAACGCGCTGGCCCGGCGCTTGCGTACGACGACGTCGGCAGCTGTGACCGGCAGGTCGATCTCGCTTCCCGGTGATCCTTCGTGAAAGGCGTCTCCGGCATCGAAGAACGACCGGTACAGCTCGTTGTCCGGAGGCAGGTCGGTCCCACTGGGCCGGAAGGCAAAATGCACGAACGCCACGAGGACGCCTACCGCGCGGGCACGGGGCAGCAGGTCGACGAGCCGCGGCACGACCTGCTGGGCGAACGGGTAGGTCCCCGTGATGCCTTTCTGGACGTCGCCGACGATCAGCGCTGTGGTCACCGAAGATCCCCTTCCAACCGACCTATCCCCCGGCTGGAGCCGGTCACTTGACCGACACAGTGGTGCTGCCGGTCAGGTTGCTGCTCCGGCCGCTCACCGCCACGACATGGTCACCAGGCGCCAGCGGGCCGGGCAAGGCGATCTTGACGTCGAGTGTGCCGGTGGATGAGGCGGCCAGATCGGCACCCGACACCGTTGTGCCGTCGACGCTCACCTGCACCGGCTCGTCGTCGGCCAGCAACTCGGTGGACACCGCAAGCTGCTCGCCGATGGTGGAGGCTTCGACGTCGAGGAACGTCGTGGCCTGCTGGATCGGCGCCCCGATCCCCAACGGGGCAAGGGAGTATGACGGCACCTTCCGTGGGCCGTCGCACCTGGTGGTGTCCCAGATCGTGCCGTACCCGCTGCGAACGTCAGCGAAGGGAATGTCGCCGCCGGTGATCTTCTCGGTGATCGCGCAGGTCTTCCCTGGCGTCGGGTAGGCGTCGTTCTGGATCGTGTACTTGCCGGAGAGCTGACCGGTGAAGCCGATTCGGTTCAGCGGCCGCCATCCACCACGAGCGTGGTAGATCGCGGAGTTGCCGTACGCGGCCTGACGGGCCCGTCCTTGGGTGAACGACCCGTCCCGGACGAAGTCCTCGAGGAAGGAGTACAAGCCGGTCAGCTGAAGCAGCGTCGCGGACGGGCGTTCGGTCCTGACCGTCATCAGCTTCAGCCAGTTCGGACGGTGGCCGATCGGTTCGGTGTTCAGCCACGCAGTGACGATCTGCGCATGGTTGCCCTGCGTCGTGTCCGGCTGGTTGGTGACCATGGTCGCGTACGTCGTGCCGACCTTCCAGTCGAACGGGATCCGGATGCTCGGGCCGCCCGCGTACTCGCCATGGATCACGAAGTCGCCGTAGCCGATGCGGTACAGCACCTTCGAGGTCAGCTTGTCGTCGGGCACCGTGCCCTTGCTGGGACCGAAGATCGAGAAGATCGCGATCTTGCTGCCGTCGTCGAGTTGCTGGATGCCGTAGTAGCCGCCGCTGTAGCCGTTGGTCATGAAGTACGTCGACGGAACCGACGACTGCACGGTGATCTCGTTGTAGAAGGCGGTCGCTCCTTCGGGCACGACCCCGGAGGCCGGGAAGTAGCGCAGGTGCGCCGAGGGATCGGCGTTCTCCCAGTAGTTGAAGGGCCCGCAGGCCTCCTTGCCCTCGACGCGGGGATCGCACGGCACGCCGTCGTCCTCCGGCTGCGGAGTCCGGCCCAGCACGGAGTCGACCGCGAACGGCTTGTCGACGGTGACGACCTTCAGGTCGTACAGGTGGACCGAACCGAAGCTGGCCATGGTGAGGCTGCGCACCTTCTTGGACGGGTCGATGTTCACCCCGACCGTGAAGACCGCGTAGTCGGTTCCGAGGTCGACATCGGGTGCGGCAGTCGTGTTGCGGCCGGCGACGGTGGTCGCGATCGTCGACAGGTCGAGTGGGTCCGCGGCAGTGTCGGTGTAGGCGGGCATCCCGACCCACAACCGTTCGCTGGAGCGGTCGGCGTAGTGCACCGTGAGGTCGAGTCCGGAGAAGCCACCGGCGGTGCCCAGGAAGGCGATCGCGTTGCCGCTGCCGGGTACGCGGACCGTCGTCTCGGCCGGGCTCGGGGTGAAGTTGTCAGGCTCCCCCGGTGCGACGTCGGGCATGGTGAAGTCGATGCCGTCCACGCTGACATGCGCGCCGGGCCCGTACCCCGCCGCGGCCATCGCCGAGGCGCGGAAGGAGCTTCCGGCGCTGTCGAGTTGACCGCGCTGATGGGTGGCTGCGTCGGTGATCGAGACGTTGTTACGTAGGTCGCTGAGTGAGTCGCCGAGCGACGCCGAGGCCGGACCACCACCGACAAGACCGGCCGTCACGACACCGACAGCCAGGCCGGCAGCAACACCAAGACGGGCCAGACGACCTGCTCCAGTCATCCGAACTCCTTGTGAGGGAAGGTTTACCGACCCAACCAAAGCCCCGTCACAGGCGTCAATCAACGGTCCAGGATCGGTCGAGGCGACCGACGACCAGACGGTGGTGTTCACCATGAACAACCCGTCGAGTGTCGTCGAACGCTATGTCGTACGCGCGCAGATCTTCGCCGACGCGATGTACGGCGAGTTCGCCCGACGTGCCCAGCAGCTTTTCGGCGCTGGTGAGAACCTCGACAGCCCCGGAGGGCAAGCAACTCAACGAGGACCTCCAGGCCTACCGGCCGAAGATTCCCGACAAGGACCTCCTCACCAGCGGACCGTGCCGCTACGACTTCGACGGCATCACCAACGCCCAGCTGACCATGGTCAGGAACGCCTCGGGTTTCGCCGCGGACGCTCATGCTGACCGGCAAGCTCGAACCCGCCGACTGACGCCGGAAGCGGAACCCTCCGGGTCCGCCGCTCTGACCCCACGATCACCGACTCCCCCGGTGAACAAGACCTACCGGTAAAACGCTTGGACCCGTGGACTCGGGGCTGTTGGAATGGCAAGCATGTCACCGCTCGGTTCGTACCTGGAGTGGCAGCACGCTCAGGTGAGTACGCCGCGGTCGGTGCTGGCCGGCCTGGTACGCCGGGCCACGGGATCCGGCGTCGGCCGCGTGGAACGAATCGTGGAGGGGTACTCCAACGAGGTCTACCGGGTCTGGTGTACCGACGAGCAGGACGTGGTGATCCGGATCCTGCGCTTCGACGACGACCCCTCCCCTGCTGCCTCGGCCGGCGAGCCCCGGGCCATCGAGACCGCCCGCGCCGCCGGCGTGCCAGTCCCGGAGATCCTGCTGCTCGACACCGTGCGGATCGACAGCACCGACTTCCCCGTCATGGTGCAGCGAACCGTGCCCGGCCGTCCGCTCGGTGACGTGTTCGGTCGCCTCTCGCGGCGACAGCGCCACGACCTGCTCACCGAGATCGGCGGGCTGATGGCCCGTATCAACAGCGTCGGTGTCGACGGTCGCGACTGGCAGACCGAGATGGCGGGCGAACTGGCGAACCGGTACGCGAGGCGGGACATGATCCTCGCCGGCGGGTTCTCGCCGGCTGAGTTCGACCGGATGGTCGACCTGCTGGAGGGATACGTCCGCGACTTTCCCTGTGAGCGGTGGGTGCTGTGCCATGGGGACCTCGGCCCCAAGCACATCTTCGTCACCGGTGACGGCAGGGACGGTGGCGACACCGTGGCCGTACGCGTGAGCGGCGTCATCGACTTCGGCGACTGGAAGCCGGGCCCGCCGGTCCACGACCTGGCCGTGCTCCGAGTCCGTGGTCCGCTCTTGGACCTGCCGCCGCTGTTCGCCGGCTACGGTGCGCCGACAGACCAGGCGTACCGGCGTCGGTTGGATCTGCACACACTGATCATCGCGCTGGGTTCGCTGGAGATCGGCGTCGACGAGAACGACCAGGCCTGCGTCGAGCGTTCACGCCGGCTGATCCGCGGCCTGGTCGCCGACCTCGACGGCCTTGACGGCCTCGACCCCGTCGACCACCTCGACCGCCTCGACGGCCCTGACTCCTGACACGTCCTTGCCGAGAGCCTGTCGATCCGCCGCTCACCGGCAAGTCCGCCGTTTCAGGGGCTACTGCGTGTCGTCAGGTTCGGGCCAGGGGGCCGCAGGATGATGTGTCCAGCCTCACGGCCGGGCGCAGGGACAAGTGCAAGGAGGTGCGTTGTGGGAAACGACGGGTTCGAGCATGGAGAGGTCGTCGAGTTCGGTCGGCTGTTTCGGCGGTTCCTGGACGAGATCGTGCACGGGGAACTGGAGGCGGCCGGTCGGCCGTCGCTGGTGGGACGGCTGCGGGAGCATCTGGGCCAGGATCCGCTCGAGATCCCGGTGGTCACCGCGACGTATCCGGCGTACGACCACGCCAACGTGCACGTGGGGTTGGAGGCATGGTTCGCCACCGGCGGCCGCAGTCGGGAGCTGGTCGGGGTCAGTGGTGGGCACCGGTCCAGCAACACCCTGTCGGAGCTGTTGGAGATGGCCGAACGACACGGCGCCTACGGGGTGGGGCCGGTGGACTATGTCCATCTGCCGGTCTCCGTGGACGAGGAGCTGGCCTGTGTGGGATTCGGCTTCTTCCTCGGCGTCGACGGGGACGAGCGCACGGCGGTGTTGTTGCGGAGTGGGGAGATGCACGGCCCACCGCAGGTCCGGGTCGAGGTGATGGCGCCGTCCCGGGACTCGGCCAAGCGGCTCCTGGCCGGGGTCGAGCGACTGATGCGGGAGCGCAACGTGTTCCGCGGCAAGGTGGTCTCGGTCAGCCCGGGCAGGGCATTCGAGGAAGGGTCCGGACCGATCTCGTTCCACCGGCGGCCGAGCATGAGCCGGGACGCGATCGTGTTGCCGGACGGACTGTTGGAGCGGGTCGAGCGCCAGGTCCTCGGGGTGGCTCGGCACGGAGATCGGCTCCGCGCCGCCGGCCAGCAACTGCGCCGGGGCGTGCTGCTCTACGGTCCGCCCGGCACCGGCAAGACCCACACGCTCAGGTACCTCCTGTCCCGGCTGCCCGACTTCACGGTGGTGCTGCTTACCGGCACCAGTCTGGGGTTCATCGGTTCGGCGTGTGCCCTGGCCCGGATGTTGCAACCCGCGCTGGTGATCCTGGAGGACTGCGATCTGGTCGCCGAGGCCCGCGACTTCGCCCCCGGGATGGAGAATCCGCTGCTCTTTGAGATGCTGAACGAGATGGACGGCATCGAGGACGACGTGGATGTGGCGTTCCTGCTCACAACCAACCGGGCCGACCTGCTCGAACCAGCCCTCGCGCAACGTCCAGGCCGGGTCGACCTCGCGGTCGAGATTCCGCTTCCGGACGCCGCCGGGCGAGCCCGGCTGATCCAGTTGTACGGCCCTGAGCTCAAGCTGCCACCCGAGGCGCTGGCCGAACTCGTGACCCGCACCGACGGGACCACCGCCTCATTCGCGAAGGAGCTCGTCCGCCGGGCGACCCTGCTGTCCGCCGAACGCGGCGCCGACGAGGCCGCACCTGAGGATCTGCGCGCCGCCGCGGACGAACTGCTGTCCGACCGCGACGCCCTCACCCGCCGCCTCCTGGGCGCCGCGGAAGCTGGTGCCGACGACCTCCAGGACGATCTGCAGGACGATCTGCAGGACGATCTGCGATTCTGACCGCCCGCCAGGAGAAGTCCCGTCACCGCACACTCCGCGCCGGGAAGCGATCGCAGGTGTGGGTCGCGGGGCCGGACCTCCCGGGCATCGCGGCTGCTGTTCGAAACCGACCAACCGGGAACCGCTGCGGCCGGGGACGCCGCGTGGTGCCCATCAAGATGTCAGCCGGTCGGGTTGTCGAGTAACTGGCCGAGACCGCGGATGAGGGCGGCGAGACCGACCTCGAACTCGTGCTCCGGACCGAGGTCGGCGAGGTCGGCTACCACCTCCGCCAGGTGCATGGCGCTCTTGTCAGCCCGTTCGGTCGGGAAGACGATCGAGGAGCCGTCGCGGGCCGTCTGTTGTTCGAGGGCGGCCCCGATGGTGTAGCGGGAGACGGCGATGAAGGCCAGGATCGCGTCCGGGCCTGCGAAGCCGCTGCGTTCGAGCAGGCCGACCTGGGCGATCGCGTTGTCGATGCTCGGGCTGCGTGGGCCGGCCGTCGCCATCAGGCGTGCACCGTCGCGGACGGAGAGCATGGCGCGGCGCAGACTGCGAGCGTTCCTGCCAAGGAAGTCCTGCCACGGCTCCCGGTCACCGGGAACGCGATCGGTGTGCCAGCGGTCGAGAACCTCCGCCGCGACGTCCGCGAGCAAGTCCACCTTGCTGTCCACGTGGCGGTAGAGAGCCGGTTGCCGTACGCCGAGCCGCGCCGCGATCGCACGCAGGGACAGAGCATCGAGGCCTCGCTCGTCGAGTATCTCGATCGCCGCCGACACGATCGCAGCGCGGTCGATGCGCTTGGGGTGCGGCATGGTGAGACGGTACCCCCACCCCGGGGTCCGGGCGACCGTGCGTGGTCGTGCGCCTGCGTCCCAGCCGGGGCCCGCCGGGGTTGCCCGGAGTCGCGGCACCTCATATGGTTATCGCCGATAACCATCGAGATCCGCTCCGAGGGTGATGGAGGACCGCATGGGCAACGACGCGGCGTGGACCGCCGTGGTGGTGAAGAAGTCTCGCGCGCTGCTGGACGGGTCGAATCTGTACCGTCGGGTCACGATTCGGCACGACGACGGCCGCGAGGAGAAGGTTCGCGTCAGCCGCGCCGTGTGGAAGCAGGTCGAGGTCGGCTCCCGGCTGGTGAAGGCCGCCGGCGAGGACCCGGGCCCCGCGTGACACCTGGTGCGCTACAGGAGAGGTTCGAGCATGAAGATCAAGACACATCTGGGGATCAGCGTCGACGGCTTCATCGCCTCCGAGGAGGGTTGGCCCTCGCAGGCGTTGATGCCGACGTTCGTCCCCGGAGTCTCGCACGGACATCCCGACTTCATCGCGGGCTGTACGGCCGTGCTGATCGGCCGGAACACCTTCGAGGCCGGGCTGGGCGCGCCTCGATGGCCGTGGCCCGGGCACCGTGTTTTCGTCCTCACCTCGCAGCCACTGCCCGACGGTGCCCTCTCCGACGTCGTCGCGGTGTCGACCCCGGAGCTCCTGCTCAAGACCATGCAGGACAGCGATCTGGGCGGTGACGTCCACCTGGTCGGCGGGCAGCGCACCTTGGCCGCGTTCCTGGCCCTGGACGCCGTCGACTCGCTGGGTGTGGTCGTTCTCCCGCTGCTCCTCGGGCGGGGTGTGCCCTTCTCCGTACCGTCGGCGGGTCGCCGCAACCTGACCTTGACCTCGACACGTGCGCTCCCCGACGGCTCGGTCGAGAACACCTACACTCGCGGGACACAACCTGGACAGTGACCAAAGGACCGCCATGACACCACGCGCCGATCGGCAGGACACCGCCCAGCAGGAGAAGTTCCGTCACCGCACACACCGAGCCGGTCAGCGGTCGCAGGTGTGGGTCGCCGGACCGGACCTCTCCTCTCCCCACCTGTTGTTCGAGACCGACGAGATCCTCATCGAGGCACCGAACTGGACCCGCGACGGCCGGCACCTGGTGGTCAACGGGGAGGGCGCCGCGTGGACGCTCGACGTCCACCACCCCGAGCAGGGTCTCGAACGGATCGTGCTCGACCCACCGGTCAGCCTCAACAACGACCACGTTCTGAGCCCCGACGGCGAACACCTCTACCTCTCCGCCACGGACACCCACATCTATCGCGCCGCGCTGACGGGCGGGCCGGTCACCCAGCTCACGCCGAACGACGGCAAGCGGCACTTTCTGCACGGCGTGTCACCCGACGGCCGCCGGCTGGCGTACGTACAGATCGACGACTTCAGCCGGCCGGGAGCGCTCGCGATCCTGAACCCCGACCACACCGTGACCGTCCTCGACACCGGATCCGGCCACCTGGACGGACCCGAGTGGTCGCCCGACGGAAGCTGGATCTACTTCAACACCGAGGCCTTCACGACCACCCCCGGGCACGCCCAGATCGCCCGCCTGCCCGATGGCGGTGGACCACTGCAGCGCCTCACGACCAGTTCCACCGTCGACTGGTTCCCGCACCTGTCACCCGACGGCCGCTGGGCGTCCTACATCGTGTTCCCGTCAGGAACCACGGGCCACCCGGCCGACCTGCCGGTCGAGATCCGGCTGGTCTCGGTGGACGACTGGGACCAGCCCGTGCAGAGCTACTCGCTCTTCGGCGGCCAGGGATCGTTGAACGTCAACAGTTGGTCTCCCGACAGCGCCCGGATCGCCTACGTCGCCTACCCCATCGAGAGCTGAGCAGCGGGCTCACTGCTCACTTCGTCGCGATTCAGATGCCGAGGTTGCAGACCAGGTAGCCGTCCCATGATCGGGTCGAGCCTACTCGTGGTCGCAGACCGGGACGCGTGCCGAACCGGTCCTGAGGGGATGCGTCGGCGGCGGTGGGTTCGGGCGGTCCGCGCCGCTGTAACGGAGCAGGTCCGGCACGCGCGTACCCAGCACGAGCAGGAATGCCACCAGGGAAAGCGATCCGACGAACGCCGTCGCCCGTACGCCGAACAATGAGGCGGTGGCTCCCTGCACCATCGTGGCGAGCGGCAGGGCGCCGATGGTCAACTCCTGCAGGCCGAGTACGCGACCTCGCACCGCGGGCTCGGTCATCATCAACAGCAGCGTCGTCTGCAGGACACCGAACGCCGAACTCCCCAACCCGCCGAGGCCGAGCAGTACGAAGGACAGGGGTACCGACCGCGACAGGGCGAAGGCCGTCCACAGCACTCCCCAGACCGCCGTGCCGACGACGAAGAGTCCACCCTTGAACCGGAAGTCACCCATCGCCGCGATGACCAGCGACCCGGCGAGTCCGCCGAGTCCACCGCAGGTGAGCATCCAGCCGAGTCCGGTGGCGTCAAGGCCCAGATCACGCGCGAACACCGGCATGAACGACTGGTAGAGCGGCCAGAGGGTGAGGTTGGCGGCAAGCGTGACGAGCAACGCCGCCGCGGCGAGCCGGTTCCTCGTGACCGCGCGCAACCCGCCGACGGCCGAGCTCCACAGGGACTCCCCCGGTCCGCCGTGCGCCACCGACGCCGGAAGAGGCGACGAAGCGCTGCCCACTTTCCGCAGCGGCCACAGCAGGAGCCAGGACAGCAGGAACCACGCCGCCGAAACCCACAGTGCCGTGGAGGTTCCCAGGGTGCTGATCATCACCCCGCCGGCGGCCGGCCCGACGATCTGCGTCATGTTCATGACGATGGAGTTGAGCGCGTTGGCGTTGCTCAGGTTCTCTCGCCCGACGAGATCCATCACCAGTGTCGACCGTGCCGGTTGCGACGGTGATTGTGCGAGGCCGATACACAGACCGCCGACGACCATTCCCCAGTACGGCAGGTGGCCCGTCGACGCCAACGCGGCCACGGCAGCGACGGCGACGAACGCCCATCCCGCGGCGACGAGCAGCAGGCTCGGCCGGTGGTGCCGATCGGAGACGACCCCACTGATCGGACCCAGCATCATCGGGGCCAGCCGTGCCGCGGTGAAGACCGCCAGCAGGAACTCCGACCCGGTCCGGTCGTAGACCAACCAGCCGAGGATCAGCGTCTGCGTCCACGCACCGCCGAAGAAGAACAGGTTCGAGAACCACAGCAGCCGAAACGACGGATAACGCCGCAGCGACGAGAACACCCGCTGCCTCCTCGCTGCTTCACAGCCACCGAACTCTCCGCGCCGACTGACGACCTCGCAAATGGTATACCAAAGGAACGACCGGCCACCCCAGCGGACACGACAGGCGACGACCTGCCGCGGACCGCCGAAGGCGCCGCCTACACCGGTACCATGCCGCGATGGGCGACCGCGCGGAGGACGAGAGCGAGTCGGCGCGGGTCGCGCGCGTACTGCGCGAGCAGATCGTCGACGGCGTCCGCGCCCCGGGTTCCCGCCTCGTCGAGCGCGACCTCGCGGCAGAGCTCGGCATCAGCCGCGTGCCGGTGCGCGAGGCCCTGCACACCCTCGCCGGCGAAGGTCTGGCGGTCCCCCGGCGAAACACCTGGATGACCGTCCGATCCTTCACCAACCGCGACATCGCCGAACTCAACGAGGTCCGGCTCGCGTTCGAACCACTCACCGTTCGTCGCGCCGCCGAACTCCGCGATCGGAACGCCCTGCGCCGCATGAAGCGCAGTCTCGACCTGCAGGGCCGTGCGACCGCTCGCGGTGATGCGACCACGGCTCGACGTGCCGCCGCCGACTTCCACGAGGCGATGATCGAAGCCGGGGGCAACTCGCTGCTCGCCGAGATCTCCACCTCCCTTGCCGGCCGGATGCGCTGGCTGCTCGGCCAGTACGACGACCTGGAGCCGGTGTACGAGGAGCACCGGGAGCTCTACCTCGCGATCGAGGCAGGCGACGCGAGAACCGCCGCCGCGCTCGCCCGTCGCCACCTCCGCCTGGCCATGGCCCGAACGCGCAAGCCGGGACGCGGCCGGAGCTGACAGCCCGAGCCGTGCCGCATCCGGTCGGTCGCGGACCGGCGTCGGCGGCGCAGCCCATCACGCCGGATGGGGCCTTTGCACGTCCTGGCTGCGACCATGGGGCGATGCCTGAACGACACTCGAGGCCCGTGCCTGGCGGGCGAGCGTTCTACCTGACCGAACGTCTCTGGGAACTCGCCGCCGGCCTTCCGGTCGAGTCGGTACCGATCGACTCCATCAAGGAGTTCGACGAGGACTGTTGGTTCGGAGGTATGCCGGTCACCTGCCGAATGGTCGCCCGGCACGCCGACCGCATTCAGAAGGCCGATCTGAGCTACCCGGTGATCTTGTCGGCTGACGGGCGCCTGATGGATGGCGGGCATCGCCTCGCCAAGGCATGGCTCAGCGGCATGACGACCATCGATGCGGTCCGGTTCACCGTCGACCCCGAGCCGGACCACATCGAACGAGGCCCTTCCTGAAGCCGGCTTCGGACCGGTTCAGGGTCTGCCCAGCCGGCCAGTCCGAACGCTCCTGTGGGAGATCGCCGCGTCCATCTTCGCTGCGGTGGTTGGTGGATACAAGACTTGTTCTTTGTCCTCCAGGACGCGGAGACTTGGCCGCCGGCACGGATGAGGGAGGGGCGTGGCCATGTGCTCGGGTCGATCGCCGCGGAGTTCGCTCGACATCGACGACGTACAGCAACGACTGCACCTTCCCGAGCCGACACTCAGGTGGTTGCGCACCTTGCACGGCGGCCGGGACGGCTCGCCGCGAACGGCGCTTCCGGACGACGACGAGGCCGACAGGTTGCTCACGAGACTGGGCGTCGCGTCGATCGACCGCGCCACGACGCTGCGAGCCCGTCCGGACCCGGCGGCGCACCCGGAGTTGTGGTGGATCATGGGACGGCTCTGTGACGACCTGCGGTCCACCATGGGCACGCCACCGGCTGGTGGTGGCTGGCCGGCATTCCCCCAGCACACCGGTTCCGCCGGCCGCCACCTGTTGGTCTGGGCATGCCTCGCGGTCCTGCCCGACGTACGCCGCTACCACGCCCGGCACGATGTGCCGGACGACATCTCCTGGGCCAGCCTGGCCGCGCTGGGCACCGAGATGGCGAGTGCCAGAAGGCTTACCGGAGCCGGCGGGCTGGACGCCACGTGGGGCATGCCGCGGGTCTTCCGGGGAGTCACCTACCGGCTCGGACGACTGGCGTTCGACCGTCAGCGTCCCAGGCCCGAACCGCCGGACCATGCGGTGCTCCGCGCGGGTCACAGCGGGCTGAACACCCACGTTCCGGCCGACGGCGGCCCGCTCGATCCGGCCGCCTGCGACACGTCGTTCGCCATGGCCGTGCGCTTCTTCCCGCACCGCTTCCCCGAACGAGTCGGCGCGTTCGGCTGCCACTCCTGGCTCATGGACGAGCAACTGGCGAACTATCTCCCGGAGACTTCGAACATCGTCAGGTTCCAAAGACGTTTCCGGACCTTCGTGGATCGCGAGCAAGCCGACTGGGCACCCCTGGAAAACGTCTTCCACCGACGCTACGAGAGCGACGAGGTGCCTCCGGAACTGCTCGACGAACTCCCCCGGACCACGACCCTGCAACGAGCCGTTGTCACCCACCTTCGTCGCGGCGGGCACTGGTACAACCAGACAGGTTGGATCCCGGTCTGAGCCGCCGACATCGCGCGTTGATGTCGGTGGAAGCCGGCGCGCAGTGGCCGGGCGCACGCGCCAGCTCGGCGCATCCGGCGGCAGACTCGCGCTTTCCACTGCCCGTGGAATCATGGGAGCTGAGGAGAGCTGCTCGTAATTGTCACGAGCCGCCACACCCTTTCGAAGCGAACTTTCGCCGACCTGCGGACGGCTCGCAGAAGGCACGACACGTGACCGACCTGCTCAAGTGGGACCAGGACCTTTTGTGCGAGAAGGCGTACCACGAACTCCTCGTACGTTTGGAGAGTGTCGGCGCGGGCTCGCCCACGGGTCGCCTCTACCACATCTGCTACGGACGTCCGGATCAGCTGAAGATTGTCGACGTTTGGGACTCCGCGCGACACTTCCAGGAATTCGCCGCGACACTCGTACCGATTCTTGAGGATCTCGGAGGAAAGCCACTGGAGGCCGACGTGTGGCCGGTCTACATCATCATCAGGCCGCCGTGGACGGGAATCGTGCCGCCCGGATGCCTTCTGATCAAATTCGGCCCGCCTGGTATGGACGTCTGCCAGTACGAAGAGATCATGAAGCGGCTCGGTGAAGCCGGGCACGGCGAGCCCCCTGAGCGGCTCTATCACGTCTGCTACCGCGAGGAGAATGCGCTCCGCGTCATCTCGGTTTGGCGAAACGTGCGGGCGCTCCGAGAATTCATGGAACAGGTCACCCGCATCTGCCTCGATCTGAGGATCCCGCGAGTTCCGGTGACCGAGCCCGTGATCGAGGACGTTCTACACATCATCGACGGCTCACCACTTCCCCCTCCTCCCTCCCCCCGACGGCCGAACTGAAGATCTCGAGTGGTGTCGGCAGCCCCCAGGGACCGGCGCAGAGGCCAAGAGCGGTCGGCCTGGCCGAAGCCAGGCACAGCGGGGTCGGCTGCGAGAAGTACGATGAATACCCTTTGATGCCGGAGTCGAACGCTCGCTACACAACGACGACAGGACTGACGTCTCGTGACGACACCCCCATCGACCACCGCGACGGACCGGGCCGGGTCGGGCCAGTCCGCGCCGGAACGGACCGATGCCCCCGTCCGCGCACTGATCATCGGGTGTGGCGTGATCGCCGTTCTGCACGCCGAAGTGCTCACCCAGCACCCCGGCTTCGCCGTGACCGCGCTCGTGGACGTCGACAGAACGGCGTCGGAGCGGCTCGCGCGGAGGGTGGCCGAGCTCGGGGCCACCGGACCGGTCGTCTACGACTCGATCACCGAGGCGGTCGAGTCCGGCACCGTGGACCTGGCCGTGATCTGCACCCCCAGCGGCTACCACATCGACAACGCGCTCGAGGTGATCGACGCCGGACTGCACGTGGTCATCGAGAAGCCACTCGACGTGTCGGTGGCCAAGAGCCGCGAGTTCGCCGCACGCGTCGCGCGAGCCGAGAGGTCCGGCCAGGTCGTCTCGGTGATCAGCCAGCACCGCTTCGACCCGGGAAGCGCGCTGAT
The DNA here is from genome assembly GCF_040610475.1 of Actinopolymorpha sp. NPDC004070. NCBI lineage: Bacteria > Bacillati > Actinomycetota > Actinomycetes > Propionibacteriales > Actinopolymorphaceae > Actinopolymorpha > Actinopolymorpha sp. NPDC004070. The sequence goes on along the minus strand of NZ_JBEXMJ010000009.1, from coordinate 140,620 downwards.
CCGCGCGGCGATCGCGGACGGAAGGTTCGGCCGGATCACCTCCGCCGTGGCCAGCATGGCGTGGTACCGCAGTCAGGGCTACTACGACTCCGGTGACTGGCGCGGCACCTGGGCACTGGACGGTGGCGGCGCGGTGATGAACCAGGGAATCCACACCGTCGACCTGCTGCGCTGGTTCTGCGGCCGGCCGGTCGAGGTCTACGCCCACATCGGGCAGCTCGACCACGAACGCATCGAGATCGAGGACACCGCGACCGCCACCGTGCGGTTCGAGTCCGGAGCCCTCGCGGTCATCCACATGACGACCGCTGCCTATCCAGGGCTGACCGCGCGGCTGCAGGTGCACGGCTCGTTGGGCTCGGCGATCCAGGACAACGACGAGTTGCGTTACTTCCACGCCGGCGACGGCGAGGTCTCCGAGAACCTCCGCGAGGCGAAGACCATCGGCAACCAGGTCGAGACACTGCTCGGCCCCCGTACGGGAGGCGACGAGTTCGCGGGCAGCCGCAATCAGGCGGACACCTTCGCCGCCGGCCACACTCGGCAGTACGACGACATCGCAGCCGCGATCCGTGACCGGCGGCAGCCGCTGGTCACGACCGAGGAGGCGCTGCTGTCCCTGGCACTGGTGCGTTCGATGTACGTCTCGGCCACGCTTGGCGAGCGGGTGAACTTCGACGACGTACTGGACGGCAAGTACGACGACGTGACCGTGACCGTGCCGCGGGACGTCCAGGCCCGGACCACCTGAGATCCTCATCCGGTAAGCCCTGGGGCGTCAGGGCGCGAGCCGGTGGAGACGCTCGCAGATGAGCGTGACCGTCTCGTACAGCGCCTCGGCCGGGCCGGCCTTGAGCGCGCCGACCTCCAACGTGGACGGCCACGCGTGGTCGAGGTGACAGCGCGCCACCGGCTTGCCGTCCACGGCGTACATGACCCGCGTGCAGTCCTTGCGGGCGGCCCGCACGTCCCCCGAAACCGCCGCCTCGTGCCAGGCCCACAACTCCAGTTCGTTCGTCTGGCCGCGCTTGAGGGTCACGGTCGCCGGACGACAGGTGTTTCGGGAAACCGGCTCGGTAGGAGGGGCGGCAGCCTTCTTCGGACGGTCTCAGGAGGTTGCCGAGCGGCGAGGGCGGCGGCAAAGTGAGCGATGCACCCATCGACAGCCGCACAGGCGGGCGTACCGGATCGAGGTGGACCGTGAGGCATCGGGTTCTGGTGGTCGGGCTGGGAAACATGGGCATGTCACACGCACTGGCCTACGCCCGGATTCCGGAGTACGACGTGGTGGGCGTGTGCACCCGGCACGTCAACGACCTGGACCTGCCGGAGCCGCTCAGGGACGCGAAGAGGTTCACCAGCTACGACGAGGCACTGGCCGAGCTCCGTCCGGACGTCGTCTCGATCAACACGCTCCCGGACACCCACGCCGCCTACGCCATCCAGGCGATGGAGGCCGGCGCTCACGTCTTCGTCGAGAAGCCACTCGCCGAGACCGTCGAGTCGGCGCAGGCCGTGGTCGACACCGCGCGGCGTACCGGTCGGAAGCTGGTCGTGGGATACATCCTGCGCCGCCACCCGTCGTGGACCAGGTTCGTGGAGATCGCCCGTCAGCTCGGCACTCCCCTGGTGTTCCGGATGAACCTCAACCAGCAGTCCAACGGCGAGACCTGGGACTGGCACAAGCGGCTGATGAGCAGCTTCCCACCTATCGTCGACTGCGGGGTGCACTACGTCGACGTGATGTGCCAGATGACCTCCGCGAAGCCGGTGCGCGTGCACGCCATCGGCGCTCGGCTCACCGACGAGGTTCCACTGAACAACTACGGCATGCTGCAGGTCACCTTCGCCGACGGCTCGGTCGGGTGGTACGAAGCCGGCTGGGGCCCGATGATGAGCGAGACCGCCTTCTTCGTCAAGGATGTCGTGGGGCCGAAGGGTTCGGTGTCGATCGTGATGGCCGCCGGCGACGTCGCCGTCCGCTCCGACGACATCAACACGCACACCAGGACGAACCAGATCCTGTGGCACCACGCCGAGAAGTCCCCTGGCGGCACGTACGACCTGCGCGACGAGCGCATCGCCATGGCCGACGAACCCGGCCACGACGAGCTCTGCGAGAAGGAGCAACGGCACCTACTCCAAGCGATCAACCACGATCTCGACCTCGGCAGCGAGATGGACGATGCCGTGACGAGCCTGCGCATCGTGATGGCCGCGGACGAGTCCATCGCCACCGGCCAGGTGGTCGAGCTGTAGATCCGGGGCGTCCGGCCTGAGTCAGCTCCGGCGTATCCGGAGGATCTCCGGCGTGGCCTCCACGATCTCGAGGGTCTCGGCCCCGGTTTCCGGTTCGCCGAACCGATCCGGGCCTACGCGGCCGAGCGTCGTACGCGGTCGTGACCGGTCGTCCGGGCCGGGAACCGACACGACCACCTCCTCACCGTCGAAGGTGAGCCGTTCGCGGCCTCTGCGCGCCGGGGGAAACGCGAAGGTCTCGGTCGGTCGATACACCTCGAGTCCCGAGTCGTCCTCCTCGAAGGAGTGCGTCCAGCTGCCTCGGACCGAGGACGGTTCATCGGGCGCGCTCATCGTCGGCGGACCTTCCCTCGTCGGGGGGGTGAGACAGCCTGCTCCCCCGCAGTATCGCCCAGAGGCGGGGTCATCCCGACGGGACAGGCTCCTCGGCCCCGATCGAGCTTCGCGGACCGGCCAGGCACGCCTGCATACGCGCCACCTGCCCGGCCGTGAACATGACCATGGCGGCGTCGTCGACGTAGTCCATGTAGTTCATGAACATGTCGCCGTTCGGCCCGTTGCTGCAGCTGACGTGCGGGAAGGTGGGCTTGCCGTAGTTGGGGCCTCCCTGGTTCGGGGTGTCGGACACGTTGTCGGTGCCGAAGCATCCGGTGCCGTCGTCTCCCCAGATGTGGTTGAGGTTGAGCCAGTGGCCGACCTCGTGGGTCGTCGTACGACCGAGGTCGAACGGCGCGGCAGCGGTGCCGCTCGTGCCGAACCCCGAGTGCAGGATCACCACGCCGTCGGTCTCCGGCGGTCCGCCGGGAAACTGCGCGTACCCGAGCAACCCTCCGCCCAGCGGGCACACCCAGAGGTTGAGGTAGGTGTCTGCCGGCCAGGCGTCGAGACCGCCTGAGTCGTACGACTTCACGGCGTCGTCGTCGCCGAACGAGGACTCCGTCGTCTGCCGGCGTTCGATTCCCGTGGTCGGCGCCCCGTCCGGCGCCGTCTCGGCCAGGAAGAACTCGACGCGGCCGTCACTGGCCAGCGGAAGAAACGCCGGCGGCGCGCTGTCCACGTCGACGTTCGTACGCCGGAAGTCCTGGTTCAGCACCTCGATCTGCGAGGCGACCTGCGCGTCGGGGACGTTCTGGTCCGCTGTGTTCCAGACGACGTGCACGACCACGGGAATGCGCGTCACTCCGTCCCGGCCCGTGGCGCCGCGGACCAGGCGCATGGTCTCGTTCTCGATCAGGTCCCGGGCGCGCACGTAGTCCGCGCTGGTCGAGAGGAGGCGGCGGTGGACGTCCATGGTCGCGCACCGGCGAACCGTCGGAGTGTCGCCGGGCTGTGTCGGGTCGGTGCTCGAACCGTTCGTTTCGCCGTCGGAGCTCATTGGTCACCCGTTCCCTGTCTCGTCCGGGGAGGTGGTGCTTACCTTCGGGGTACTTAACCGAGCGACCCGTGTCAATCCAGGGCGATCCGCGGTGGGCGGCCGGCTGGATGGTTTGTTAGTCTGCCTCCCGAAGGGGAGTACCTCCATTGCCACGTGTCGTCAATACGGCTTCTGCCCGGCCCGTGGAGCGCGCCAGCTGAGGAAGACCTTCGTCGGAGTCCACCGATGGAGGTTTTTGCATGCTCGCAACTTCGCCCGAATCCCCCGTATTCGGCCACCTGACCTACGCACAGTCCGTGCCCACGAGCGCCGCGAACTCGGCGATCGACACGATCGGCACGCCGACGCTGTGGGCGGTCACTCTCGGAACGATCCTGGGCCTGATCGCGCTCGACCTGGCACTCACGCGGCGTCCGCACAAGGTGTCGATGCGCGAGGCGCTGCGGTGGTCGGCCTTCTACGTCGCCCTTCCGCTGACCTTCGGCGTCTACGTGTGGTGGCAGCACGGGGCCGATCGCGGCGTGGAGTACCTGACCGGCTACCTCGTGGAGAAGTCGCTCAGCGTCGACAACCTCTTCGTGTTCATGCTCCTGCTCGCGGCATTCGCCGTCCCCCAGGCGCTCCAGCAACGGGTCCTCATGTACGGGATCGTCGGTGCGCTGGTACTTCGGGGGATCTTCATCGCCCTGGGTGCGGCGGCGCTCGAGCGGTTCGACTGGACGTTCCTGGTCTTCAGCCTCATCCTCGTGGTCACGGCGGTGAAGATCCTCAAGGACGCGATGGCCGGACCGAGTCACAACGTGGACGTGGACGCTCTGCGGAGCGTGCGACTGGTCCGGCGCTTCGTGCCGGTCACCACGGAGTACGAAGGCCCGCGGATGCTCGGGCGAGTGAACGGCCGCCGCGCCCTCACGCCGTTGGCGCTGGCCGTCGTGGCGGTGCTGTCCGTCGACATCGTGTTCGCCGTCGACTCCGTTCCCGCGGTGTACGGGATCACCGGAGACCCCTACCTGGTGTTCGTCACCAACGCGTTCGCCCTCCTGGGCCTGCGCGCGTTGTATTTCGTACTCCAGGGGGCCCTGACGAAGTTGGTGCACCTCAACTACGGGCTGGCGGTCATCCTCGCCTTCATCGGCGTCAAGCTCGGCTTGCACTGGGCACATCTGCAGTGGCCGTCGGTTCCGGAGATCCCGACCCTGCTCTCCCTCGGCGTGATCGTCGCCGTCCTCGCGGTGACCACGCTCACCAGCCAGATCGCGGTCCGGCGTGGCGCCACCAGGGCGAACTCCGAGGACGACACTGGTGATCCGGCGCGACCGGACAGCAAGCAGCCCGCTCAGTCGGGAGATCGGTGACGCGTGGAGGTGCTGAGTCCGGGCAGGCAGCCGATCGTCGTGTGCCAGGCGGGTGAGTTCGGATCGATGAGGGCGAAGTGGTCCCCGTCGACCTCGACCAGACTCGCGTGGTCACCGGCGGCGGTCGCGGCCCGGACATAGCCCCGGCTCTGCTCGATCGGAACGACGGGGTCGGCGCGGCCGTGCCGCGAGGATCACCTCTCTTTCCCCCATCCTCGTCGGAGAGGGCGAGCGAATCGACACTGACGCTCACCTCGGATCAGCTCAGGGAAAGATGCGCGATGGTCGGCGTGGTGGGCCGACGAGAGCCGCCTCGGGGTTCGACGGTGAGGCCGAAGCCGTCCGCACCTGTCAACGACGACTTGACGACCCGGGTCAGCTGGGCGGGAGCCGAGACGTCGAGCATGCCGGCCGACCGCGCGGTCCCGTTGTCCAGCAGCCACATCTGGTACGCATGCCCCTTCGGTGGTGGCGGAAGATGGTCGACGATCACCAGAGTCCTGGCCTGGCGCCGGGAGAACACCAGCGTGAGACGCCCGCCACGTGAGATTCCGCCGTGGATGCTCCGCGCGTCGGGCGCGGCGACGATCGAGGTGATCAGCTGCTGCTGAGCCGTTCGACCTTGCAGCTGGTGGATCTGGACGCCGGTGACGCCGGCAGCCACGATCAACACCACGGCCGCCGCGGCAGCGAACAACCGGCGGCCCAGCCGGCCGCGGTGGGTGCCCGGCCGGGAGACGACCGGGGCGAGCTGGCGGGTCCAGCTCACCTGCTCCAGCACGCGTTCCCTGAGCCGCGCAGGAGGAGGAACGGCAACCGCGGCGGCGAGCCGGACCGCCGTTTCGCCGAACTCGTCGAGCTCGGACCGGCATCCCCGGCACTTCCGCAGGTGCGCCTCGAAGACTTCACATTCGTCGGCCGGTACGGCGTCCAGGGCGTAGGCGCCGGCCAGGGTGTGCACGTCGAAAGCGTTCATCATGGTGCTCCGTTCGTGACACCGAGGCAGTCCCGAAGCCTGATCAGTCCGTCGCGCATCCGCGTCTTGACAGTGGCCACGTTCGCCCCCAGAATCTCGGCGACCTCGCGATAGGTGTAACCGGCGTAGTAGGCCAGGTCCACCGCTTCGCGCTGCAGCTGCGTCAGGGATCCCAGACACCGCCGGACCTGCTCGCGTTCCAGCCGTACCTCCACCTGGTCCGAGACCACGTCGAAGGCCGGCGTCTGCTCCGAGATCGCGGAGGCGCGCTCCCGGTCGGTGGACTTCTGCACGGAGCGCACCCGGTCCACCGAGCGCCGATGCGCCAGCGTCACCGCGTAGGCCATGGCGGAGCCGCGATTCGGATCGAACCGGCCGGCGGTTCGCCAGACTTCCACGAACACCTCCTGGGTGACCTCCTCCGCCTGCGCCGGATCCCGCACGATCCGCACGACCAGGCCGAAAACCGGGGAGACGAGGTGGCCGTACAGCTCCTCGAACGCCCGCTCGTCACCGTGGCCCACCCGTACCAGAAGATCCTCCGGGGAGTCCGGTGGAGGATCCGCCGCGCTGAACCGCTCCGCCGCCTCCGGCACCTGTCCACCTTCCGTTGACACTGCGCAAACACCCGGCGCGACTCAGTGGTGGACGGGTCGACCGGGCAGCAGCCGGGCGTACGCGACGACGTTGTCCAGGTAGCGGTTGTTCTCGCCGTCGAAGACGCCGCCGCAGGTGATCAGCCGCAGGGCGGCATGGTCGGTGGTCCCGTAGACGGCCTGGGTCGGGAAGTCCTGCTTGGCGTACTGCTCGACCTTGGTGATCTCGAAGACCGCGGTGCTGCCGTCGCGTCGGGAAACCTTCACCCGGTCGCCGGGCTTCACCGCGCCCAGCTTGAAGAAGACGTCCGGTCTGCGGTTCCAGGTGACGTGCGCAGCAATCACGGCGGGCCCGAGCTCACCTGGCGTGGGGCCGTGCACGTACCACCCGGCCCTGCCCGGCCCGCGTGGGACCTGCATGGTGCCGTCGCGGTTGAGCCCGAGCCGGATGATCGAGGTGCTGACGTGCAGGGCGGGGATACTGATGCGGACCGGCGCCGAGGCGTCCATGACCGGTCCGGTGGGACGCTGGTAGGCATCACCTGGGCGCGCCCGCGTACCAGGCGGCCGCGGTGCCGCCTTGGGGCTCGTTTCCGCTGTGTGCGTTGGCCTTGGCGTCGGCTCGTCGGTGCCGACGGCACGCGCGGGAGCGGGTGGCGCCGGTTCCTGTCTCGACCATGCGTACCCCAGCAGCGCCACCCCCACCATCGCGAGGACGACGGCGGCGGCCAGGGCCACCCTGCTCCGGCCGCCGCCTGCTCGTTGCCGTTCGTCCATCGGTGTTCGGCCCACGCCTCAGCGGGTGGAGGCTGCCACGCGGCGGCGGTACGCCAACGCGCCACCGGCTCCGGCCAGCGCGGCCACGCCGAGCCCGATCGCGCCCAGAGCCTCCGGGCCCTGGGTGGAGCCGTTGCCGGTCTCGACCCCGCCGGTGGGCATCGCACCTGCCGCCGCGCCGGACACCGTGCCGCAGGTGGCCGGGTTGGTGGCCTCCTCCGGGATCCCGCTCACCCCGAGGGACTTGGCGAACGTGGACTCCCCCAGCGCTTCCATGTCGTACGTGCCGTTGCCGTTGGCGTCGAGCCCGTGCTGGACGATGTGCAGGTTCCGCAGCTTCTCACCCGCGCCCGGGGACAGCTGGATGGTCCGCTTGTAGTGCAGGTTGCCCTGCGCGTCGGCCATCGGCATCCGGTCCACCGCCAGGCCGCTCTTGGGGCTGGTGTCGCCCTTGGTGGTCAGCGACACGATCACGTCGCCGTACATCGGCAGGCCCTCCTCGGTGGTGACCTGTCCGTCACCGTCCTTGTCCGCGCTGCTCGTCGGGCAGGTGAAGTTCTTGTTGTCGCTGAACGAGCCGTGGAAGTGCTGGGCGTGCGGCTGGTTGGGCGTGAACCCGGTGCCGTTGATCATCACCGTCAGCGCGTCGCCGTTGAGCTGGATCGTCGCCTCGGCCCGGGAACCACTGTCGTTGCCCATCGTGTCGGCCAGCTTCATGTGGAACGTCCGGTCGGGCGCGTGGTCATGCAGTGAGGCCGCTGACGCCGCCGAAGCGCCGAACAACGCCAGCCCCAGCGCCGCCGGCACAGTCGCCAGCGCCTTGGTAGTGGTTCGCATGTGAGGTCCTAACTGTCTGTCGTACTTCGGCCCGGCCGCCTTCGCACCGGGCAGCGGTCACGACCGCTCGCCACGTACTTCGGAACCGTCCGCGATGAGGTTTGGTCCGGCCTGCCGGCAATCCGAACTGCTTCGGCCAACGAATACGACGTGTCCGCCGAGCGGCCTCGGCGGACTGGGAGGCGCCGGCGGCCGGCGAGAAGGTGGCTGATCGATGGCAGTTGTCGGGGGAGATCCAGGCCAGGACGAGCGCGGCGCCGCGGCTGCGGCGATACCGGATCCCGGTCGGCTGTTCGCAGGTCACTACCGGGTGGGGCCGCGCGTCGGCAGCGGCGGGATGGCGCTCGTCCTCCGGGCGTACGATCAAGCCGGGTGATCATCTTCATCGCCTGACGGGCCACGCGCAGGTGGCCGGATTCGGTCGCGGTGAACGTCGTGCGGCCACCGAGGACGGCTGAATAGCGTGCCGGAATGGACGAACACACCGCTCTGCGGGCTTGGAAGTCCGTCGTCGGGTCGGCTCGAGTGGAGCCGATGGACAGGGTCAGCAACCCGATCTGGAAGGTCACCGGCGAGGACGGACGGAAGTGGGTCCTCAAGCATCTTCCGGAGTGGCCGCCGGGAGTCGGCCCGGTCGAGGAGTATCGCGTGCTGTGTCATCTGCAGGCCGCCGGCCTACCGGTGGCCGCACCGGTGGTCACCGACGACGGGCTGATCGCCCACAACGCGGACAACCTCCGCACCGACCCGTACGACAAGCCAAGCTGCCGACGGAGCTGCTCGATCTGGTCGATCCGCTGCGAGACCGGCTCTGCGCCGCCCTCGTGGACCTACCGATCCAGCTCACCCACGGCGACTGCAACGTCGGCAACGTCCTCGTCCATGACGGCGAGGTCACCGGCTACATCGACCTCGACCACCTGCCGTACGGCCCGCGGGTCCGCGACCTCAGCCTGTACCTCGGCAGCCGTCTCCGGGACCAGATCGCCGACGGCGATCCCGACGCCGCGGCAGCGGTGCTGCGGCACTACGTCGCCGGCTACCACTCCGTCCACCCGCTGACCGAACGCGAGCAGGCCGCTGTCGTACCACTGCTGCTCACAACCCTGATCGGGGGCGCGGCCTGGAACCTCCACGGCTGGGTGCCCGACCCGGCGGCCTACCAGCAGAACCTGCGGGCGATCCGGTGGATCACCTCGCGCTACGACCATCTGGTCCACGCATCCGCGTCTCGGTAGGAGGCCGCGCACGCCATCCGGTCGCAGGTGTGTCTCCCTCTCCCGTGGCCCGGTGCGGTCACGTGTTGACTTTAGGTCTTGCCCGAAACATCCGCCGCGTCTACCTTCGGGCTCCAGAGGCGCCGTCCGCCTCTGCCCAGTCGATGCGACCCAACTGAGTGCACCACGACCGACGGCCGAACGGCAGCCGTCGACGCATCGGTCGAGAAGACAGAACCGAGGTGCTTCCATGAACGGTTTCGCCGAGCCCGTGCCACCATCGCGCGGTGGCTTCCGACCCAGCCGCCGAGATGTCCTGCGCTACGGCATGTTCCTCGGTTCGGCGGCGATGCTGCCGCCTCTTGCCCCTGATCCGGCCGCAGCGGCCCAGACCGCGGTCGCGGCCGCGACTGGGACGTCGCCCACTCTGACCGACCTGCCGACCAAGACCAGAGCGACGATCTACACCGCCGACATGGTGGCCGCGGCCCGACGCAATGTCGACCAGTACGACTGGGCGAAGGGACTCCGGGACGCGGCGGCCGCCCAGGCCGATCCTCTTCTTGCCAAGGGCGACGACTGGCTGTGGAAACTGGTCACCGGGCAGGGACTACCTCGCAGCTACGCCGTGAACCAGGATCTCGGCTCGCCCGTCACCGGCAAGGACATCTACCGCTTCGGCAACTATCCGTGGCTCACCGACCCGGACAAGCCGTGGAAGCTGATCGACCCGTCGGTGCCGGAAGACTCGGGTCTGCCACGGATCTACCCAACCAACGACTTCGGCGCGTTCTACGCGAGCGGCCTCAACGAGCACGGGGAATTCGCCCGGGCGCGCGCCGACTCCGGCCTGCTGGTGAACGAGTTGTATCCGGAGAAGGGCCCCACCTGGGGCGTCGATGACGGGTTCGGATGGGTCGACGACAACGGTGACAAGTGGACGTTCGTTCCGTACTACAACCACTGGGTCGTGTGGTACAGCGCGACCGCGCTCTATGCCGGTGCCGCCTCGATCTACAACGGACTTCCCGCACTGCGCGACGCCTTCATCACCACCGGGGACGTCAGGTACGCCCATGCGGGACTGATCCTGCTCGACCGGATCGCTGACGTGTACCCGTCGATGGACACCTCGCCGTACAAGAGGTCCGACGGATACCTTCACTCCGATGGCCTGAGTGGCAGGGGCAAGGTGGTCGGCTGCATCTGGGAGACCGGGATCTCCCAGATGATCTGTGACGCCTACGACGCCCTCTTCCCGGCGATCGCCACGGCCGACGAGGCCGACGTGGTGCCGTTCCTGTCGGAGAAGGCCAGGCAGTACGGCCTTGCGCCGAAGGACTCCCCGGCCGCGATCCGGGCAAACATCGAGAACGGCATCCTGCGCCAGGTCTATCCGAGCGTGCAGGCCGGCAAGATCCGCGGCAACTTCGGCATGCACCAGCGCTCGGTCACCCTCGCCGGCGTCGTACTCGACGCACCGTCGGAAACGAAGGAGTGGATCGACTTCGTCTTCAGGACCGGCGGCGTGGGACCCCCACCCGAGTACCGCGTGTCAGGCGGCGACGTGTACCGCACCCTGGTCGACGTCGTGGACCGCGACGGCATGGGCAACGAGGCATCGCCTGGATACAACCGGCTGTGGATCGGCCACATCCGTGGTATCGCCGACGTCCTCGACGGGTACGACGGCTACCCCGCAGCCGATCTGTACGACCACCCGAAGTTCGCGAAGATGTTCCAGGGCATGCATCCGCTGGTGATGCTGGGTGCCTACGTGCCGCAGATCGGCGACACCGGCTCGACGGGCAGGCCCGGCCTGTTCGGCTCCCCCAACGAGTTCTTCTATTTCTTCGAGAAGCTCGGCCTGCCCGAGTACGCCCAGATGGCGTACCTGATGAACGGCAACAGCACCGACGATCTCTACGGCAACCTCTTCAGGCCGGACGTTCCCGGGGTCCAGCAACGGATCCGCGACGTCATCGCCAAGCACGGCACGTGGCAGCCTCCCAGCGAGAATCTCACCGGTTACGGCATCGCCATGCTGCGGGATGGGACGGGGAGCAGGGCGCGCGACCTCTGGGTCTACTACGGCCGTACGCCCGGGCACGGTCACCTCGACGCGCTCAACCTCGGCATGCACGGTTTCGGTGTGGACCTGCTGCCGGACCTCGGCTACCCGGAGTTCGCCGACGCCAGCATCCGCACGCAGGAGTGGAACCAGAACACCGTCGCGCACAACACGGTGGTGGTCGACCAGAAGCCGCAGGCCGAGCAGTGGGTCGGCACGCCGCACGGCTTCGCGGCCGGCGAGCGAGTGCAGGTGTGCGACACGTCCGCGCGGGCGGCGTACACGCAGACGAGTACCTATCGCCGGCTCTCGGCGATGGTGAAGGTCGACGACACCAACTTCTACGCCGTGGACGTGTTCCGCGTCGCAGGCGGCACCGATCACCACTTCTCCTTCCATGCTGCGGAGGGCCTCACGACGACCGAAGGACTCACGCTCGTCGACCAGGCCACGGGCACCTATGCCGGTCCGGACGTCGCCATGCCACCCGACAACGCTCCTTCCCGCGCCAACGCCAGCGGGTTCGACTGGCTGGACAACGTGTCCCGGGACACCAACCCCGCCGGGCCTTTCAGCGTCGACTGGAAGGTCAAGGACACCTGGGGCGTACACGACCCGGACCCCGATCTCCATCTACGGCTCACCATGCTGTCCGACGTGAACGATGTGGCGATCTGCGACGGGACGCCACCGCGCAACAAGCCGGGCAATCCGGCGAAGCTGCGCTATCTCATCGCCCACCGGCAGGCTCCCGCAGGGCAACAGCTCTCCAGCCAGTTCGTCTCGCTCGTCGAACCCTATGTCGACCGCCGGGTGGTGCGATCCATCTCCTCGCTGCCCGTACAGGCCGTCGACGGCGCGATCGCCCCGCACGAGGCGACGGCGGTACGCGTGGAGCTGACCAACGGACGCGTCGACCACATCGTCAACTCGCTGCGGACCGACGTGATGCTGAAGATCGATCTCGACAACCGTCAGGAGCTCCGGTTCCGCGGCTCGTTCGGGATCTACTCCACTCGCGGCCGCACGCCGGAATACGCGTGGACCCACGGAGCCAGCTTCCTGGGACCGTTACCACAGATGCAGGGGCCGACCGCCGCGACGGGCAAGCTACGGGACTTCACCCGCGACCTCTCGTTCAGCAACCAGCTCACGGTCAAGCTCGACGCCGGAGTCCCGGCCAAGATGAGGCTCGACGGCAGCTACGCCTACGTCACGGTGCCGCAGTCGGCGTACGCGAGGATCGCGTATCCGTCCCGGACTCCCTCCAAGGCGGGAGACTTCGGCGCGCTGAGCCAGCAGATCGTCGTCTCCGAGGCCGCCACACACCAGCTGTCGGTCAAGGTGAACGACGACTTCACCGGAGCCACCGCCGGCTACTTCTTCGCGCAGGTACTGATCGACGGCGTTGTCGTAGCCGAACAGGACGTTGCCGGTGGCGGCCAGTGGCGGGAGATCACCGCCGACGTCACCGGACAGCTGGCCGGCAAGTCCAGCGCCCTGCTCACGTTGCGCCTGCTCAGCAAGAAGGCGGTCAGCAACTTCGGCGTCGCGGCGATGTTCGACGACCTGGCCATCTCCGGAACCACCATCGCCAACGCCGACTTCGAGGACGTCTCCTCCCCCGCCTGGCGGCCCGAGTCGAACTCGCCGAACTTCGCCGTCAACCCACGGGCCACCGCCGACACCAACGCGCGCAACGCCGTCTACCGCATCCACGGTGCCCGCTTCACCGACGACACCACGGTGGTGCTCGACATCGGCGACATCACCACTGTCCGCGGGTACGCCGACCCGAACGACTTCGGAAAGGGCTTCCGCTACGACGTGGCCGAAGGCGCCAGGGTCGACATTCCGTACACCCGAGAGTGGCAGTCGTGACCGGCCACCCTCAGGTGGTTGCTCTGTGTCCCCGCGACGAGCTCCCGGGGACCCGCTGCCAGATCCGCTGCGAAAGCCCGCCCCAGGCCGTCGCGACCGGGCGCGTCCAGATCCACCAGTAGGCGAGCCCCGACGCGAGGGATCCGGCGAACGCCGGGACCGGATGTCCCCACAGCAGTTCGAGTGCCTGCCAGTGAATGACGTAGATGTACAGCGACGCTGCCGCGAGCACCTGGACGACCGGTACGAGAACACCCGGCACCCGTGTCACCGGCCGCCACAGCATGAGCAGAACGAACGCGATCGTGAGGCCGTCCCGCGCCGGATTGAACGAGAAGGTGCCGATCGTCACGATCACGAACACGGTCATGAGGTGCTTCTGTGCCGGCGTCGACACTCGTTCCAGAGCCCAGCCGAGGAGGAAGAGGTACAGCACGACCAGTGCCGAACCCTGCATGCGGGGCACCGGCAGTGGCAGGACCGGAAGCCGGAAGAGCACGAACGCCGCGACGGTGAGTGCGAGTGGCAGGCCGAACGGGTGACGCCGGTCCAGGTCGACGACCCGGCGGGAGACGTTGACGGCGGCGACGACGACAAGCGCGACGACCATCGCCTCGATGAACCAGAACCGCCACGGCGGACCGAGTTGCTGCTCGCCGAACACCCAGTTCGCCAGGAAGAGGTTGCGGGTCTCGTAGTAGCCACCGAGCAGATGCGCACCGATGATGACGACGAGGCTGGGTACGGCGATCCGCACCGCCGCACCGATGAGTCTGCGAGCCCGGCGCCGGCGCTCGGGGTCGGCCAGCTGGAAGCGCGCGACCTGGTAGCCGGCGACGACCAGCAGGGCGTTGGCCGTGCCCTGGAGCGCGAAGAGACCGGCGTGGGTGCCGACGATGAGGAGGATCGCGAGGGCGCGCAGCCAGACACTCGTTTCCATCGTCCGCCAGGTCGTACGCGTGAGGAGGGTGGCCGGCCCGCGCTGCCGGCGGCCCTTTCCGTCCGGCCGCAGCAGCTCCAGATCGCGCACCTGCGTCACGTGCCAGTTCGGCGGGAGCCGGCCGAGCAGTTCCTCCAGCCGGATCGACACCTCGACGTAGGAGAGCGAGTCGCCGCCAATGGAGACGAAGGTCGCCTCGTCCTCGACGTCACGCTGGAGCAGCCGGCCGTAGAGAGTGGCTACTGCCCGCCCGTCCGTCTCCCCGGTGAGTGCGGGCCCCTCCCCCGCCGGGGACGGGCAGGCCAGCGCGAGGAGTGCCGAGTAGTCGGGTTTGCCCGACACGAGCAGCGGCTGGTCCCGGACGAAGACGACCCGCAGCGCCTCGCGTGGTACGCCGCATGCGCGCATGGCCGCGCGCCGCAGCGACTCCCGAGCGGGCGCGGACGCGACATCGCACGCGACGACGACCAGCCCGTCACGTCCGGTGGTCCGTACGTCGTGTCCCTGCGAGCGGAGGCGGCCTTCGAGGGCGTCGAGGTCGATGCGGTGCCCGAGCACCTTGACGAAGCGCGCGCGCCGGCCGACGACGCGTACGAGCCCGTCGTCAGTCAGCTCACCGAGGTCGCCGGTGCGCAGCTCGAAGACGGTGCGGCCGAGCGCGAGGTCGGCCGGCTCCTCCGCGTACCCGAGCATGACGTTGGGCCCGCGGAACACGATCTCGCCGTCCACCACGTCGATCGTCGCGCCGGGTACGGGGACACCGACGGTGTCGGGGTGCTCGGCGGCAAGATCGGGCGGCAGGCAGGTCATTCGGGCCGTCGCCTCGGCCTGGCCGTACATGACGACGAGATCCCAGCCGCGCGTGCGGCCGAGTTCGGCGAACCGCCGGACGCGCTCGGGCTCCATCCGGCCGCCGGCCTGGGTCACGTACCTCAGACTCGGCAGGTCCCGCTCGGCGAAGCCGCTGCGCTCGAGGAGTTCGAAGGTGTGCGGAACGCCGGGGAAGGTCGTGGCCCCGGCCGCGTGGAAGAGCCGCCAGAAGCAGTCGTCGACGACGGAGAGGTCGGTGAGCAGCAGGCTCGCCCCCGCGGCGAGGTGGGTGTGCAGCACCGACAGGCCGTAACAGTACGTGATCGGCAGAGTGAGCGCCGCACAGTCGTCGGGGCGGACTCCGAGGGCAGCGGTGATCTGCTCGGCGTTGGCGGCCAGGTTGGCCGCGGACAGGCGTACGAGCTTGGCCGAACCCGTCGAGCCACTCGTACTGAGCAGGAGAGCGAGGTCGGGGTGCAGCTGGTGATCGGACGTCTCGCGGACGACCTCGACCCCTCCGGCAGGATCCAGCACGATGTCGGGGCGGTAAGTCTCCCGCAGCCGGGCGGCGGGCTCGCCGGGCGCGACCAGCAGCACCACGTGGCCCGCGGTCTGAGCCGCGAGGTAGCCGACGACGGTGTCCACCGTGGAGCGTCCCTCGACCTGGACGAGGCGGCGCGGTCCGGCGAGACGCGCGGCGAAGTCGTCGACCCGGCGGGCGAGGTCGGCGTACGTGACGGGGCCCTCCGCCGTGCCCACGGAGGTGCGCAGCGCCGGGCGGGAGCCGTGGGTCCCGAGCCGAGACACCCAGGGCAGGGTCGGTGACGGGGCCAGAGGTACGGCGCTCGCTGTCACGCGAGGTAGTAAATAGGGTAGGCAACCCTAAATCAAATCCCGGGGCCGAGTGCGGCCACCTCGGGTCGTCTCGGTTAACCTCGCTTCAGCCAGGTTAGCCTTTCCTGGGCTTGCCATCGCAGTCGAGACCACCCACCCGTGACCACCCACCCACGACCGGCTGCACGCCCCGGGCCGCGCCGCCCAACGTTCGAGCCACCAGGAGTTTCCTCGTGACGCGCCGACGCACCATGATCCTCGCCGCTGTCGTGGCGGCCGCGACCACCCTCGGCCTGTCGGCATGCAGCAGGAGCCTCGAAGCCACCGGAGAGCTCGACAAGTCGAAGTTGACGATCTACAGCGCCCAGCACGAGAACCTCACCGAGGAGTGGGGGCGGGAGTTCCAGGACAAGACCGGGATCCAGGTCCAGATCCGCTACGGCGACGACTCTTCGATGGGCGCACAGATCGTCCAGGAGGGATCCGGCTCGCCGGCCGACGTCTTCCTCACCGAGAACTCCCCCGCGATTACGACGCTCCAGAACGCCGGCCTGCTCGCACCCGTCGACGCCGCCACCCTGGCCCAGGTCGGCGACCGGTACCACCCGTCCTCGAAGAACTGGGTCGGCATCGCGGCCCGCTCCACTGTTCTCGTCTACAACCCGAGCAAGATCTCGCAGGCGCAGCTGCCGAAGTCCCTGATGGACCTCGCCAAGCCGGAGTACGCCGGTAAGTGGGGAGCGGCCGCGGGCGGCGCCGACTTCCAGGCGATCGTCTCCGCCATGCTCGCCACCGAGGGAGAGGCCAGGACCTCCGAGTGGCTCCGCGGTCTGAAGTCGGGCGCGAAGATCTACCAGAACAACATCGCGACGATGAAGGCTGTCAACGCCGGCCAGTCAGCGATGGGCGTCATCTACCACTACTACTGGTACCGAGACCAGGCCCTTGACAAGGCGAGCAGCGGCAACACCAGGCTGCACTATTTCAGGAACGAGGACCCGGGCGCTTTCGTCAGCCTCTCCGGTGGTGCCGTCCTCAAGAGCAGCAAGCACGCGGCCGACGCGCAGAAGTTCCTCGCGTTCATCACCAGCAAGGAAGGCCAGAAGGCGCTCGGAACGACGGACTCCAAGGAGTACGCCGTCGGCAAGGGCGCCCCGTCCGACCCGAAGCTCCCGCCGCTCGACTCGCTCCAGGCGCCGAAGGTCGACCCGTTCAAGCTCAACGGGCCCAGGGTCATCGACCTCATGACGAAGGCCGGGATCCTCTAGGTGACGACCACGCAGACGCGCTCCGCACCGCCGTCCGGCGGACCGCCCCCGGCCCGGACCGGGCGTCGGGCCGCCGGCGACTCGCTGCCGCTCCGCGCGGCCGCGCTCGTCGTCGCGCTCGTGTGCGCGCTGCCGCTCGTCGTCGTCGTACTCAAGGCGTTCGAGTCCGGGCCGGGGGACGCGTTCGCGCTCGTCTGGCGCCCAAGGATCGCCGAACTCCTCGTCAACACGGTGTCGCTGCTCGTGCTGACCTGTGTCATCTCGATCGTGCTCGGGGTCGGTTCCGCGTGGCTCATCGAGCGCACGTCGCTGCCGGGCACGAGTTTCTGGCGCATCGCACTCGTGGCGCCACTCGCCGTGCCCTCCTTCGTCAACAGCTTCGCCTGGTCCGCGCTCGTGCCGGGGTTCGAGGGCCTCGCCGGTGCAGTCATCGTGACCTCCCTGTCGTACTTCCCGTTCGTGTTCCTACCTGTCGCAGCGCTCCTGCGTACCCTCGACCAGGGCCTCGAGGACGCCGCGCGGGCCCTCGGGCACGGTCCGTGGCGTACCTTCGCGCGCGTCGGGCTCGCACAGGTCCGCCCTGCCCTGCTCGGTGGTGTGCTGCTCGTCGCCCTCCACCTCCTCGCGGAGTACGGCGCCCTCGAGATGCTTCGGTTCCCCACGTTCACGACAGCGATCCTCGACCAGTTCGAGGTGGCCTTCGACAGCCGATCGGGCAGCGTCCTCGCCGTCGTCCTGATGGGCATCGCGGGAACGGTCCTCACGCTGGAACTGCTCGCCCGGGGCCGGGTGCGACACGCGCGCGTCGGCTCGGGGACGGTCCGCCGGGCCACGCGGGGACGGCTCGGCCGGGCCACGCCGTTCGCCCTCCTCGGGCTGACCGTCCTCACCGCTCTCGCCCTCGGGGTCCCGGCCTGGAGCCTCGGCACGTGGCTCTCCCGGGCCGACCAGGCGACCGAGCCGGCCAACCTCGGCCCCACGCTGTGGTCGACCCTGAGCCTGGGCCTCGTCGCCGCGGCCGTCACGACGGTGGCGACGGTCCCGGCCGCGTGGCTCATCGCCCGGAGCCGGTCGTGGTTCGCGGTGGCCGTCGAGCGCGTCACCTACGTCGCGGCGTCGCTTCCGGGTGTCGTCGTGGCGCTCGCGCTCATCACGCTGACGATCGGTTTCGTACGCCCGCTCTACCAGACCACCACGGTCCTCGTGATCGCGTACGCGATTCTCTTCCTCCCCCGCGCCATGGTCGCCACGCGCGCCGCCATCGCGGCGGTGCCGCCCGAGCTCGCCGACGCCGCCCGCACGCTCGGCGACAGCCCCGTCCGCGCGTTCTGGCGCGTGCAGTTGCCGCTCATGTTCCGTGGCACCATGGCGGGGTTCGCGCTGGTGTTCATCGCCGTCACCACCGAGCTGACGGCGACACTTCTGCTCGCCCCCACCGGCACCCGCACCCTGGCGACGGCCTTCTGGCACGCGAGCGCCTCGCTCGACTACGCTGCCGCCGCGCCGTACGCCGCAGCGCTCGTCGTGCTCTCCGCACCGCTGACCTACTTGCTGCTCCACGGTAGGAACGAGGAATCCCGCACGTGAGGACTCTCCAGCTCTCCGGAATCACCGCGTCGCACTCCGGGACCCCCGTACTCCACGGCATCGACCTCGAGGTCCAAGCCGGCACCACGACGGCGGTGCTCGGGCCCTCCGGGTGCGGCAAGACGACCCTGCTGCGCGTCGTAGCCGGCTTCATGCGTCCAGACGCCGGCGAGGTGCGGGTCGGGAACGAAGTCGTGGCCGGCCCCGGTGCGTGGGTGGCGCCGGAGAAGCGCGGCTTCGGCTACGTCGCACAGGAGGGCAACCTCTTTCCGCACCTCGACGTCGCCGCCAACATCTCCTACGGCCTGCCGCGCCGGGAGCGCCGTACCAGAGCAGGTGTGGGTGATCTGCTCGAGCTCGTCGGCCTGTCGGGCGACCTCGCGCACCGGCGCCCGGACCAGCTGTCCGGGGGCCAACAGCAGCGCGTCGCACTCGCCCGGGCCCTCGCGCGTCGGCCGCGGATCGTCCTACTCGACGAGCCGTTCTCGGCCCTCGACCCCGAACTCCGGGTGGCAACCCGTGAGGCGGTCGCCTCGGCGCTCGCACACGAGCGGGCCACCGTCGTGCTCGTGACGCACGACCGGGCAGAGGCGCTGTCGTTCGCCGACCAGGTGGCGATCATGCACGACGGTCGGCTGACACAGGTCGGTCCGCCCGCCGACGTCTACCGGTCGCCGTCCGACCGCCGCTCGGCGGTGTCGCTCGGCGAAGCCTGCTTCCTGGCCGGCGATGTGGACAACGGCATCGTGACCTGTGCCCTTGGAGAGTTGCCGGTGCCCGGCGTGCAGGGCTCTGGCGCGTGCGAGGTGCTCGTCCGCCCAGAACAGCTACGCCTCGGCGACCCTGCCGGCCCGACGGCGACCGATGCGTGCGTGGCTGTGGTGACTCGTACGGTGTTCTACGGCCACGACGCCCTCGTCGAGCTGTGCCTGGACGACCCTCGCGGGGACTCCGCCGAGGTGTGGGCACGCGTACTGGGTGACGAGGCGCCGCCGGTCGGGTCGCGGGTCTCGGTGAGGGTGGTCGGCGCGCCGCACGTCGTCACCCTCGACGGAGCCCGCCCCTCGTGATCGGGCCCGTAGGACCGGCCGGTTCGACGGTCGCGACCGCCTGGCGGCTGCCACGGTCGTCTGCCGCTGTCAGAGTTCGGCGACGTCGACGGTCTGGCCCGTCACCGCGCTTCGGCTGACCGCGTCGGTGAACTCCATGTAGCGAACACCGTCCTCGAAGGTCGTACGCGTGACCTCCTCGCGGCCGCGGATGGCGTTGACGAACTCCTCCTCCACCCGCCACCCGACACGCTCCTCGGCCGGCACCGCGACCTCGCTCAACTCCTGGTCGCCCCGCCCGCCCGCCGTAAGCCGTCCGGCGTCCGGCTCGAAGCGCAGGGTGCCCTCGGATCCGAAGATCCACAGTTCGGTCTGCGGGGCGAGTCCGGTCACGCTGCTGAAACGCAGATGAGCGATCCCGCCGCCGCCCAGCGTCGCGAGGATGTCGACGTGGTCAGGGACCTTGACCTCGTGCCAGTTCCCGTCGTCGTCCCTGCGTCGGGGAACGACGGTCGTGGCCATCGCCGTGACGCGCCTGGCGGTGCCGAGCCACCGCATCATCGCCTCGTACCAGATGCCCATGGTCAGGATGTTGTTGCCACTGACATCGGCATCCTGGCGCCAGTGCAGGGGCGCCGTCTTGTCGACGAAGGACTGTCCCACGTGGACCTCGACGGCCAGGATGTCGCCCAGCCGGCCGCCACGCACCATCGCTGCCAGCGTGGAGTCGTACTCCAAGGTGAACGGCGACGGCACCACCTGGGCGACGAGGTGCGGCGCCTTCCGCGAGGCGGCCAGCATCTCGCGACCCTCGTCGGCGTTCCTCGCCATCCGTGCCTCGCACAGCACGTGCTTGCCGGCCTCGAGCGCCGCGACCGTGACGTCACGGTGCATGTTCGGCCAGGTGCCGACGCAGACCGCATCGATGTCGGGCGCCTCGACGAGGTGACGCCAGTTGTCCTCCACGCGCTGGATGCCGTAGTCGTCGGCGATCCTGGCACCGGACTCGCGGGTCCGGTTGGCCACCGCGACAAGTTCGACTCCCGGCAGCGCCTGAAATCCTGGGATGTGACGGAGGCGGGTGTTGGCACCGGCACCGACGAAACCAACCCTGATCGGCGAATCAGCCATGCCCGGACGGTAGCAGCGAGGGCATGGAAGAGGTCCAGGGGCCGGTGGCGGTTGCCGGGCCCGCCACGAGCAGCGCGAGGCGGGCCTGGTCGCGCGCTGGCTACAGCTCACAGAGGACGGCGTCGCGGGCACCGATCGTGGCGTCGACCGATCGTCCGTCCACGAGCAGGACCTGGGCCGGGTCACCCCAGCGCACCCGGAGCCCGCTCGCC
Organism: Actinopolymorpha sp. NPDC004070; assembly: GCF_040610475.1. Taxonomy (NCBI): domain Bacteria; kingdom Bacillati; phylum Actinomycetota; class Actinomycetes; order Propionibacteriales; family Actinopolymorphaceae; genus Actinopolymorpha; species Actinopolymorpha sp. NPDC004070. The sequence goes on along the minus strand of NZ_JBEXMJ010000009.1, from coordinate 119,445 downwards.
GCGGGTGACTGCGGTGCCAGGGTCGCGGAGACCCGGACCGGCTCGCGGCTGGGATTGAGCAGCCAGAGGTGACGGCCACCGTCGCCGTCGTGCATCCGTGCGATCACCCGCGGATCACTGACCCGTACGGTCTGGCGGATGCCTGCCCATTCCAACAGGCGGGCGAAGTAGCTCCGCGTTCCCTGGTCATGGTGAAGCCCGTAGCCCACACCGGGGAACGTGCCGATCAGGCGAGTACGCCCGGCGCCGAGCCGGTGGTCCACCGCCGCGACACGACCGTCGGCGTACCATCCGACGGGCGTCCCGGTGGTGGGTTCGTACGCCTGCTGGAAGATTCCGCCGTGCACCGTCGAGCCGTCGACGGAGAAGCTCAGGTCGTCCAGCAGATCGGGAGTGAACTCGACGTAGCTCTCCTGAGCTCCGAACAGCTTGTCCAGCCCGTTGCCCGGCTGCGACGTCCCCACCCGCCCGTGGTCGGCGAAGTAGCCCGGGCAGCCTTCGGCCACGAGAACACCACCTGCCTCCACCCAGGCGATCATGCGTTCGCTCGCCTGCCGGCTCAGCTGGACGGGGTAGGGCAGGTAGAGCAGTCGCGGCCCGCCCGCAGGGTCGCCGCCGTCGCCGGCAGCCGGAGCAACGTCGTCGATGTGGACGAAGGAAGCCTGGATGTTGTTGGCGAAGAAGCCCTGGTAGGCACCCTGGACGGCGCGAGCGTAGAAGTCGGTACTGCGCTGCTGGGCGTAGGTGAAGATCTGCGTCTCCGGACTGTAGACGATGCCCACGTCGGCAGGCACCGGCCGCGAACGCCAGAGCTCCTCCTGCTCGGGCGCCGTGGCCCAGCGGGCCAGCTCGGACACCGTGTCGGAGCGCGGCGTGCGCGAGCCGTCCATGCCGTACGCCCCGAACGCGCCGAACAACGGGCCGTCGAGCAGGGGCCGCCAGCGCAGGTAGAAGAGCCCCGAGGCGCCGGCGGCGAAGCTGGCGAGGTTCCAGTAGCGGATGTCCTCCACCGACGCGATCCGGCCCTCGTCACGAGGCTTGCCCACCACCTGCGGCTGCATCCAGAGCGGACCCGCGTACGCCTCCGCGTGCCAGAACGGCTTGCCCCGGCCGGCCGAACGTACGAGATCCATGGCATGCAACTGCTTCCACGGCTCGTCTCCGTGCCGGCTCGATCCCCACGTGAGTCCGTAGGAGTCGACCTCCGCGGCGGCTCTCCAGTCGTCGGTTCCGCGCGGCGCGGCGAGGGTGAGGCTGCCGGCGATGCCGTGGGCAGTGATCGGATGGTCCCGGTCGAGTTCGCGGATCAGGTCGGCGCGCCACCGCATCAGCCGGTAGGCGTTGTCCTGCCGGAATGTCAGCCAGTCCAGCACGTCCGCGTACGGCTCGACCGTCCGCGGCGGTTCGATTTCGTCCCACTCGGCGTAGCTGTAGCGCCCCCACGCCTGGCCGATCGTTCGAAGGTCGCTGTAGCGCTCCCGTAGCCACGAACGGAACGCCGCCGCGGTCGCCGGGCAGTAGCAGGTGTCCTCCGCGTACCCGCACTCGTTCCAGATGTCGTAGCCGCCGAGGCCGGGATGTTCGCGGTAGCGCGCCACCAGGGCGGTGAGGAACGCACCGGCCCGCTCGCGCGCGTCGGCGTTGTCCAGACAGAGTCCGGGGAACCCACCGACGGCACAGCTCGGGCTGATCGAGGACCGCACGGGAGTCCCGTCGCGGCGCTCGTACCTCGCGTGGGCCAGGGTCCGGAACGCCCACTCCGGCGCGGACGTCATCATCTCGGCGATGATCGTCCGAATGCCGTTGTCGGCGGCAAGATCGAGTTGACGGTCGTAGTCGGACCAGTCGAACTCCCCCGGCGCCACCTCGACCGCGGACCACAAGAACCAGTGCCGGAAGGCGTTGTGCCCGTCATCGGCCGCGGTCTTGTAGTCGCGGTCCCAGTCCTCACGGGGAGGGTTGGTCTTGCGGAAGTAGACGGCCCCGTAGGGAAAGGGCGGAAGTGTCCTGGATGGCAACGCGCTCACCTCTCTCCGCACCGCTGAGTTCTGGGGCCGTGACTCCACACGGCCCCCGGACCCTCCACGGCGCTGACGAATGGATCACCTCGAGGAGTCGGTCTCCCGGAAGTAGGAGCGGATCACGTTCTCCGAACGGTTCAGGTGTTGCGCCAGCTTCGTCTGCGCTGTCCCGGCTTCACCTTCCACGACCGCGCGGTAGATCTCGCGGTGCTCCTTTGCTATGCCCTTGGGATTGATCAGGTGGCGGGTCTGCTTCACCACCATGCACAGGTGCGCCTCGCCGATGATCGAGTCGTACATCCTGAGCACCCGTGGGCTGCCGAGCCGTTCGACGAAGGCGTAGTGGAAGGCGATGTCGGAGCGCACTATCCCCTGAACCGACCCTTCCTTCACGGCCAGGTCGAACTCCGCCAGCGCCTTCTTCGCCGGTGCCGGGTCCAGCCGGCGTTCGGCCAGGTGGGCGACCGCCTGGCCCTCGATCATCAGGCGGCTCAGGTAGAGGTCGTGGACGTCGTCCTCGGTGAGCCTGGGTACCCGCGCCGACTTGTTGGCGGACCGGCGGAGCAGACCGCTGCTCACCAGTCGGTCGATGGCCGCCTTCGCAGTCGGTCGCGAGACGCCGTAGAGGTCGGCGGTCGCCTGCTCGTAGATGACTTCCTCAGGATCCAGCTGTCCGCCGAGGATGCGTTCGCGTAGGGCGTCGCACACAGCGTCGACCATCGACACGGTTCGCAGCGTCTCTCGCATACGTTCCTCCCGCTTGTGCGCGCCGATCCATGGTCGCAGAAGGATCGCCGCTACGGGTCGACGATGTCCGCAGATTGCCAGACATGACAAATTGACTGACAAACGTACGCGCAGTACGTTCCGAATCGATCTTGGGTTTTCGCGCTGTCGGAGAGTCAGGAGCCACGACGTGAGCGACAAACCGAACAGTGGCAGTCCCCTCTCCCTCGTCAGTCGGCGCCGTTTCGTCGGCGCCGGAGCGTTGGGCCTGCTCACCTGGACGTCCACCACGGCCTGCGAGGCGCTGTCCACCAAGCCCAACCAGAAGGGCGGTGGCAACGATGGCCCGGGTGCGCGAGGCGGCAAGGAAGCTCCCATGCTTGCCGCCAGGGTGAAGAGCGGCGACCTGCCGCCCGTCGCGGAACGCCTGCCGAGCACGCCGATGGTGGTGAAGCCGGTCGAGAAGGCCGGCACCTACGGTGGATCCTGGCGGATGGGCGTGACCGGCGGCTCCGGCTCCTTCTCCCAGCTGACCCGCTTCCAGGGGTACGAGGGTCTGGTTCGCTGGACCCACGACTGGAAGGCGACACCGGTCCCCAACGTGGCCGAGTCCTTCGAGGTCGGCGACGGTGGCCGCTCGTACACCTTCAAACTTCGTTCCGGGATGCGCTGGTCCGACGGGAAGCCGTTCACCGCCGACGACGTGATGTTCTGGTACGAGGACGTGATCCTCGACAAGGAACTGACTCCTGTCCCACCGTCGTGGATGCTGATCGAGAACCAGATCGGCAAGGTGGTGAAGGTCGACCAGCACACGGTGACGTTCCGGTTTCCCAAGCCACACGGGCTGTTCCTGCAGAAGCTCGCCCAGCCCGGTGCGGACGCCCCGGTGAGGTACGCCAGGCACTACCTGAGCAGGTTCCACAAGAAGTACAACGACAACGTCAACGAGCTCGCCAGGAAACATGGCGCTCCGGACTGGGTGCATCTCTTCCAGAGCATGGGCGGGATCGACGACGACAGCGTGCGCTACGCCGTCGCCAACCAGCCGTTGTTGCACCCGTGGATCTTCACCAAGGTTCCAGGTGGCGCCTCGGGCCGCGCGATCGCCGAGCGCAACCCCTACTACTGGAAGGTCGACCCCGACGGCCGGCAACTTCCCTACCTCGACCGGCTGGAGTACCGCTTCCTCGAGGGGGACAGCACCGACACGTTGACCCTCATCGCGGTCAACGGCGAGATCGACATGGAGGACCAGTTCTTCGCCGTTCCGGAGAACAAGCCCGTCCTCGCCAGAGGACGGGAGAAGGGCAACTACCGCTTCTACACCACGACCCCGGTTGAGCCGAACGTCGGAGCCATCCAGCTCAACCTGACCCACAAGGACCCGGCCAAGCGGAAGGTCTTCGGCAACAAGGACTTCCGCATCGGCCTGTCGTACGCCCTGAATCGTCAGGAGATCATCGACATCGTGCTGCTGCGGCAGGGCAAGCCGTATCAGGTGGCCCCGCTGCCGGGCTCGGAGTACTACAACGAAAAGCTGGCGACGCAGTACCTCGACCACGACGTCGCGAAGGCCAACGACCACCTCGACCGGGCGGGCCTCACCCGACGGGACCGAGCAGGCTTCCGGCTCGGTCCGGACGGCAAGCGGGTCACGATCGGGATCGACCTGGACAACGGGCGCCCCATCTTCGTCGACATGGCTCAGCTCATCCAGGCGCACTGGAAGGCCGTCGGTGTCGAGGTCCACGTCACCGCCATGGACCGGTCGCTGTGGGAGGAGCGCGTACGTACCAACGCCGACTTCGACGCCACGATCCACCGGTTCGGCGGCGGCGTCAGCGAGGCCGTGATCCTGGATCCGCGCTACTACTTCCCGTTCGACGGAAACTCCGTGTATGCCTCGGCCTGGGCGGCCTGGTATCGCCGGCTGCCCGGGGAGGAGCCGAGCGGACCGCTGGAGACACCGCCGGAGCAGGTTCGGCGACAGATGAAGTTGTACGACCAACTGACCCTCACGGTCGCACCCGATCGTCGCAAGCAACTCATGGACGAGATCCTGCAGATCGCCGCCGAGCAGTTCTACGTCCTGGGCGTGAGCGTTCCCGTCGACGGCTACGGCATCGTACGGAACGACTTCCACAACGTTCCTGCGTCGATGCCGAACTCCTACATCTATCCGAACCCGGCGCCGTCCAATCCCGAGCAGTTCTTCACCACGAGGCCGCGCTGACGCAGGGGCCCCAGGGGCCGCAGGGCCAAGGGAGTCACGGAACGCTCCGCGCCTCCTTGGGATGGGGCACCCGGCGCAAGCGTCAGCTCGGCTGCTGGTACTCGGCGAAGATCTGGTCGAGCGTGTTCCGGGCGTCGGCGGGCTCCGGCTCGCCGTCGCGCACCGCTCCGGCACATCCGGCTAGTGTCGTGAGTCGTGCTCAGTGCCGCCCTCACCATCGACGGTTACGCCGTGACGTTCACAAGACCGTCCCCGGCGTGACTTTTCGACCGGCGCCGCTAACGGCTCGTGTCGTCACCCTCGTCAGGACGCACCATCCGACGCAACACCAGCACCGAATGGACCGTCCATGCGGCTATGAGCAGCGACACCGTGGTCACCGCCAGCCACCACCACTCCGGGTCGATCAGCTGCAACGTGACCGCGACTCCCGCGACCGCCACCTGCCCCGCGGCGAGCACATACAGCCGTCGGAGCTGAGCACGCACATCACCACTTGGGCCCACAGCTCGCAGACTACGGCGTTCAGCGCCCCGATCAACGCACGACCGGTCGAATCCCTCCCGCTCCGCGTCGTCGAAGGTGATGGTCCAGTGCAACCGATGGAGTGCGCAGCACGCCCAGTAGCGCCGCATCACCATCGGATCGAGCGCGCGTGCCGGGCTAGCCGATCATGGTCTGAAGAGTGGAGATCGCGGCGCGTACGTCAACGTCGGCTTGCGGTGCCATCCAGGCGTACGCCGAGGTCGGGAACCGCGCGCGATACATCCCCGGATAGGCCAGCAGGTTGTCGCGGGCGTTCTGCTCCGGCGTGACACTTTCCCCTACGAGCAGCCGAGCCTGGTACGACAGCGCGATGCGGTCCGCGAGCCACTCGGGGACGCCTGCAGCCGGGTGTGGCTTCGCGCTTGCCGCGATGAGGAGCCGTTCGGCGAACGCGGCGCCGCCGTGTCGATCAGCCCTGGCCTCGAAGTGCGTCCAGTACCTGCCGAAGGAGCCGGCCCGCTCCCCCCAGCGTTCGGCGTCGACGAGCAGCTGCCGCGCGATGGCCAACCACGCCTGGATCCGGCGCCCGACAACAGCCGGGTCGAAGCCTCCAGCCCGTGCAGCCACCGGCTGTCGTCCATGCGTCGCTGAGCGGCCAGTGCTGTCCGCGTCCGAAGCTGCCGCCGAGCACGAGACCGACCACTCCGGGCACAGCGCTCAGGGCATCGAGGGCCTCCTCCGACCGCGCCGCCAGACGTTCCTTCCACAGCCGCAGCCGTGGATCTGTCTCCGTTGCCTCGTTCACCCGTCGCAGCGTGGGCCAGGCGCCGCATTCGGCACACGACGGTGACTCCCCTGAATTCAGGTCGCCCCGGCGGCTGAACCCCTGCTACGGTCCGGCACGTGGACTCGATCTGGGTGGGCGAACGGGTACGGGTGCGCGGCATCGAGCCCGAGGAGTCCCTGCTGCTGATGGAGTTCGACCAGGACTCCACGTTCATGCGCAACAACGACCACCTCCACCCGCCGCGATCGAAGGCCGGCTACCGCACGTACCTCGAGTCCGGCATCGGCACCCCGAAGGACGACGAGTTCGGCGCCGGCATCGAGTCACTCGCCGAGGGACGTCTGGTCGGCTGGTTCGGAACGAACAAGATCGACAAGAACTCCGGGGTCTTCTCCTACGGCATCGCGATCGGCACTGACTTTCAGCGGCGTGGCTACGCCGGCGAGACGATCATCCTGCTGCTGCGCTACATGTTCGGCGAACGGCGCTTTCAGAAGTGTGACGTCGAGATCTACGCCTACAACACGGCCTCGCTGAAGCTGCACGAGAAGCTCGGCTTCGTCGAGGAGGGCCGGCGCCGAAGGGGGCAGTACTTCGCCGGGGAGTACCACGACGTCGTGCTGATGGGCATGACGATCGAGGAGTACGCCGCGCGCCACTCCCTCGGTTCCGTCGAGTCTTCCTGATGTCCGGCTACAACCCCCCGTCTGGGCAGATCCTGAGGTGGGCCGAGGCTGCCGTCGGTACGAACGCACAGGTGGTGCGGGTTACGAGACTGACGGGCGGGCTGACCGCCGCCATGGACAGGCTGAGCGTGGTCGCCGGCGGCCGTGAGTTCGATGTCGTACTGCGTCGATGGGCGGGCGACCAGTGGCAGGACTGGGGCCCAGGACTCGTCGACCGTGAAGCGGCTGGGCTCCAGGCACTGGCGGACCACGGCCTGCCGGTCCCGCGTCTCCTGGCGGCTGACAGCTCGAGTGCACAGACCGGCGTACCGGCGCTGCTGATGACAGCTCTACCTGGTCACCCGGCACGCAGCCCGACGGACATCGCTGATGGCGTACGCCAGATTGCCACCGTCCTGAGCCTCGTTCACCGTGTCCCGGCAGAGAGGCTCGCGGCGACGGACCCGCACGGGTTCGACGAGCGCACAGTCCATGGGTGGACCCCCGATCTTGGGCTGGCCAAGGCCGCGAACGAGGCCGTCGCTGCCGCCCAGGAATCGGCCTGCCCGCCGGTCCTCGTGCACGGTGACTTCCAGCCGTTGAACATGCTGTGGCGAGATCGTGCACTGTCGGGCGTCGTCGACTGGGCAATGGCGGGCAGCGGCCGCCGCGAGACGGATGTGGGGCTGTGCAGGCTCGGGCTGGCCGTGTTGCTGGGCGCCGATGCCGCCGAGGACTTCCTGCGTTGGTACGAACACGAGTCGGGCATACGCGTGGATCCCGGCGCCGACCTCAGAGGGCTGCTCGCGTTCGGCCCGAGCTGGTTGGGGTTCGCCTCCGAACAGGTCCCGCGGTCCGCGCCGGTGGACCACCACTCCACGGCCGGTCAGGTCGAGGCCGTCATCCGGGCAGCCATCACCCGGCTCGGATGACTTCCAGTCCGCCCATGAGCGAAGGAGGACAACGTCGGAAGATCAGGTTCGGGCCGGCCGGCACGAGGGCGAAGGCGAGGTGCTCACATCGGGGTCAGCGGGGCATCTGCTCCTTGCCGTGATGGGACTTCATCAGCGAGACGTCGAACACATGCACCGCGGTCGCATTCTGCGTGCTACCGGTTGCGACCACGACCACCTGCTGTCCGTCCTTGATGGAGCCCATGCCGTTCGGGCCGGCGCTGACCATGGCGTCGGCGCCGACGGTGTAGTTTCCGCGGAAGCCGTCGCTGCTGCGCAACGTGATCTTGCTGGAGCTCACGCTCTGCACCGCGCCCCGCTGGATCAGCACGGTCTGGTGACCGCCACCTGGCTTCGCCATCACGAACTCGCCGTGCAGCACGCGTTCGAACATGCCGTGCATGCCACCCATGCCGTGCATGTCGTCGCGCGCCCCGACCTGTAGCGACTGCGCTGTCCGCGCGATCTGGGACTCCTGTGTGGCATTGCCCGCCACAGTCGAGCTGCCGGCTGCCGCGACGCCGCCGGTCGTGAGTGCCACCACGGCCACGCCCGACGCGAGGATCCCGGCGAACGAAGATCGGTTGATCTTCATGGGCGTACTCCCTTCTGTGTCAGGAGCTTTCAACCCACTCTCCACCATGCCTGGCCACTCCTCCACGGCCAGGGGTCCCCGTGAGCAAAGCCCCAAGGAGTGTCCGCGATCTCCGCGCACCTACGTGTAGGAACGTGCCTGCAGGGTGTACAGGTCGGCGTACACGCCTGCCCAGGCCATCAACTGGTCGTGGGTGCCGACCTCGGCGAGCCGGCCACGGTCGACGACAGCGATGAGATCGGCGCTGCGCACGGTCGAGAAGCGGTGGGAGACAAGGATGGTCACGGCACCGCAAGCTGTCCTTGCCTGTCCCGCGGCCGTGTAGCGAGCGAACAGGTCGTGCTCGGTCTGGGCGTCCAGGCTCGCGGTCGGCTCGTCGAGGACGAGCACAAGTGGCTTCGTTCTCATGAACGCTCGTGCCAGCGCGAACTTCTGCCACTGACCGGTCGACAGGTCCACACCCTCGTCCCAGGTGGTGCCCAGCTGGGAGTCGATCCCTCCCGGCAGGGTGGCCACCACGTCGGAGGCTCCGGCGTTTTCCAGCGCTCGCCCCACAGCGGCGCGGTCGTCAAGGACGGGTAGACGGCCGACACCCACCGTGTGCTGGGCGGTGAGCTCGAGGCGGGCGAAGTCCTGGCACGCGGCGGACAGTCGTAGCCGCCAGGCAGCCGGGTCGATGGTGCGCAGGTCGGTCCCGTCGACGAGGATGCGGCCACGGGTGGGTTCGTACATCCGGCTCAGCAACTTGACCAGCGTCGTCTTGCCCGAACCGTTCTCACCGACCACGGCAACCACCGTGCCGGCCGGGATGTGCAGGGAGAAGTCGCGTACGACCCACCTGTCGGTGCCGGGGTAGCGGAACGACACGTTCTCGAAGGTGACTCCACCCACGAGAGCGTCAGGCACCGGGCCGTCCTTCGGTCCGCGCGTCGCCTCGGCCGCGTACTCCCGCAGCCACACCATCCGGCCGGCCGCGCGCAGGTCGCCGGCAACGCCCGACATGGCCTGGATGGGTGCGACGACCTGCCGCTGGATCCGCTGGCTCAGGTACACCGCCATCACGACGTCGCCCACGGTCGCTTCGCCACGACCGGCGCGCCACAGAACGAAGATCACCGCACCGCAGAGCGCCGCTGCGAACAGCACGTCCTGGGCGATGCCGAGGAGCGCGGCCCGCCGCTCGACCCGCAGCAACGGACGGCGGGCGTCCAGCCATGCCGTACGGAACCGGTCCACCACCTCCTCGGTCAGCCCGAAGACCCGAAGCTCCATGCCGGCGTTCCGGTCCATCGGCAGCCCGCGGAGGTGACGCGCCAGACGGCTGGGCGCGGCAGAGACCTCCTCGGCCGGCTTGGACCAGCGTTGCCGCAGGGCCGCGACCGGTATGGCCGGCAGAGCGAACAACGCGACGACCACCACCCAGGGGCTCACCACTGCCAGGACGACGATCGCCACGACGCCGGAGACGGCCGCGTGCGCCGTCCAGATCAGTGAGTTCAGGGAGTATCCGAGCCGGCCCTGGCTCTGCCGCAGGAGTTCGAGCCGGTCCTGGAAATCGGCCCGCTCGTGGTGATCCAGCCCGGGAAGCGCCGCGGACAGGGTGGCGATCTCCTTGTCCAGGGCGAACCCGACCTCCTCCATCAGCCGTACCCGGATCCACGAGCCCGTCCACGTGCCGACGAACCACAGCCCGCGCATCACCGCGATGCCCGAAACTCCGGCAAGGACGAGACGTCCGTCGGAGCCGGCCACGCCGTCGACCAGCAACTTCAGGCAGTACGCCACGACAGGGGCGGCCACCATCCCCAACGGCTCGATCACCAGTCCGAGGACGCGCTGTCGATCGGTCTTCAGAGCCACCCCCAGCAACAGGAGAAGCCCACGCCACTGGTCACGCACCGCCGTGCACCTCCGAGGTGAACCGCTGCGCCTGCAGGGCGTACATCCGCGCGTATCTCCCGCCGGTGGCCACCAGGTCCTCGTGGGTGCCGGCCTCGGCAACTCGGCCGTCATGGAGAACGACGATCCGGTCCGCGTGCCTGACGCTCGACAGGCGGTGGGACACCAGGATCGTCGTCACGCCGGCGGTGAGCTCGAGGAACCGGTCGAAGAGTTCGGTCTCGGCCCGTACGTCGAGGTTCGCGGTGGGTTCGTCGAGGATCAGCAGCCCGGCACCCGCACGGACCGAGACCAGCGCCCGCGCCAGCGCAACCCGCTGCCACTGTCCGCCGGACAGGTTCACACCGCCTTCGTAACCTCCGGCGAGGACCGTGTCCCAGCCTCGGGGAAGGTCGGCCAGCAACTGGCCGCCGCCCGCCGCGTTCAGACACCGTTCGAGTTCGCGATCGCCACCACGAGGGCGACGACTGCCGAAAGCCACGTTGTCCCGCAGCGTCAACTCGTACTTGACGAAGTCCTGGAAGATCACTCCGACCCGTCCCCGCGCCGACACCGGGTCCAGGGAACGGTCGAGGACGATGCGGCCCGCGTCCGGTTCGTACATCCCGCACAGAAGCTTGATCAGCGTCGACTTCCCGGCACCGTTCGACCCGACGATCGCCAACGACTGCCCGGCGTTAACCTGAAGGTTCAGCTCGTCGAGCACCGGCCGGTCACGGCCCGGGTAGGTGAACCGCACCGAGCGGAGATCGATGCTCATTGCTCCGGACCGCGCCGACTCCTCCTCCGCGTACTCACTCGGCCCCTTCTTCTGGTGGACTCCGGAGGTGTGCTCGAGCCTGGCCCGAACACCTTCCACCAGCGCGGCCACCTCCAGTGAACGAGCGAGCCACCACGGCACGTCGCCCAGCATCCCCAGGCTCGACGTCGCCAGTGCGGCCTGGCTGAAGACGACCACAGCGCTCGCGCTCGCCTCGCCGTTGCTCGCCGACCAGCCGAGGACACCCAGTACGACGGCGTGGGACGCCACGATGGACGCGACCACGGCCGCGGTGAGCCAACGGTTGCCACGCCGGCTGTGCCAGATCTCTGCGAGTACGGCCGACTGCGTTCTGGCGTAGTGACCGACGACCCACTCCGCGAGCCCGAAGATCCGCACTTCCTTCGCTGCCGGGGCGTCGACCGCAAGGCCACGAAGGTATTCCGCTCTCCGAAGACGTTCTCCGCCGGCGCTCCTGCCCACCGTGACGCCGTTCGTGCTCACCTTCGTGTAGGACCAGCCGGTGAGCCACCATGCGGCTGCCAGCACGAACGGCGCCCACCAGCGGAACCTGAGCAGAACGACGAACGCCGCCAGACCCGTCACCCGACTGGACACGACGACGAACAGGCTGCTGACGGCAGCGTGGAAGAGACCACGCTTGTCCGCTTCTTCCAGCCTCGCCAGGTCGTCGGCGACGCGGGGATCCTCCACGGACGCCAGACCCGGACCCGACAGGACCGACCGGGCGACCGTCTCGTGGACGGTCAGGCCGAAGCTGCTCTCCAACGCGCGCTGGAAGTACGCCGACGCCTTGCCTGCCACCGAGCTTGCCGCGAACGTGCCGACCACCACGAAGGTCAGCAGCGCGGCGTTACGGCCGTCCGCCGATCCCAGTCCGTGGGCCACGGCATCCGGCACCGCGTCGATCAGCGCACCTGTGGCCAGGATGACGACGAGCGGCAGGAGGCCCACGGCGGCCGCCAGGCCGGCAAGCACTGATGCGGCCGTACGGTCCGCGCGCCACAGCAGGCCCAGAAGAGCCGACCAGGCGTGCAGTCGTCGTGCGATCCACCGTTGAGTTGCTCGCATGCCCCCGCCACCTCGTCCTGGACGCCGAGCCAGTCTGGGCGTACGGGACGTCAAGAACAAGTCTTGTTCTCAGTCCTTCGCGCGTGATGGAATTAACACTGCCGCGAAAGGCGCAGCCACTCTGCTGCGCGCCGAGTCATGACGGCTTTCACCTCTCCCCGGTGACACCGAAATCGCGACTCACCGTCCGAAGGTGGTCGCACCGAGCCGTGTACGAGATCCTCTGAACCACCTAGCCTCCCTGAAAAGGAAGGCGGTTCCCATGCGCGGAGATCGCTCGGACGACGCTGTCGAACGGACCCCGGAGCACGAGCAAGACCTCTCGGGCCTGCGTAACCCGTCACGGCGGCAGCTGATGCGTGCCGGCGGGATCGCGGTCACCGCCGTCTTCACGGCCGGCTGCGACATGCTGTCCACCAAACCCCAGGCGAAGCGTGGTGCCGCCGACGGGGAGGGTGGCGTCTCGGCGGCCGCCAAGGAAGCGCCGGAGCTGTCCCGGCGGGTCAAGGCCGGCGACCTCCCACCACTGAAGCAACGCCTGCCCACCGATCCCTTGGTGGTCACGCCGCAGGAGCGGATCGGCACCTACGGAGGGCAGTGGGACCTGTTCGGCGACAGTCCCCCTGCCGCCGGCGGTGCAGAGGTCTACTACGAGTGGCTGGTCCGGTGGAGTGCGGACTGGAAGAAGGTGATCCCCAACGTCGTTCGCTCCTGGGAGATCGAAGGCGCAGGGCGGCAGTACACCTTCCACCTGCGCAGAGGCATGAAGTGGTCGGACGGAAAGCCGTTCACCACCGAGGACATCGCCTTCGCCTACGAGGATGTGGTGCTCAACAAGGAGCTGTTCTCCGCACCGCCGTCCTTCTTCGTCACCGCCGACCAACCGGCTCGGCTCGAAGTGCTGGACGAACACTCGTTCCGGTTCGTATTCACCATGCCGAACGGCCTGTTCCTCGAGCAGCTGGCCTCCAACGGTGCGCACGTGCTGACGATCTGCCCCAAGCACTACTTCAGCCAGTTCCATCCCAAGTACAACAAGAACATCGGTGAACTGCTGAAGAAGGAGAAGACCGACCACTGGTACCAGCTCTTCGCCCAGAAGGGCGGCTCGCAGGGGTGGATCGGCAACATCTGGCAACCGCAGGTTCCGCTGCTGACGGCGTGGCACACGACCAGCGTCACCCAGCAGGGCACCCGCATGATTCTCGAACGCAATCCGTACTACTGGAAGACCGACCCGCAGGGCCGTCAGCTCCCCTACCTCGACCGCATCGTCCGGCACGTGATCAGCGACCAGGAAGCCGCACTGCTGCGGGCGATGGACGGGGAGTTCGAGTTCCTCTGCCCGACGTTCTACAACCCCAACCTCGGTACGCCGAAGAACAAGCCGGTGCTGGCGTCGAACCGGGACCGCGGCGGGTACGAGTTCGTCGAGGGGCTCGACTCGACGATGAACAAGACGGTCATCGCGTTCAACCTCAACCACCCCGACCGCAAGCTGCGCGAGGTCTTCCAGAACCGCGACTTCCGGATCGGCCTGTCCCACGCGATCAACCGGAAGGAGATCATCGCGGCGGTTTACCAACGGCAGGGTGAACCCTGGCAGGCGGCCCCGCGCAAGGAGTCGGAGTTCTACCTCGAACGCCTTGCCATGCAGTACACGACATACGACCCCAAGCTGGCCGACCAGCACCTGGACAAGGCCGGCTACACCCGCCGCGATCCTCAGGGCTTCAGGCTCCGCCCGGACGGAAAGCGGCTGACGTTCAACGTCGATGTGATCACCGAGGAGCCGACCCAGATCGACGCCCTCCAACTCGTCCGCGGCTACTGGGAACGCGTCGGGGTGAAGATGAACCTCTACTCGATCGACCGTTCGCTGTACTACACACGCAAGGACGCCAACAAGCACGATGCCAGCGTGTGGACCGGCGACGGCGGCCTGCGGGACGGGATCGTCGATCCGCGGTGGTACTTCCCGGCCAACAACGAGTCGAACTTCGCACTCCAGTGGGCGACCTGGTACACCAGCCGCGGACGGAGCGGTGAGAAGCCGCCCGAGCCCGCGCTGCGCCAGATGAAGCTGTACGACCAGATCGGTGAGACCGTCGACGAGACCCGCCGACGCGAGCTGTTCATGGAGATCCTGCGGATCGCGGCGGAGGAGTTCTGGGTGCTGGGCACCGTCCTTCCGGTCGGGACGTTCGGCATCAAACGCAGGAACTTCCACAACGTGCCGAAGTCGATGATCGCGTCCTGGCGCTACCCGACCCCAGGCCCGACCGCGCCGGAGCAGTACTTCGTCACGTCCTGAGTCGCATCAGCACGTGCACGGATAGCGCAGTCCGTTCGAGCTGCACGAGGGGTGGGTGGATGCTAACGCCTCTCGGACTCCCTGCGCCGCCTTCGAGCACGGATGTCGTCGCGGTCTCTCCTGTCCCGCTCCCCCTCACGTCGGCGGTCCCGCTCCGTCCGGCCCGTCTGGTGGGCACTTCTCCTCCGGTGCACGGTGCGCGGCTCACCCTCGTCGCCGTCTCCGCGGTGGCGGTCGGACTCATCACGGTCGGACTCATCACGGTCGGACTCATCACGGTCGGACTCGTCGCGGTCGGACTCGTCGTAGTCGACGTCATAGTCGGTCTCCACCGATGCAGGCTCCTCCACCGAGGGCTCGCCCGACTCGGCCTCTTCCGTATCTGAGGAGGCCCCTTGGCCGATAGCGCGCACGCCCTCGCCCGCTCCGCGACCTAGTTCCTCGACGCCCCGGCCGATGGGTGCCGTCAGGCTGGTGATTATCTCGGGGTTGTTGTCGATAGTCTGGAGCACCCGGTCCACGACTTCGGCCACCTTGTCCAGCTTGACCTTGAGCATGGCCTGCGCGTGCACGTTGTCGATCTCGAGGTCGACCTTTCCCAGTGACGCGTGGGCACCCACGTGCAGGTCGACGACCTGCAGGACCCGCGCGTGAAGGTCGACGTCCGCCTGGAGATCCTCGACCGTCAGGGTGATCTTGTCCACGCCGAGGTCGGGGACGCTCAGCAGGACGTCGGGATCCTGGTTCGAGCCCAGCCAGTCCTGCGCACTCGCGTCCTCCAGGCCACTCCGACGGCCGGAGTCGCTGTCGTTCATCCAGTCCCCCAGTCACTCGAAGACGAGGCGGCCAGGCAGTCGTACTCCTGGACGCGGCTCGGTGCACCGCCACTCCCGGCACGATCGGAGGCCGTTACGCGCAGGCTAGGTGCGGTCACGGACGTCGTACCTCACCCGTCGGACCCCGGTCCGGAGGGAAAGGGCCCGGGAGCGCCTGTGACCACTGCTGCGGTCACGGGTCGACGCCGTGTCCGTCTCGCGAGCGATCCTGACTACAGGGACACATCCTGGCCGACCAGGAAGATATACGTAGATTTGCACAGGAGGTGAGGCGCTGAACGTGCTCGCGGACGACGACGGCCTGACCGGGTGGGTCGACTTCGAGCACGAGTGCTTCGAGGATCCCCTCATCGGCCTACCGAAGTTCCGGGCTGACTCAAGCCCCACGCCGATGACCGGTCTTGGCAGGGCAATCGCGGACGCGTGACGCTCGGCCGGACACACGCCCGAAGTAGGCTGCGGCGTCGTCGAACCGTCTGCGGGCGCCGCGACTGTTGCGCGCGAGATGCGGCGGAAGATCCCGCGACGGTCGCATCGGATCGTGAGGGGGCAGCACATGCGTCCACCAGAGTCGGTCTCAAGAGGGTTCTCCCGGCGCACAGTTCTCACCGCCGGCGGCCTGATCCTCGCCTCAGGTGCTGGTGCGCTCGGCACCGCGAATCCGGCGACCGCCCGCCAGGTGAACGCCCGACCCACCAGGGGGCCGGGCACCGACGAAACCCTGGTCTGGCGCGCCTGGGGCCCGCTCGCCGGTTACGGCGTCGACCCTGAGTGCAATCCCGGCGGTACGAGCAGTCTGCCGTGTGGGGCCGGGGACGTCAGCATCACCTCCACGGCGCACTACAGCGAGGTCACCGCCAACCCGCGAGGCATCACGACGTTCGTCAACGCGATCGGCCGGATCAAGTTCTCCGACACCACCCCTGACCACCGTCCGATCAGCCTGGCGACGTACCACTACGCCTACTCGATCCGGCTGCCGCTGGTGCCGTCCCCGAGCACCGCGCCGGAGCTGCCGGAGCAGACCCACCAGATGATTCAGTTCTGGGATGGTTCCAACCGACTCTGGAACGCAGACCAGCACACGCTGGAAGCGGCGACGTTCTGGAAGCTGAATCCCTGGGACCCGAACTTCGGCAAGATCTTCGCCTACACGATGGCGGACGGGAACCTCACGGCCCACGATACGGGGATCATCCTTCCGCCGGACACGAGCTGGCACCGGTTCGAGGTGATGGCCGACCTCGCCCGGCGGACCTATGTCGGCATCGCTGTCGACGGCCGGTGGCATCCACTGACCGGCCTTCCGCTCGCCTCGATCCACCACCCGGACTGGGGTCCTGACCTGACGCTGATCCTCAGTGCGGAGTCCGAGAACGCGTGGCCGGGCAACGACCCGATCGTCACCCGGTGGACGACGCAGTACAAGGATCCGCAGCTGTCCCGCCTGCGACACGCCTGACGTCCGCGGACCGTCTCTTACCTGCACCGCCGACATCGGCGGACCATGAGCAGCTTCGCCGGAATGGCCGAGGCGCAAGGTCAGGTTGTCAGCGACCTCGGCCATCCCGGCGAACGGTGGTCAGCCCTTGTGCTGCTCAGGATTCGCCCAGAACACCGTCTCGGGGTCGTAGACCGCGGGTGTCGGGTGGATCCACGGAGCGGTGAAGCCACCCTGGGCGAGGTTCTCCTTCCGGGGAACGTTCTTCAGCTCCTGGTGCGCGAGAATGACGGAGGGCGCGTTCGACACCGAACCCTGGAAGAACGGGCCTTCCTCGATGTGGATCTTCGTCATCTCCCACACCAGCCGGTGCCGGCCCATCTCGTCGACCTCGGTCTTGCTCTTGTCGTACAGCTTCCACAGTCGCGCGACCGGGCCGCCCGGCTCCGGCTCCATCCGGGGTGGTGTCCGCTTGTAGGGGTCGACGTTCTTCTGCTTGTGCTCGTCCGGGGTGCCACGCACGTTGTAGAACTGCCCCTCCAGCGGAGCCCACCTGCTCGGCTCCAACGGGACGAGCCACTGCGGGTAGACCAGGCAGTTCGGACCGTCGCCGACACCCCAGCCCGAGTTGGACATGAGCTTGCCGGTGTTCCACTCGGTGCCGTACGCATCCGGTGCGATGGGGAACTGACGGGCGTCGAGTCCGATCGCCTTCCAGTCGCGCACCAGCAGGTCGTTCAGCTTCTTGTAGTCGTTGCCGACGTTGGAGGCGTACTGCAGCCGGATGATCAGCTTGCTGCCGTCGGGCGCCTCCCGCTTGCCGTCGCCATTCTTGTCCACCACCCCGAGCTCGTCGAGGATCTTCTTCGCCCTCTCGGGGTCGTGGTTCACGTAGCTGTCACGCCACTGCTTGTAGACCTGCTTGCCCTGGTCGTCGACGTGGTACTCGATGGCCTTGGTGCTCATCGTTCCGGTGGTCTTCTCACCGGTGTTGAAGTAGATCGTCTTCTGGGCGTCGTCGCGGTTGAACGCCAACGACAGTGCCTGCCGGAACTTCGGCTCCCGGATCAGCTTGCGGAGGTTCTCCTCGTAGTAGTCGTAGTTGAAGAAGAACGCGGCCCCGGTGCCGTCGCCGGCGTCCCAGAGGATGGGTACGGTCTTGCTCGACTTCTGCGCCGCCTTCAGTCCCGACACGTCGCTCAGCGAAACGCCCATGAAGCCGCCGACCAGGAAGTCGATCTTGCCCTGCTGGATCTGGAGTTTGGCGACTTCCTGGTTCTGTACGGCGGCGGCCGTGAGCGTGTCGACGTAGGGAAGCTGGTTGCCCTTCCGGTCGACGCACCAGTAGTAGGGGTTTCGTTCCCAGGTGCTCTGGCGGCCTTCCTTGTACGACTTCAGCCGCCAGCCGGTCATGGTCGGGCTGTCCGGGTTGATCTGCCAGTTCCGCTTCTTCTCGAACTCACCGTCGGCGCTGGCCCAGTCCTTGGGGACCGACTTGTTGTAGCGCGGGTGGAACTGCTTGAGGTAGTGCTTCGGCTCCATCCAGCCGGGTCCGATGCCCCGGTTGACCCACATGGCGAGCCGGTCGGCGGTGAGCGGCGCGGGCGCGTCGAACTTCATCACGAGCGTGTAGTCGTCCGGTGCGGTCATCTTCATGACCGTGCCCTTGCCCGACTTGGCCTCGTCGGGTGGAACCTCGGAGTGCTGTTCGTTGAGGACCATGTCCTCCCACCAGAACATCACGTCCGCGGTGGTCCACGGCCGGCCGTCGGACCACTTCAGCCCCTTGCGGAAGTGCAGGGTCCACTCCGACGCATCGGCGTTGGACGACCAGCTCTCGACCAGTCCCGGCCCGATGTCCAGGCCGTCGTTGAGCCACCGCAATGGTGAGTGGCCGTACATGTACTCCTTGAGCTGACCGTCGTCGGTGGCAGGGATCATGATCCGCACGTTGCCGCCGTAGGTGCCTGGCTCCAGCCAGTTGTGCGGAACGACGTACGGCTTGTCCGGGAGTCGCTTCTCCACCGGTGGCAGCTTCCCGGCCTTCACCTGCGCGGCGAGCGTGGGAGCTTCCTTGAAGGACGACGGGGGCGCGAGCGGCTTGCGTGCCGACCCCTTCCGGTTGGCGCTTCCGGACTTCGCCGCGGTCTTCTTACTGCCTTCCTGCCCGCCGGAGCTGGAGTTACAGCCGGCCAGGGAAAGGGCCGCGGCCGCGACCGCGGACCCGTACAGGAGACTCCGACGCGTCAGCCCTTTCTGCTGGTTCTCGCCTGCGGGGTTGCTGGTCGTTGTTCGACGGACCATACGTTTCACCACCGAATCCCAACGCTGCGGCTACGAGCGGTGAGGCCGCCGTACTGGCCGATCTTCACCGGGGTGACGAGAAGAATAGGTACGCCACCTTGGTTTGCCGTAGGTTTTCCGATTTCGGCCAGCTAACAACGGCATAACGCCGACCGGCTGTGTGCAATGGATTTCGGACGGTGTTCCGTGACCGTGAGCACAAGCTTGATCACGCGCTGGAGCCCCATGTCAGGAGTTGTCAGCGCGGGCTGTTCCCACCGGCAGCGTCGCGCACGCAAGCTCTCGTTGGCACATGGCCGAGGCAGAAGAGCGACCGAGCGAATCAGCCCTTGTGCTGCTCCGGAGCGGACCAGAACATCACCTCGGGGTCGTAGACCGCCGGTGTGGGGTGGATCCAGGGAGCGGTGAACCCGCCCTGGGCAAGGTTGTTCCGGCGGGGGACGTTCTTCAGGTCCTGGTGTACGAGCACGATCTCGGGTGCGTTCGAGACCGAGCCCTGGAAGAACGGCCCCTCCTTGATGTGGATCTTCGTGATCTCCCACACGAGGCGGTGCCGAGCCAGCTCGTCGGCCTCGGTCCTGCTGTGGTCGTAGAGCTTCCAGAGCCGCTCGACCGGTCCGCCCGGCTCGGGCGCCATCCGGGGCGGCGTCCGCTTGAAGGGATCGACGTCTTCTTCCTTGCCTTCTTCCGGAGTGCCCCGCACGTTGTAGTACTGCCCTTCCAGGGGCGCCCACCGGCTCGGCTCCAACGGGACGAGCCACTGGGGGTAGACCAGGCAGTTCGGGCCGTCACCGACGCCCCAGCCGGAGTTGGACATGAGTTTGCCGGCGTTCCACTCCGTGCTGTACGCCTCCGGCGCGATCGGGAACTGACGGGCGTCGAGCCCGATCGCCTTCCAGTCCCGCTCCAGCAGATCGGTCGCCTTCCTGTAGTTGCTGCCGACGTCGGAGACGTACTGCAGGCGAACGATCAGCTTGCTGCCGTCCGGCGCCTCCCGCTTGCCGTCGCCGTCCTTGTCCACCACGCCGATCTCGTCGAGCAACGCCTTCGCCTTCTCCGGGTCGTACTTCACATAGCTGTCGCGCCACTGCTGGTAGACCTGTCTGCCCTCATCGGAGACGTGGTACTCGATGGCCTTGACGCTCATCGTTCCGGTGGTCTTCTGGCCGGTGTTGAAGTAGATGGACTTCTGTGCGTCGGCGCGGTTGAAGGCGTGTGAGAGAGCCTGACGGAACTTCGGGTTGCGGATGAGCTTGCGGAGGTTCTCCTCGTAGTAGTCGTAGTTGAAGAAGACCGCCGCACCCGTGCCGTCGCCGGTGTCCCACAGGATGGGTTCGACCTTGCTCTTCGACTGCGCCGCCTTCAGGCCCGAGATGTCGCCGAGTACCACGCCCATGAACGAGCCGATGAGGTAGTCGAGCTTGCCCTGCTGGATCTGCAGCTTGGCGACCTCAGGGTTCTGCACTGCTGCGACCGTGAGGGTGTCGATGTAGGGAAGCTGGTTGCCCTGCCGGTCGACACACCAGTAGTAGGGGTTGCGTTCCCAGGTGAGCTGACGGCCTTCCTTGTACGACTTCAGCCGCCAGCCTGTCATGGTCGGGTTGACGGGATTCAACTGCCAGTTGCGCTTCTTCTCGAACTCGCCGTCGGCGCTGGCCCAGTTCTTCGCGACGGACTTGTTGTAACGCGGGTGGAACTGCTTGAGGTAGTGCTTCGGCTCCATCCAGCTGGGTCCGCTCCCCCGTTTGACCCGCATGGCGAGGCGGTCGGCGGTCAGCGGTGCGGGCGCATCGAACTTCATCACGATCGTGAAGTCGTCGGGTGCGCTCATCTGCATCAGCGTCCCCTTGCCCGACTTCGCCTCGTCCGGCGGCACCTCGGGGTGGTCCTCGTTGAGGACCATGTCCTCCCACCAGAACATCACGTCCGCGGTGGTCCACGGCCGGCCGTCGGACCACTTCAGTCCCTTGCGGAAGTGCAGCGTCCACTCCGACGCGTCCGGGTTGGACTCCCAGCTCTCGACCAGGCCCGGGCCGATGTCGAGGCCGTCGTTGAGCCACCGCAATGGTGAGTGGCCGTACATGTACTGCTTCATCTGCGGGTTGTCCGTGGCCGGCAGCATCATCCTCAGGGTGCCGCCGTAGTTGCCCGGCTCGAGCCAGTTGTGCGGCACGACGTAGGGGCTTTCCGGAAGTCGTTTCTCCACCGGTGGCAGCGTGCCCTGCTTCACCTGTGCGGCGAGCACAGGAGCCTCCTTGAACGACGCAGGGGGCGCGAGCGGCTTGCGCGCCGATCCTTTGCGGTTCGGCCTTCCGGACGGAGTTGGCTCATTCTTTCGTCCCGCCGGACCGCCCGAGTCGGAGTTGCAGGCCGCGACGCAGAAGACCGCCGCCGCAACTCCAGACCGGTGCAGGAGCGCACGGCGGGTCAGCCCTTCCCGTTGGTTCTCGACTGCACTGTCGTGGGTCGCCGGTCGACGCACCATGCGTATCACCACCCGATCTCCTCGCAACCAACCGAAGCCGGTGAACCCTGCGTGCCGACTGGGTCTCACCCGGTGACGAGAAGAATAAAGATGATTTCTGCTGGTTTTCGACAGTTGTCGCTTCCAGTTCCGGCCACCCTGCCGTCACAGCCTCGGACGGGCCGTGTCAGGGCGAGGTCAGGTCCGTGTCAGCGCGCCCGGCGAGAGTCACCGCATGACAAGTTCAGCGATCGCGGTCACAGGACTGCGGAAGGCATACAAGGACAAGACCGTGCTCGACGGGATCGATCTTGACGTCCCCGCGGGAACGATCTTCTCCCTCCTCGGCCCGAACGGCGCCGGGAAGACGACGACGGTGAACGTCCTGACGACGCTGACAAGCGCCGACAGCGGAACGGTCCGCGTCGCCGGACACGATGTCGCGGCCGAGGCCAGGGCGGTACGCGCCGCGATCGGGGTCACCGGTCAGTTCGCGGCGGTGGACGAGCTGCTGACCGGACAGGAGAACCTTCAGCTGATGGTGGACCTGGCCCCGATCCGAGCCAGGGAGGGCAGGCGGATCGTCGCCGATCTGCTGGAGCGCTTCGATCTCGTCGAGGCCGCACGAAAGCCGGTCTTGACGTACTCCGGAGGCATGCGCCGCAAGCTCGACTTGGCGATGACGCTCGTCGGCACCCCGCGGATCATCTTCCTCGACGAGCCGACGACGGGTCTCGACCCGCGCAGCCGGCGCACAATGTGGACGATCATCCGGGAGCTGGTCGCCGACGGCGTGACGATCTTCCTCACCACGCAGTACCTCGACGAGGCCGACCAGCTCGCCGACCGGATCGCGGTCCTCGACCGGGGCCGCATCGTCGCCCAGGGCACCCCCGACGAGCTCAAGCGCCGACTGCCCGGGACTCACGTCCGGCTCCGGTTCGCCACCGCCGCCGAGCTCGACGCGGCCGCGCTGGTCCTCACCGACGCGACGCGGGACGAGGAGGCACTGGCCCTGCGGGTACCGAGCGACGGCGGTACGAAGTCGCTGCGGTCCCTGCTTGACCGGCTCGACGAGTATGCGATCGGTGCCGAGGAGTTCTCCGTCCACACTCCCGACCTCGACGACGTTTTCCTCGCCCTGACGGGCCAGACCACGGAGGTGGCAGCGAAATGAAGTCCCATTCGATGGTGATGTTGCGCCGCAACTTCAAGCACATCGCCCGGAACCCGATGACCGTGTTCAACGCGGTCCTGATGCCGGTCGTGGTGATGCTGATGTTCGTCTACATGCTCGGAGACGCGTTCAGCGTCGGTGTGGACTATGTCGACTACGCGACGCCGGGCCTGATGCTGCTGGCCGTCTGCTACGGGCTGGGGTCGGTGGCGACGGCTGTCAACGCCGACATGACGAAGGGAATCATCAACCGGTTCAAGGTCATGGACGTCTCCCGCGGTGCCGTCCTGACCGGTCACGTCGTCGCCAGCGTGCTCACCAACCTGGTCGCCGTCGGCGCCCTCGTCGGGGTGGCCTTCGCGCTGGGGTTCAGCCCCTCGGCGGGACTGCTCGACTGGCTCGGCGCGGTGGGACTCGTCGTACTGCTTGGGCTCGCGGCCGGCTGGCTCACGATCGCCCTGGGACTGGCGGCGAGGTCGCCGGAGACGGCCGGCCTCGCGTCGGTACCGCTGGTGATGCTGCCGTTCTTCAGCAGCGCGATCGTGCCGGCGGAGAAGATGGGGCCGGGCGTACGGCAGTTCGCGGAGTACCAACCGTTCACGCCGATCATCGAGACCCTGCGGGGGTTGCTGAACGGCGCACCGTCGTCCGGCACCGCGATCGTCGCCATCGCCTGGTGCGCCGGGATCGGGCTCGTCGGCTACGTCTGGGCGCGTACGACGTTCAGCAGGCGAGCGTGACGGCGGCGAGCTCTCGCCAGTCCGTCCGCTCACCCTCCTGCGTCGCCTCGGTGAACACCGTGTCACCGAGGTGACGCCGGGCGGCGCGCTCGATCCGGGCCACGTCCGGCAGGGAGCGATCCGCCAGCCCGCGCACGCGGGTGCTCGCCGCGAGCAACCGCGCGGCCTGGTCGTACTGCTCGCGGCGCAGCGCCAGGTCCGCGATCCCGACGAGTGCCCGCGCGATCAGGGGTGCGTTCCCCTCCCTGGACACCGCGTGGAAGACCGCGATCCGGTGTTCGCGGGACTGGTCGAGATCCTCGGCGAGGTAGCCGAGCAGGTCGTACGTCACTCCCCTGCTGTACTCCTCGCCGTCCGCCAGCACTGCCCTGGCCCGGGCCACCTCGCGGAGCGCCTCGTCGGAGTCGCCCCGCCAGCGTGCGAGCTCCGCCTTCGCCAGCGCGAGCTGGGCCAGCGCGTCCGGCCAGACGATCCGGTCCGCGCACCGCTGCGCCTCGTCCATGGCGGAGGCGCTCGACCGATCGTCGCCGGACAGCCAGTACACCTGCGCCTGCTGCGCCCGGATTCGGAGCACATCCTCGATCGCGCCGACCTCGCTGACGGCCTCGACCGCCTGCTCGTAGAGCCGGCACGCGCGGTCGAACTCCCCTCGCGTGGCCAGCCGGTCGGCCAGGGCGGCCAGCGCGAAGCCCGCACCCCAGCGTTCGCCGAGCGCGCGGAACTCCGCGAGCGCGGTCTCGATGTCCGCGTCCGCCTCGCGTTCGTCACGGCCGAGCAGGATGCGCATCCGACCACGGGTCAGGCGGGCGTTCGCGCGCGTCCACGGGTCGTCGGCGACGAGCAGTGGTTCGAACGCGGGCAGGAAGTCGTCCGGCTCCCGCAGCATGCGTTCCAGCACCGCGACGAACCCCAGCGCCGGGTGGGGGCGCCGAACCCGCTGGCTGATCTCGTACGCCTGGTGGATCCACTCCTGCGCGTGGTGCTCGGAGGCCTGCCCAGCGGTGACGAAGTACGCGGCGAACGCGTACGCCGTCGCCTGGATGTCGTCGGGGACCTCCCCGGACAGCCCGGCGGCAGCGGTGGACAGCTCGATGCCTTCGGCCCGGTGCCCACCGAGCATCCAGTACCACCCGGCAGCGGCGGTGAGCCGCATCGCTCCGTACGCCTCGCCGACCGCGAGTGCGGCACGCATCGCGGCGGCGATGTTGTCGTGCTCGGCCTCCAGAACCGCCAGCCATTCCACCTGCTCGGGGCGGCGCAGATGCGGCTCGGCGGTCTCGGCGAGTTCGGTGAAGTACGCCAGATGCGCGCGGCGGGTCAGCTCCGTCTCCCCCGCCTCCGCGAGCCGCTGCTCCGCGTACTCCTTGATCGTGCCAAGCATGCGGTAGCGCAGGGCCCCCTCGCCCTCGGCGACCACCAGCGACTTCTCGACCAGCGCGGTCAGCAACTCGAGGACCTGGCCCGCCTGGACGGCTGCACCCGCCTCGCTCGTGGCGCCGGCACAGACTCCCTCGGCCGCCTCCAGACCGGCGCCACCGGAGAACACCGAGAGCCTGCGCAGAACCACGCGTTCGCCGTCGGACAGCAGGTCCCAGCTCCAGTCGACCACCGCGCGCAGCGTCCGGTGCCGGGGCAGCGCGGTCCGGCTGCCGCCGGTCAGCAGGCGGAACCGGTCGTCGAGCCGGTCGGCGAGCTGGTCCAGGGACATGGTGCGCAACCTGGCCGCGGCGAGTTCGATCGCCAGCGGCATCCCGTCCAGAGCCCGGCACACGCGCGCCAGGGTCGCCCACGTGTGGGCGTCGGTGGAGCCGGCCGCAAGGTCCGTGCGCACCGCGCCGGCCCGGTCCCGCAACAGCCGGATCGCCGGCGCGGACTCGATCTCGCGCGCGTCGGCGTCCTCCGCGGGCAGCAGCAGTGGCGCGACCGGCCACAGTGCCTCGCCGGTGATGCCGAGGGGCTCCCTGCTGGTCGCGAGGATGCGCACCCGCCGGCACTCCCCCAGCACCCGATGTGCGAACGTCGCCGCGGACTCGATCACGTGCTCGCAGTTGTCCAGCACCAGCACCATCGACCGCTCGCGGAGCGCGGTGACCACCCGATCCGCCGGCTCCGCGTCCGACGGCTCGCCGAGCAGCGCGTCCCGCAGTCTCAATGCGTCAAGCGTTGCTTGCGCCACGTCTCCGTCGGCGCCGACGGCCGCGAGTTCGACCAGCCAGACTCCGTCCGGCGCCTCACCAACCACGGTGCGCGCTGTCTCGGTGGCCAACCTGGTCTTGCCCGAGCCGCCCGGACCGATCAACGTGGTGAGCCGGTGCTCGGCGATGAGGTCGCGGACGGCAGTGACGTCGGTGTCCTTGCCCACGTAGCTGGTCAGCTCCGCACGCAGGTTGGTCTTGACGGGCTGCTCCCGTCGCGCCGGCTCCCGCCCTCCCAGCTCACCTCGCAGGACGGCGACGTGCACCGCGGACAGCTCCGGTGACGGGTCGGCGCCGAGCTCGTCGGCCAGTGCTTCTCTCGTACGCTCGAAGACTCGCAGCGCCTCGGTGTCCCGTCCGGTCGCGACGAGGGCACGCATCAGCGCGGCGACCAGGCGCTCTCGCACCGGGTTCGCGGCTACCAGGTCGGTGAGCTCGGTGACCACCTCCGCGCCGTGGCCGAGGCCGATCTCCGCGTCGAAGTGGTCCTCCATAGCCGCCAGCCGCAACCCTTCCAGCCGGGTGGCCGCCGCGTCGAACGCCATGCTCTCGGGCAGAACGACGTCCTGCATGGCCGCGCCGCGCCACAGTGCGAGCGCCTCGCGCAGCCGCCGCGGGTCCTCCTCGGCGCGGGCACCGGCGAGGAGACGTTCGAACCGTACGGCGTCGACGGCGTCGGGATCGACGTTCAGCCGGTAGCCGTCCGGCTGCCCTTCGACCGACCCCGCCGGCAGCGCCTTCCGCAGCCGGGACGCCAACCGCTGCAGGGCGTTCGCCGCGTCCGCGGGCGGGTGCTCACCCCAGATCCAGTCCACGAGGGTGGCCTTCGGGACCGCGCGGCCCGGCTCGAGGGCGAGGGCGACCAACAGCGCGCGCAACCGGGCGCCCGGCACGTCGGCCAGGGCGCCGTCGCTCGTACGAACCTCGAACGGTCCGAGTATCCCGACCTGCACCCGGCTGATTTTGCCATGAGCAACGGATGAGGCCGGTGTCAGAACCGTGTCAGGTGCGTGTCAGGTCCGCCGGAGACCGTGGTCCCACCGACGCCCCGAGCGGACGCCACGATCCGAAACCACGAAAGGGACATCCCGATGAGTCAGACGGTTTCCATCCCGCACGGCCTGCCCATGGAGCGGAACGCGGGCCCGTTCGACCCGCCCCGCGAGATCACCCGGCTGCGCGACGCACGCCCGGTCAGCCCGATGATCTTCCCCGATGGTCACCGGGGCTGGCTGGTCACCGGCTACGAGGCGGTACGCACGCTCATGGCCGACAGGCGGTTCAGCTCCCGGCAGGATCTCGGCATCGTGCACGTGCCGTTCGAGAGCCCGGGCGTGCCTGTCGCCACCGAGCCGTCCCCACAGGTCCCCGGGCTGTTCATCGCCATGGACCCGCCCGACCACACCCGGCTGCGGCGCAAGCTCGTCGGCGCCTTCACGGTCAGGCGCATGCGGATGCTCGAGGAGCAGATCGTCGGCATCGCCGAGCGGCAACTGGACGAGCTGGCCCGGCGGACCCCGCCGGTCGACCTGGTGAAGGAGTTCGCGCTCCCGGTGCCCTCGCTGGTGATCTGCGAGTTGCTTGGCGTCCCCTACGCGGACCGGGCCAACTTCCAGGTCAACTCCGCGCAGTTCCTGGTCAGGGACCAGACGCTCGAGGAGAAGATGGCGGCGTACGGCGCGATGACCGGCTACCTCGCCGAGCTCGTCACCCGCAAGCGCGCCGAGCCCGGCGACGACATCCTGTCCGACCTGGCTCGCGATGAGGACCTGAGCATCGAGGAACTGGTCGGGGTGGCCTTCCTGCTGCTGCTCGCGGGCCACGAGACCACCGCCAACCTGCTGGCGCTCGGCACCTTCGCGCTCCTGGAGCATCCGGACCAGCGCGCCGAGCTGCGCGCCGACCCGGACCTGCTGCCCGGCGCCGTCGAGGAGCTCCTGCGCTACCTGTCCGTGGCGGACATCCTGACCTTCAGCACTGATTGGACAACCGCCCCGTCTTGACTGTTTACACCTTCAGGCTATACGTCGCCGACCAGCACGCAGAGCGGTCGGAGACCGCTTTGTGGAACCTGCGACATGTGTGCGAGTCGCGGGTTGCCGGGCGGTACATGGTGGAGGTGATCGATCTGGGCAGTCGACCGGAGATGGCTGAGGAAGCACGAATTCTGATGACTCCAACCGTGATCAGAACCGACCCTCCGCCACCGCGGCGGGTCATAGGAGTCCTCTCCGACCATCAGCGGGCAGCGCTGGCTCTGGGCCTACCCGATGCTGACGTGCCCGCAGAGGCGGACACGGAGACATGACACACGCCGCAGCACTCGACAGGACTCCGACCGGCATCAGCGGGTTCGACGCCGTGGCCGTCGGAGGCTTGCCCACCGGCCGGTGCTGTCTCGTGTCCGGAACCACCGGTAGCGGCAAGACCCTGTTCTCCGTCGAGTTCCTCGCCCGTGGCATCGCCGACTTCGACGAACCCGGAGTTTTCGTCACGTTCGAGGAGGCCGCCGACGACATCCGCCGCAATGCCGCCTCTCTCGGCTTCCCGATCGAGGAGTGGGAAGCCCAGGGAAAGTGGGTCTTCGTCGACGCGTCGGCCAAGCTCACGGACGAAGCACCGACGATCGGGGAGTACGACTTCGGCGGACTGCTCGCCCGGATCGCTGCCGCCACGCGCCGGATCAACGCCAAACGGGTCTCGATCGACTCCCTCGGAGCCATCTTCAGCAGATTTCCACTGGGTGGTGTCGTCCGCTACGAGTTGTTCCGGATCGTCGCCGGCATGGAGCAACTGGGCGTCACCTCGGTCGTGACGACCGAACGTGTCTCCGAGTACGACGGCGTGTCCCGGCACAACGTCGAGGAGTTCGTCGTCGACAACGTGGTCATCCTGCGGAACTACCTGTCCGAGCAGAGGCGTCGCCGCACGATCGAGATCGTGAAGCTCCGCGGCGCCCAGCACCGCAGTGGTGAGTGGCTCTTCACCATCGATCCCGAACGCGGCCTGGTCGTCATCCCGATGGCCTACATCGTGCACCGGCCCGAGGCGGCCAGCGCGCGGGTCAGTTCGGGGATACACGGACTGGACGAGATGTGCGGCGGCGGGTTCTTCCGGGACGCGATCGTCCTGATCACCGGCCCCACCGGGACAGGAAAGACCCTGACCAGTCTCCAGTTCATCGCCGAGGGCGTTCGCGCCGGCGAACGCTGTCTCCTCTACACCTTCGACGAGACCCGGGAACAGCTCAACCGGAATGCCAGCGGGTGGGGTCTCGACCTGAACGAGATGGAGGCCTCCGGACTCCTGCGGGTCAACAGCGAATACCCCGAGACCGCGGCGCTGGAAGATCACTTCATGCGGTTGTGGGCGGTCTTGCGGGACTATCGTCCGCGGCGCCTCGCCGTCGACACTCTCTCCGCACTGGAGCGAATCGGCTCCTCGCGTGCGCTACTCGATTTCGTCATCTCACTCGGATCGCTGCTGCGGCAAGGCGAGACCACGGCACTACTGACATCCGCCCCCAGCGGGACGGCCGGCCGCACCAGCCCGCCCATCTCGGCTGAGATCGCCAGCTTCACCGACGTCACGATCCTCTACCGCTATGTCGAAACACCTGAGCGAGAGATTCAACGTGCCGTCGCCGTCGTGCAGACCCGAGGATCCACACACGACCACTCCATCAGAATGATCCACATCGACGAGGGTGGCATGCACATCGGCGATCGCCTTCCGCCTTTCCCGAGCGGCACGATGAGCCTTCCGGACAACCCGCAGTGGCCCATCTCCCCTGGGCCCCCCACCGGAGGCCCCTGATCGGCCGCCATCTGCAGGGCCGATCGACCGACTGGTGCGCGTAGCATGGCCAGGTGGCTGACACCGATAGCCACGGTTCGGCGGCGCCTTCGCGGGACTCCTCGCGGTCTGAGGCATCCGGGTGGTCTGCCGAATCACGGCGTCCGGCGGCGAAGTTCGACCCGGTTCTGGAAGGCATCATCGAGGCGGCATGTCGCCTCGCCGGTTGCCGCTGCGGCCTGTTGCTGGTGCAAACCGGAGGACTCGTCCCCAAAGTCGTCACCAGCGGCTTTCGGAGCGGTCCGTCCGTAAACTACGCCCCCTTGGCGGCGCAACTGAACGATGTCGTCGGCGACGCGACAGGTCCGATCCGCCTCGACGAGGCGTCGAGATACCCAGCCGCCCATCGGATCCTTCGCAGCCAGCTTCCGCGGGCCCGTGGTCTCCTCGTGACTCCGGTCCGGAAAGCGGGCGACCTTCGGGGATATCTCTGCGTCGTGTCCGAGGAAGACGAACCAGCGTTCACCTCCCACGACCAGAACGCCGTAGCCGCTCTTGTCAACGCCGCGTACAGCGCGGTCGAGAACTCCGAAATCCACGACAGCGAACGTCGACGCCGAGGTTGGCCGGACATTGCGGCCGAGATCGCCCAACTCCTTCTCGGAGAGATCGACCTTGATCGGGCCATGCGTCTGGTGACGCGGCGCCTGCGGGAACTCGCCGGTGCCGACTGCACCGCCATCGGCCTGACCGACCCGGCCGAACCGAACGGGCCACTGCAGGGAATCATCGAGTGGTCCCACATGTGCGCCCTCCACGTTCGCCTCCCGCGCAGGGGTTTGGTCCAACAGGCCCTGCAGCGAAGCCGGCCGGTGATCGTCGACGAGATCGTTCTCGACCCCGGGGCGGACCTGTTGCTCGACTGGGCCGGAGAAGTCGGATCCATCGGCACCGCGATGTTCATTCCGCTTCTCGCCCACGAGCGCGTCGTCGGGGTGTTGTTCTCCGGTTGGCTCCAAGACGCCCCGCTGGCAGAGTGTGCCAAGGCAGAGAACAGTCTCGTCAGCATCTTTGCCGAGCAGATCGGACCTGTCCTGCAACGCGTCGAACAACAACGAATCGGTGTGGAGAACCGCCTGCTGGAAGACCGCGAACGGCTGGCCGGCAAGCTTTGTGACGTAGCGATGGAACGCATGATCTCCATCAGTACGCAGCTGCACAGTATCGAGGGACGATCCACCGAAGGAGAGCTCCGGCAACGTCTCACACACGAGGTCGGCGAGCTCGACGACTCGATCCAGCAACTACGCGCGACGATCTTCGGTGTAGACGATCAACGCCCGGCGCCCCGCCCCGCCGACGACGACCTTTCGCAGTCGTCGGTGTCCGATGCTCTGCTTCACGAGATCGACTCTTCCCTGGCGTTCCTCGGCTTCGTGCCACGACTGGTCGTGTACGGATCCGTCGACGACGTGCCGTCCACACTCGGAGCCGAGCTGGTCTGCGCGGTCCGCGAGGGGTTGACGAGTGCGGCTGCCCACTCACCCGGACACGTCGAGGTGCTTGTCCACGC
This sequence comes from Actinopolymorpha sp. NPDC004070, assembly GCF_040610475.1. Classification (NCBI taxonomy): domain Bacteria; kingdom Bacillati; phylum Actinomycetota; class Actinomycetes; order Propionibacteriales; family Actinopolymorphaceae; genus Actinopolymorpha; species Actinopolymorpha sp. NPDC004070. Next base: position 88,386 of record NZ_JBEXMJ010000009.1, on the reverse strand, counting down.
GTCGGATACGCGCGTTGCTCTCACGGTGACCGACGACGCCGCGCCTCGCGAGCCTGATCACCCGACCTGTCCCTCGGAGCTACGGGCCAGGGCCGACCGGCTCGGCGGCACCTGCACACGCCGGGCGGACCGCGGACACACCGTTGTCGAATGGACCGTACCCGGCACCGTCGGCTCGGCCGTGGAGTAGGCCGGCACTTCAAGGTCCCGGCGGGCGCTGAGGAACCGAGCACTCCAGCGCCACCGCTGCCCGGCCGGGGTCAGTGGGCTTTGGGGTAGCCCGCGTCCACCCCGACCCCGTCGGCGGTGAGGTTGCCGAGCGTGGCCTCCTCCTGCGCGGCCGGGCGTCCGGTCAGGTAGAACACGGCGTAGCCCTCGCGCTCGGCCGTACGGACGAGATCGACCATCCCGAAGACCGCGGGGAAGCGCTGCTCGGTGACGAACGTCGCGTTGGTGGCCGGGCTGTACGCCCAGTTGCTGAAGATCTCGTAGTTCCAGGTCGCCAGCATCCCGCTCCGTCGTAAGCGCCACCCGACCCGCGCTCGGCCCGGTCGCCGTCCGATCCGAGCCGAGGTCCCGTCCGATCCGAGCCGAGGTCCCGTCCGATCCGACCCGGGGTGCGGTGAGCACCTGTCGGCGCGAGGGAGTACACAAGGGGATCACGCCTGGCAGTTGACCGGACCGCGACACGCACCCGCGACAAGGGAGACCTCATGGAACCGACCCCGCGCACGAACGACCGACAGCGCGGAACTCGGACCCCCGCCGTGCCACCCAGGCAGCGGCGCATGGTCGCGGGCGGGGCCATCGGCACGCTGATGGAGTACTACGACTACTACCTCTACGGACTCGCCTCCGCCACCGTCTTCCCCGCGGTGTTCTTCCCCGGCTCCAACACCACGGTGGGGACGCTGGAATCCTTTGCCACCTTCGCTTTCGGCTTCCTCCTGCGGCCGATTGGCGGGCTGCTCTTCGGTCACGTGGGCGACCGGATGGGACGCAAGAAGGCACTGATGATGACGGTCGTCGGGATGGGCATCGTGACGGCCGCCATCGGTCTCATCCCCTCCGCCGACAGCATCGGGATCGCGGCACCGATCCTGCTCCTGTTCTTCCGGATGCTGCAGGGCCTGTTCGTGGGCGGTGAGATGGGCGGTGCCGCGTCCTTGGTCGTCGAGCATGCCCCGGTGGGCAGGCGCGGTCTGTTCGGCGCCCTGCTGATCAGCGGCGCGGGGGTTGCGAACGTCGCCTCGGCCGGCTTCATGGCCGCGCTCGGGATCGGCTCCGAACAGTTCTTCATGACCTGGGGATGGCGCATCCCGTTCGTCTTCGCACTCGTGCTCGCCGTCGTCGCCGTCGTACTCCGCTCCAGGCTGGAGGAGTCGGAGGAGTTCAAGGAGCACGCGACCCTGCGGACCAGGCAGGGCAGCAAGGCGAAGCGCGAGCTTCCGCTGAAGGAGGTCTTCCGGCGCCCGAAGAACGCCATCCTCGGCATCCTCATCGGCCTGCCGCAGAGCATCGCCGGCTACGTCATCCTGACCTTCGGCCTTGCCTACATGGTGTCCAAGGGCACGCAGGCCCAGGTCGGCTTCATTGGCACGATGATCGTCGGCGCCCTGCAGATCTTCGTCGCGCCGCTGTGGGGAATGCTGTCGGACCGGATCGGCCGTCGTACGACCTACATCGGCGCGTGCATCGGCTTCGCCCTGCTGATCTACCCGGCGTTCGCGCTCTACCGGACGGACGTGGCGGTGCTCATCTGGCTGGGCATGGTGGTCGGCTTCGTCATTCCCGGTGTGGCGATGCAGGGAACCCTGCAGACGATGCTGGCCGAGATGTTCGACGTGGAGGCGCGCACCACCGGCGTCAACATCGGCTACCAGATCTCCAACACGCTCGGCGGCGGATTCGCGCCCCTGATCGCCACGGCCCTCACCGCCGCGTTCGACAGCGTGTGGCCGGTCGTCATCTACGCCGCCGCGATCGCCGCCATCGGCATCGTCGCCACGGCGTACGCGTCGTTCCGGCCGGACGTGGAGAACGCGCCCCGGCTGGCGGACCGGCCGACGGGAGCGTGAGGACGCGATGACGTCCCAGGCGCCGCCCAACATCGTGATCCTGTACGCCGACGACCTCGGGTGGGGTGACCTGGGCTGCTTCGGCGCGGACGACCTGGACACACCCGCTCTGGACGGGCTGGCGGCGAGCGGGGTACGGCTGCCCGAGTGGTACTCCAACTCGCCGGTGTGCTCACCGTCGAGGGCCAGCCTGCTGACCGGTCGCTACCCCGCCCACGCGGGAGTCGAGGCCATCCTCGGTGGATCCCGGCGTACGCCCGGCCTGCCGCCACAGCCGACCCTCGGCGACGAGCTCCGCGACCGCGGCTACGCCACCGGCATCTTCGGCAAGTGGCACCTGGGCGCGCAGGCGAGCTACGGGCCGCTGCACCGTGGCTTCGACCGGCACTTCGGCTTCCGCGCAGGATGCGTCGACTACTACTCCCACATCTACTACTGGGGCAACCACGCTCCCCTGCACGACCTGTGGGAGGACGAGCAGGAGGTCTGGCAGAACGGCGAGTACCTCACCGCCGTCATCGCCGACCGGGCCGCCGACCACATCGAGCAGCACGCGGATCGCCCGTTCTTCTGCTACGTCCCGTTCAACGCCCCGCACTATCCGCTGCACGCGCCCGCGGAGTACATCAACGCGTTCGCGCACCTGCCCCTGGACCGGCAGTTGATGGCGGCCATGATCAAGGCGATGGACGACGGGATCGCGCACATCCTGCACACGCTGGAACGCCTCGGCCTGCGCGAGAACACCCTGGTGTTCTTCTCCTCCGACAACGGGCCCTCGGTCGAGGAACGCAACTGGCTCAACGGCGAGGAGGTCTCCTACACCGGTGGTTCCGCCGGAGGGCTGCGCGGCCACAAGGGGTCGTTGTTCGAGGGCGGCATCCGCGTACCCGGCATCGTCTCCTGGCCGGCTCGGCTGCCGGCGGGCACGGAGCTGGTGGGCCCCGGCGCGATGATGGACGTCCTGCCCACCGTGCTGGAGGCGGTCGACGGGCACGCTCCCACACGTACCGACCTCGACGGCCGGTCGGTGCTCACCAGGCTGCGCCCCGGCGGTCGCGACGCCGAGGCGGATCGATGGCTCTTCTGGGAGTACGAGGGCCAACTGGCGACCCGGCACGGTCGCTGGAAACTCGTGCTCGACGCCCGCGAGAGCATGTCCGCCCCGGTGGTCGCCGGCGAGGGCCTGTTCGACCTCGCGGCCGACCCGGGCGAGCAGCACGACCTGGCCGGCGTCCAGCCCGGGCACGTGACGGTGATGAGGCAGCGGCTCCTGGACTGGGCCGGCACCTGCGCACGGTGGCGTGAGGAGACGGGCGTCAGTTCACGGCGCCGACCTTGAGGGCCGTCGTACGCCCGAACTCCCGCGCCCCGTCGGTGTTCGCGTCACACCGGGTGGCGATGGAGCTGCCGTCGGTGGGCACGGTGATGATGGCGAAGTTGTCTGCTCGTCCGAAGCCGGGGTCCTTGGCGTCGTACATGAACGTGTCGCCCTCCCCCACCACCAGCGTGCTGCCGTTGACCACGAACAGACAGGTGTTGTTCGTGCCGCTGTCGGTGTCGCCCACCACCTCGATCGGCGACCACACGAGGTACGTCCCCGCGGGCAGGTCGTTCAGCGTGACCACCACCGTCGGCCCGTCGATGGGAACGGAGCCGCCCGAGGTCGCCGTGAAGGCGTGGCCCGAGCCTTCGGGTCCGGCCGGGCCCTGAGGTCCCTGCGGACCCTGGGGACCCTGGGGCCCCTGCGGCCCCTGCGGACCGGTCTGGCTCCAGTCGAGGGCGGTCTCGCTCGGCCGGCACGAGTCACCGGCGGACGGGTCGATGACCCGGAGGGTGCCCTGGCTGGTCCGGTAGCAGCCGTGGACGGTGCCGTCCGCGTCGGGGATCGCGGCGTAGGCGGCCGCCCCGAGACCGGCGAGAAGGACAGCTGAGGTGACCACGGCGACCCGGCCGAGCCACCGTCGGCGCATGAGCATGGCGAACATCTGACTGACTCCTGCTTTCTGGCAGCCGCACGTCTTCTGGCAGCTGAAATTCCTGGCCACGGCCACCGGGGCCGGCACACTCGACAAGTCTTTTGCCCGAGTCGGCAGTTTTCAGTCCTGGCGTGTCCGGAACTGCCGACCGATGACCGACGGCACCGCCCGCGCACGACGGAATTCGGTGCCCGAAGAATGGTGCAATGCAAGGCCGACTGTGTGCAGTGAATACAGGCCGGACGAATAAATCACTTGAATTCCGCGACAATTCTCGGATCCAGACATACGCGAAAGCCAATCGTTTGCCGAGAGGCGCCTACGGAGAACTGGTGCGTAGGTATTCCAGATATTCCAGCACTCGATGGGAGTTGCCGTGTCGAGCAAATTCCTCGTCCGAGCGGCCACCGGTGTCGCGGCGGCCAGTGGGGCGCTTCTGCTCGCCACACCGGGCCTCGCTTCGGCGTCGGTAGCGTCGCCGGACCACGGGGAAGGCAGGTACGGTCCCGACCACGGCGGGTCCAAGTACCTCAAGGTGATCTGCGTCAACGGCGAGCGGCCCATGACACTGGGTCGTGACAGCGGGGACGACGGCTGGGCGGAGCCGCGTAGCGACCGCCAGGACGCCAAGGGCTCCGACGAGTACGACGGCCACTACAAGGGCGAAGAGCACTACAAGAGCGAGAAGCAGTACAAGAAGGACGGCAAGAACGTCCTCGTCCAGAACACGACCATCATCACCTGTGGCGATGTGGCCGTCTCCCAGTCCGCGGCGCAGGACCACTCCGCCTCTGCTTCGGCGGCGGGGTCCATCTCTCTGTGCGCTGACAGAGCCCCATCGGTGCGCGTTGCCCAGTGCGCCGACGAGACCTCCGGCGCGGTGACCCCGCGGGGTCCGGTGGCCGGCGGCGACGCGGTGACCCCGCGGGGTCCGGTGGCCGGCGGTGACGGCGGCGCCTCCGGCACCAACAGCAGCCTCGCCGTTGGTGGTAGCGGTGCGCTGGCGGCGGCTGCCGCTCTCGGCACCGTCCTACTGCGGCGGCGTACGAGCGCTGTGACGGCTGCCTGACGTCAGTCCCAGCCCTGCCGGTCGAGTCGGCGGTCTTCGCAACAGCGAAGGCCGCCGACTCCACGTTGCGCGGCGAGAGTTACGGCTGGGAGAAACCGAACGGTCGCAATTGGTGACAGAGCAAACGAAAGAGGTCCCGTGCATCGCTAATACAGCGAGGGTGCGAGGGTAACTGACTCTCAGCACAGCGACATCGAGGCGGGCCGAAAAGGTGCAGGTTTGACCGGTAGCCCAGCGACGGTCGCTTCCGCCGAGACAAAGGACGGTACCGGTCATCCTCGATCGCACAACGGAGCGGCCATGGGGAAAGCCCGTCGCACGAATCAACCCGCGTGGTAGATCTGAGGTGCGCCAAGGCCCCCAGATCACGAATCCACGTTCGGAGGCCGATATCCGATTCGTGCGGCTTCCGGGCGTCTACAGGCCGCAGGACGACACCTGGCTGCTGGCCCAGGCCCTGCGCAGGGAACCACTTTCCCCCATCTCACGCGTCCTGGACCTCTGCACCGGAACCGGCGCGCTCGCGGTCCTGGCCGCCAGGCTGGGAGCACGCCACGTCACGGCCGTCGACGTCAATCCGCGGGCGGTGTGGTCCGCCCGCGCCAATTCCTGGAGTCGAAGGCTTCCGGTCCGCGTACTTCGCGGCCGCCTGGTCGAGCCGGTACGAGGCGAGCGGTTCGATCTCGTCCTGGCGAACCCGCCCTACGTCCCGTACGCCGCGTCACCGACGATCGAGCAGCGTTCCGGCGCCTGGGACGCGGGTCTGGACGGACGTTCCCATCTGGACGAGCTGTGCGCGACCGTACCGGAGGTACTCGAACCCGGCGGCACGCTGCTGCTGGTGCAGTCCTCGATGTGCGGCAACGACCGCACGTGCGAACGCCTCGCGGCAGCCGGGATCAAGGCCGAGGTCAGCGCACGTTCGCGGATCCCGTTCGGCCCGGTGATGACGGAGCGGGCATCCTGGCTGGAGGAGCAGGGCTACATCCTGCCCGGCGAACGCGAGGAAGAACTGGTCGTGATCCGTGGCACCCGCTGAGCGACACCCCGAACGAGACGCTGAACGAAGCTGCGAGCCACCCCCCGAGCAGTGCCGGAAAGGCCGGTCCGGGCGGGTGGTCCGGATCGTGCCGGGCGGACCGATCCTGGTCGAAGGGCCCGTCGAGCTCGTCCACGAAGGCCAGACCGTGAGGTCGGATCGGTTCATCGTGGCGGTGTGCACCTGCCGGCGCAGTCACACCTACCCCTTGTGCGACACCAGCCACCGCAAGCGGGTCCGGACGAAGGACGAGCCGGACGACGACTGACGCAGGACCGAGCGCCGGATGTTTCCGCTGCGTAGGCCGCCTCTGCGGACAGACGTACGGCGGACGACCTTCCGACGTGCGGTCACGAACTCAGGCCACCTCTCGCAGCGCCGACCGGCCGGCCCGCCAGGCCTGCAGAACCTCCGTCGCCACGGCCTCCTCCAGGAAGTCGGTGGCGTCGATGCCGAAGATCACGTCCTCGGTCATCTCCGGCTCGCGCGAGATCAGGTCGGCGACGACGTCGTTACGCATGACCTGCTCGTGAACGGCGTCGGCCTCGATGTGCTCGTCGTAGAAGAGGCGGCAGGCGGCGGGCGTGCCGAGCCGGTCCATCGCCTGGGCGATCCGCCGGGCACTGGGCGGCGTGGTGATCTCCGCCGCGGCGAAGTGGCCGACCAGCGCACCGCGCAGGGACCTGTGCAGGCCCAGCATCGACATCAGGTTGACCACCGCCAGCATCGCGGCGGGTGTCCGGTCGAGATAGTGGCCGTACCGGGAGTCGAGTCCGAGGCCGTCCATGAGGTCGGCGAACAGTTGCGAGTGCGCGCGGTCGGCGTGCCCGCCGCCGAACTCGTCGAACTCCACCGCCACCAGCGCCGCCTTGGCCACGCCCGAAAGCCGCGGGATCACCCACGCGTGCGGGTCGGCCTCCTTCAGGTGGTAGGCCGAACGCATCGCGATGTGGTCGCGCAGGTGGGACAGCTCGCCCTGCTTACGGAGGAAGTGCGAGATGCCGTCGGCGTCCACCGGCTCGACCAGCAAAGGCTCGAGCGCCTCGTCGACGTCGGTGTGGCGTACGGCGTCGCGGCGGAGCGCGGCGAGAAAGACCGACTCGAGCTGGTTGCGAAGACCCAGCAGGGCCGGATCCCATTCCCACGCCCCGTCCACACCGGCGAACGACCGGTAGTGCAGCTCGTAGCAGGTGTAGAGCGCGAGCTGGAGATCGTCGCCGTAGGGGTCGGTGCCGGCGACGTCCGCCGCGGCCAAGCTGCCTGCCGGGTCGGTGCCCGTCCGATCTACCGCGCCGGCCGGGCTGGTCGGGCTGGTCGGCGCACCCAGGCCGGACGGCGAGCCGGTGGCCAGGGTCTCGACCACGGCCGCGGACAGGGGTCCACGCGGCCGAGGGAGCGACGTAGCGGGTGCGGAGGCATTCACGGATTTCGCCTACCCGAGCGCGTCGGCCACAAACGGAGCCGGGAGAGCACCGGTCTCGGCGGTCCGCGCCGTATGGATTGTCTGCGTTGTTTGTGCGGTCTGGGCCACCAGCATGTCCACGACGGCCCGCCACTCCCGGGCCTGGGCGTATGTCGCCCGCTGCCGGGCCGCGCTGGTGCCCGCCGTCAGGACGCGGTGCACCTGCCGGCGCACGAGAGGAAGATCGCCCGTCTCCTCCAGGGCGGGGCGTACCCGGACCAGCATCTGGTGCAGCAGGTCCTTCGCCGGGACCTGCTTGCCCAGCAGGGGATCCACGGCCGGGCCGTCCAGGCCGTGGCGCGCTGCGCTCCACATCGCGGCGGCCGCCACCTGCTCGTGAACCTCCGGCGCGTCCCTGCCCGCCGCGAGGTCCGCCCGTGCGGTGCGCACGAGTGCCCGGGTCAGTGCGGCCTGGAGCAGCGCGTCGTCGACGGTGCCGGCGGTGTCGGCGGCGCGCACCTCCAGCGTCGCGTAGCGGGGGGAGGGCCGGGCGAGCCAGAACGTCATGTCGGCGTCGACGAGCACCCCGCAGTCGACCAGCCGCGCCACCTCACGGTCGTACGCCGTCACCGAAGGGAAGTACGGCGGGATGCCGGCGCCCGGAAAACGTGCCTGCGTGACCATTCGCCAGCTGGCGTACCCGGTGTCGCGGCCGTCTGTCAACGCGGAGTTGGCAGACAGTGCCAGCAGGGTCGGCAGCCAGGGCCGCAGGTGGTTGAGTACGGCGACGGCGGTCTCCCGATCGGGCAACCCGACGTGGACATGGCACCCGCACGCTTGGTAGGAGTCGACGATCTCGGCGTACTGCCGGTGAATCCGGTCGAAGCGCTCACCGGGGGTGAGAGGTGGCGGACCGCCGGACAGCACCGGGTTGCCGACCGAGACCAGGCGGGCGTCGTGGGTCCGGGCCGCCGCGCCGAGAGTGCCGCGCAGCGCGCGCAGATGCTCTGCCACCGTTGACATGTCGCCGCACACGCCGGTGGCGGTCTCCACCTGCGTCCGCACGAGTTCGGGCTGGAAGCTGGCGCCTGTCGGCACCCCACCCGCCAGCGCGGTGTCGAGCACCTCGACCGACAGCGGCACCGGAAGCCGCGACGCCGGGTCGACCAGCAGGAACTCCTCCTCGACACCGACGGTCTCGAAGTCCATCTCCGTGAGCCTAACCGGATCCGGCTCGCCTGTGCGACCAGCACGGGAGGCCGGTGAGGCTGGTCACACTCGTGCCATTCGCACTGGTTCGGACATCGCCGACGAAGCGCCGTTGAAAGGAACCCTCGTGATTTCGGGAGATCCGGACAGAAGAGCTCGACGTTGGCCAAGGACATCTCCTCCGGCTGCCGCGGAGGTCACCGGCCCGGCGGCGGACCGGGCGGTCGTACGAAGGCACAGCTGCAGGCAGACGCGGAGCGGCAGGGCGTTCCGGGCCGGTCCCACATGAGCAAGTCCGAACTCGAGAAGGCTGTCATCCGGTGAGGTAGACGGTAGACGCACCACGCGCGGTGAGCAGGAGGCGCCGGCCGCGTCCCACGTTCTTGTCGCGCAGGCTGTTCACTGCTGTTGCAGTCGCGCCTCTCGGCGTTCTCGGAGTTCTTCCAGTGCGCGACGGCGGGTGTGAGCGTCACTGTGAGTCGACGACAGCGGCAGCGCCTTGTACATCCCGCCCTTACCGCGATAGCCGAGGTGCTGGTAGAAGCCGACGGCCTCGTCGGCGCCCAGGCCGATTCCGCGTACGCCGAGCCTGGCCGCCTCCTGCTCGATGCATTCGACAAGTTGGCGCCCGAGCCCCTTTCCCCGGTGTTCGGGAAGGAGCGCGATGATCCGCAGGGTCACGTCGCAGCTGGGGCCGCCTTCGCCTGCCCTGAAGGCGAGTGCACCACCGACGACCTGCTCCTCGTCCTCGGCGATCAGCATCATGGAACGATCCTGCGGGAACCGCCGGGCCAGGTCGGTGAACCGACGGTCCTGGTGGGTGAGCGGCCGCGGGAACTGCGCCCCCAGGACGTCGAAGGACCTGACAAGTTCCTGCTCGGACTCGACCGAACGAATCACGTAGGTCATCGTCGTGATCTATCACGTCGATCGAGAACCCCGCATCGCAATATCGCCGGCTCCATGAGCACTACCACTTCTCTACCGGCTGTACGTGTGTATAGTCGCCTGTACAAACGTACAGTCGAGTCCCGTGGAGGTTCCTTGTGCCGCCCGTCGACCCCGATCCGGACGACCTCACCGCGCGGGCACGGATCCGCGACGCCGCCATGGAGCACTTCGGGAACTACGGCTTCGAGCGGGCGACGATCCGCGGCATCGCCGAGACGGCCGGGGTCTCGCTGGGCCTGGTGCGGCATCACTTCGGCTCCAAACAGGCCTTGCGAGAGGCCTGTGACGCCCACCTCGCGCAGGTGATCCACCGCCTGAGCGACCAGGTCCGCAGCGGCGCCGAACCCGAGGGCGGCAGCTATGTCGCCGCGGCACGGGTCGCGGGTGCCCACTATCAGGCGTACCTCGCACGCGCTCTCGTCGAGGGCGGCGCCGCGCCGGTGTTCGACGAGATGGTCGACCTCGGTACGCAGTGGCACGCCGACCTGGACCAGGCCCAGACGGACCCACCGAGCGCCAGTCCCAGGGTTCGCGCCGCGGTGCACACCGCGATGGCGCTCTCCCTCACGGTGCTGCAGGAGCACGTCTCCCGCGCGATCGGGGTCGACGTCATGAGTCCGGAAGGCGACAACCTCGTGGCGCGTGCCCTGATCGACCTCTACTCCCGCCCTCTGCTCAACAAGGACGATGCCAAGAAGGCTCTCGACACCATCGAACGTCACGAGAAATCCTAAGCATGCAAGGAGATCCGTCATGCCGCACGCCCCCACCCCTCGGATCCGGCCGGTTCCGATCGAGGAGCTGGAGCCCGAACAACGCAAGCTGGCGAAGCTCGGCGCCGACACCGTCATCCAGGTGCTCGCACGCAACCCGGAGTTGACGAAGGCGTCCTCCGCCCTCGGCGGCTATCTGCTCAGTCAGGGCAAACTGCACCCACGCATCCGCGAACTCGCGATCCTCCGGGTGGCACTGCAGTGCGAAGCGCCGTACGAATGGGCCAACCACGTACCTGCCGCGCTCGGTGCCGGTGCCACCGCGGACGAGATCAACGCGCTTTCCGATCCCGCCGCCACCTGGGCACCTGAGGACGACGCGGTGCTCCGGGCGACGGATGAACTGTGCGCGGACGCGTACGTCTCCGACGCCACCTGGTCGGCGCTGAGCGCGGCACGTGACGACGCCGAGATTCTCGAGGTGCTCTTCCTCGCGGGGTACTACCGCATGATGGCCGGCTTCCTGAACTCCGCCGGCGTTCCCGTGAAGCCCGGCCAGCCGTCGCTGGGTGAGCGGGTGCTGCCGCCTCAGGCTCCCGACGCACCTGTCCTCACCGACCGGCCGGCCAGCGGCAAGGTCGGTGCGGACGGCCGATGGAGCATCACGTTCGTCCACCCGGCGGGCAGCAAGCAGATCGACCTGGATCTGAAGACGTCGGGGGCCGCGGTGTCCGGGACGATGTTCGACACGGTGCTGGAGGTGACCGCCCCGATCGTGTCGGGCACGGTCGACAGCGAGGGCCACCTGGAGTTCACGGCCGAGATGACCGAGCCGGCGAAGTTCGACCTCGTGGTGACCGGCTCGGTCGACGGCGACACGTTCACGGGGTCGGTGACGATCTCCGGCGGCGGTACCTTCCCCTTCTCCGGAACACGTGCCGAGTAAGAGATGCCTCCCGGCCAGGTTCAGGACCGTCGGCCCTCCGATGACGAGGAGGCCGGCCCCGCCGCCGGGTCCGGTCCGTTCAGAAACGGCAGCACCGCCGCCCAGAACGCGTCCGGGGCGGTGCTGTGCACCCGGTGCCCGACCGGAATCGTGACCAGACGGCTGCTCGGGATAGCTCCCGCCATCGCCGCCACAACTTCGGGAGAGATGTGACTGCTCGGACCACCGGAGATGATCAGAGTAGCCGATGGATCTGCCGGTGCGCGGTCGCGGCATGGTGTCGTTCTACCAGACCGCATGGGCCATCGACATCCTCGGGGACGTGGCCAACGCCGTTCGTCGGAGCCGGCCGGTACTGCCGCCGCGACCAGGTTGGCGTCAGCACCGACGCGCTGGAATCCGCGGGTCAAGACGTCCTGCGCGACCTCCGGCCTGCCACGAAGGACCTGCTTGATCGCGGCCAGTCCGTACATCAGTGCGCTCTCGTAGGGACACCACTCATCGCCCCGCGTCGACGGATCGTGATCCGGCGTGGAGTCGTACGACGCCCCCACACCTCCGGGTCCAGGCGCCAGAACAGTGGTAGGCCGATGAAGCGGACGAACAGCCGTCGCAGATGAGGTGAGCGCTGGTTGTCCGGGTCGGATCGGAACGACGGAGCGGAGCGATGGACGCCAGCGCTGTGGACACGCAACCGAGCGCCGCGCCGAACTGTTCGTCCGGCACGACCCAGCCGAGATCGATGTCGCTGTAGACGTCGGCGTTGCGGGCCGCGAGCTCCGGAGTCCGCGCCGGGTGACTGTGGTTCGAGCCAGGTTGTCACTTCGTCCCAGGCCCACGCGCCGTGGCGTGCGCCATGAACCATCAGCAGCCTCGAATGCCTCCGTTTGTGACATGGAGGTTGGTCGGCACTCCGCCTCAGCCTTAAGGATCATGCCGAGACACCAGCGAGAGGATCCGTCCGGCGACAGCTTCCGGTGAACGGTGATCGGTCTCGATCACGGTCATGTCTGCGCGAGCACGGAAGGTCTGGTTCAGCTCGATGAGCGATGCCCGTTCGCGACGCGAACCCATCCAGGACCGGTCGCGCAGACGTCGGTCGAGCTCACCGTCGGAGCACACGAGGGCGATGTAGGTGATCGGTCCGAGGAAGTGCCGCAGCGCCTGCTGCTCCCATTGGTGAGGCATCGAGTAGCCGACGAGAACCAGACTGTGGCCTCCCTGCGCCACCCCGACCGCCGTGCGAAGCCACGTGTCAATGAATCCGAGCCACGCCTCTTCCGTACTGTCGTGCTCAGGCCGGGCGGTGAGATCGCCGTCCAACACGACCAGCTCAAGGGGTGAACGCGCGGCCAGGACCCGGCCGACGCTGGACTTCCCCGTGGCGGGACTGCCGGTGACGACATGAAGCCGGCCGAGTCGGAACGGCCGGCTTGCCCGGCACTCAGGGCAGGTGATGCGATCCGCGGCTACGACTTGTACTCGGGCATCTGCGTCGCACTCGGGACAGTCGAAGTCGACCATCGTGCGCAACGACCCCTTGACGCGTGCATTAACAGCATCGTTCATCGTGACCTCTCCAGGGTGAACTCACCCGAGTCCGACGTTCGCCACCAAGGGCGGACGCTGAGCCGGAAGAAGAACGGTGCGAGAGATCACGTCACATCCGGCACCCTAACAAAGAATGTCCGCGTCGCGGCACAACCTCAGGACTTGAGAGTACGAACGAAGAAGTTCAGCGCCTGGATGCCGAGTTCGGCCCATGGCTCGGAACCCCACGGCAGGTCGACATCCGTATGAAGGTTGTGGTGAACGCCCTCCATGACATTGAACTCGACGTACCCGTCGTGCGCTCGAAGCGTGCGGGCCAACGTCTCGGCCTGTTCGAATGGCACGGTCTCGTCGTCAGTTCCATGGACGATCAGAAACGGTGGAACGCCGGCACACACGTGCGCTGCGGGGCTTGCCAGCTGGCGCAGTTCGGCGGTCGCGGACAGCGGCCCGCCGAAGAGAGCATCCATCACCTCGTCCTGCCAGCCTCCCTGCGGAAACGTGAGGAAGTTACTCGGGGCACACCGCACGACTGCCGCCTGGACGGCACTGGACCGTCCGCCTGATCCGCACTCCCCCTCCAAGTCGGCCCGCTCGGCCGTGGTAGCGGCAAGCGCTGCGAGGTGGCCGCCGGAGGAGTCGCCCCACACCCCGATGCGATCAGGGTCGATTCCGTGCGCCGCCGCGTTCGAACGGAGCCACCGGATCGCCCCCTTGACGTCGTGAATCTGCGCGGGGAACGGGGCTTGGCCGCTCAGCCGGTAGCTCACGTTGGCAACGACGAAGCCGTGCACCGCAAGAAGCGGACCGTGCCATGGATAGAGGCCGTACGAACGATGCCCGTCCCGCCACCCGCCTCCGTGCAGGTACACGATTGCCGGCGACGGCCTCACAGGTCTTGGGGTGGGAACGAGCAGGTCCAGGTGAAGCGCTGCCTGCCAGGCGGGTAGGCCCGGAACCGATCCGTACCGGACCGCACTCCGAAGTTCAACCGCATAGGGCGTTTCGGGCATCGTCATCAGCACGCCGGCGACGTTAGCGGCACAGGCTCCGGTGAATCCAAGGACGACTTCTGTCCATGACCGGACAACCTCCCAGGAGTGAACACGGCAACCGCGCCGAGCCGCAGCTCAAATCGGTTGAGGCCCACCGGGAACATAAGCGACGCTTGCACCCGCGCGGCGGTGGGTCGGACCGGAGGTGAACAGCGGTGGGAGCCGAGACGTCGGTGCCGGCTGTCGGTGAACTGTCCGACGACGACACCAAGGTGTGGGACGGCCATCAGTGGGAGCCGCTGTGGCTGCTGCGGTCGGAGATCCCGAGCGCCACCCGGACCTGCTTCGGCCACGTCGTGAATCAACGCCCGACGTTCATGACCGAGGGGCTCATGAACCAGTCGTGGCGCGTCGAGTCACTCGATGGAACGTACGTGGTGCGGGTGAGCCGATCCGAACTCAGCCGGGAGCAGGTGGCTTACGAGCACGCCGCGCTTGGTCTACTCCGCTACGAGGTGCCGGAAGTCGTGCCCCCGTTGCCGGGCCTCAACGGCGAGACACTGCAGATCATCCGAGGACAGGTTCTGTCGCTCTTCCCCTACGTCAACGGCTTCCTTGGCACTGAGGTCGCGGCTGGGATCCGCTGGCAGCAGGCCGCCTCGGTCCTGGCGCGGATCCACCGCGCTGGAACGAACCTCGAACTCGGGGTCGCCGACGACGTTCGCAGCGTTCTCGACCAACCGACTACGTGGTCGACCGTGCGACCGGTTCTGCAACAGGACCTGCCGCACACCACCGAGGTGAAGGAGCTGTTCCGGTTCCTCGACGCCGAGGCTGCGGAACTCGAATGCTGGCTGGAGAGTCTCCGGAGTTCCGGACGGCCGTTGAGCCGTGGCATGGTCCACGGCGACTTCAACCCGCGCAACCTGATCTTCGACAAGGATCGGCTCGTCGCGGTCATCGACTGGGAGGCCTGCCACGTCGACGTCCTGGCGTACGAGGCCGCTCTCGCGGTCCAGGCTCCCGACCCGCTGGCGTTCTGGCAGACCTACCTCGAAGCCGGCGGCCCACTGCCGGCCGAGGACTTCGACCTACTCGGCGGGTTCAGTCGCATCCGCACACTCTCCGAGCTCCAGTTCACCACCGATCGCGATGGACGAACCAGCCCGTGGGCGATCGACGTACTCCGGGACGTCGCCGGCGACCTGCACCGACTACGCGAGTTCTCGAATAGCAGCCGTGATGATGTCGGTGGCGAAGGAACGTAGGTGCGGACGAGCGGCCGCGACCAGATGGGCCAGCTCGATCACCCGATCCTGCGACGACAGGTCGAGCCGCGGTTCGGCTCCCACACGTTCGAATCCACGGGTGAGACCGTCCCGCGCGATCTCCGGTCCACCGCGGAGCAGCTGTTTGATGGCGGCGAGCGCGTTCATCAGCGCGCTTTCGTACGGACACCACTCGTCCCCTCGCATCGAGGGATCGTCGGCCACGGCAGCGTCGTACGCCACCGACGCCGCCCACACCTCCAGGTCGAGGCGCCACGACAGCGGTACGCCGGCGAAGCGGACGAACAGCCGCCGCAGGTGGGGCGAGCGCTGGTTGTCCGGGTCGGACCGGAAGGACGCAAGCGGGCCGACGGTCGCCAGGGCGGTGGACACGCAACCGAGCGCCGCGCCGAACCGGTCGTCCGGCACGACCCAGCCCAGGTCGACGTCGCTGTAGACGTCGGCAGATCCGGACGCGAGGGACCCTCGAAGCTCGGCCACCGAGCCCGGGACCGCCTCGGCAAGCGTGGCACGGATCCGGTCGGCGAACGCGAGCCGCTGACCCGGATCTCCCGCGAGCCGCGGTACCTCCGGATCGGGCGGGTTCATCGTGCCCCTCCTCCGTTATGCGGCATGGGTCGCCAGTTGGTGTGTTCCCAGACATCTCTGTCTCCGAGCCAGTCGAGGTACTCGTCGTAGGAGCTCACACCCTCGTCGATGACCGCGCGGTACACCCAGTATCCGTGGGCTCGGGTGCCCCGGCCGACGGCCTCTTCCTTGATCGCCAGGACCGCATCCCGCCGGCCGTCGGTCAGTGCGGCTGTCAGTGCCTCGGTCAGGTCGGTCGAGGAGCGGTGGGCGAGGCCGCTACGAAACAGCCACATGTCGACGTGCCAGGTCTCCTGGGGAGCCAGCTCGTACTCGAGTTTCCAGTACAGGCCCTCCGCGGCTCGGTCGCGTTCGTCCTTGTACCGCATGGCCCGCACCTTCGGAAGCTCCGCAAGCGCGGCGGCCACACCGAAGCCGTCACGGATCGACGGGCTGTCGGCGTAGATCTCCAGGTCGACGTCGGGCCGTACGACGACACCCAACGCGACCGAGCCGACGACGACCGGATCGCCGACGGTCCTCCACCGATCGAGAAGTTTCAACTCGTCCAGAACCTGCCGAGCCTGCGCCAGGCGAGCATCCGCCCGAGCGGCTCGTTCCTCACGTACTCCCATCAGCACTCCCAGGATCCCCGACGCCGACAAGGCAGTGGACCAGTACGGGCCCCTGCTGCGCAAGCAACTTCTTGTTGACAGGCGCATGCGGGTCCCGACGGGTTGCTTGTGACTGGCTGGTAGTGGTGATCCTCGGCTCGCCAGGCGAAACCCCTGTCGGGGTTCGACCGGATGACCGCGAGTGGACGTGGTCACGAGTGTGACGATTCCTTGACACTCCGCGAGCACCGGCCTAGCTTGTGGCCGCGTTCAGCTTCACCAGCACTTCCCCCGAACCACCAGCCCCAGCAGGGTTCTCACGGTTCCACCGCCGGTTTCACTCCACACGATCGCTGGAGACATCCATGAGCGGCAACGGTGACACACGCAGACCTCGACCCACCCGCAGGAGCGTCGTCGCGGCCGGAGGGGCGGTCGCTGGTGCCGCACTCGCCGGTGGCTCCGGACTCGCCTGGGCAGCGCCCGCCTCGGCGGCGGACAGGCGGATCCGGCTCGCCGAAGACGGCAGGACGCGTTACCGGATCTACTGTGGCGCAGGCGAGGACCTCACGACCCGGCACGCGGCCGACGAACTGGCCCACTACCTGAAGGCCATCACCTCGGCGACGTTTCCCGTTGTCCAGTCCGACGACCCGCCGGACACCGCGGAGCTCCTGGTCGTCGGGCGTGAGAACCCCTTGGTACGCCGCTTCGGCAACATCGACCCGACAGGCCTGGGAGAGGACGGCTTCGCCCTGCGTACGCGCGGACGGGCCGCCCTGATCGCCGGCGCCAACTCCCGCGGCACCCTCTACGGCGTCTACTGGATCCTCGACCGTCTCCTCGGGGTGCGGTGGCTGGCCGCCGACTACACGGTCATCCCCCACGCTCGCACGCTCGACGTCTCCGTTGCTCGGCTCAACGGGGAGCAGGTGCCGCGGTTCGCCTACCGCCAGATGTACGCAGGCGACGCGGCGGACCCCGCGTACCGGCACCACAACCTGCTGAACGGCAACCGTGGTTGGGATGACGATGACATCCCGGCGCCCCTCGACACCTGGTCGACGTACTGGCCGGCCCATCCCTTCGGCGGAACGTGGCGGACCATGGTTCCGGACGAGGAGCTGTGGTCCGGCGGGCAGATCCTGGCCATGGACGACCGCACCCGCCAGTTGGCGGCGGACAACCTGGTCACCACGATCCGCAAGCGCATCGCCGACGGGCTCGATCCGTCCAGCGGCTTCGACCAGCAGGACGCGGACTGGCAGCCCGACCCCGCCAGCAAGGCCTTTGTCGACCAGCACGGGGGCGCGCTGTCGGCCGCCGTGGTGGATCTGGCCAACGACGTCGTGACCCGCGTACGGAAGAAGATCCCGCAGGCGCGCATCAGCACGCAGGCGTACTGGTTCAGCTTCGCTCCCCCGACCGGCATCAGGGTCGACGACGCCGTGGTGCTCACTGTCGCGCCGATCCAGGCGGACTTCGCGGACTCGCTGTTCGCCGACGACAACGCCGAGATCGGCCGGCAGATGCTGACCTGGTGCGGGCTCGCGAACAACATCGTCGTGTGGGACTACCTCATCGACTTTGCGTCGTACATCCAGCCGTTCCCCGACTACTGGGCGATGGCCGACGGAATCCGGGCGATGGCCGACCACCCGCAGATCCGGGGCTACTTCGGCGAGCACGCCTACAACGCGGTCGGGAGCGAGTTCGTCCACCTGCGCACCTGGGTGCTGGGACGGCTGCTCTGGGATCCGCACCAGGACGCGGACAAGCTGATCGGCGAGTTCCTGGACGGCTACTACGGCCCGGCAGCGACGCATGTGTACCGCTACATGCGGCTGCTGCGCCAGTCGGTGGAGGACACCGGTGTCCGCCTCACCATCGGCGTGTCACCGACCTCGCCGTACCTCAACTTCGACACGATGATGGCGGCCGACGACCTGATGGCGCAGGCGGAGTCGGCGGTGAGGGACAGTGCCGACCTGCGCAAGCACGTGCAGGCCGTACGCCTCGGCGTCGACTACGTGATCCTGCTGCGTACGTCGGATTTCCTGCGGACCGCCCGCGAACGCGGCACCGACTGGGACCCGGACACCCGGAACCGTCTCGACCGACTCGAGGAGGAGATCCGCGCCGCCGGGCTCACCAGGATCAGCGAGGGCGGCGGCACTCCGGAAGATCTGCTGCGTCAGCTCCGGATCGCCACCGCGCCGGCGACCCCGCCCGCGACCGTCGCGGGCCTTCCTCCGGAGGACTGGGCCGACTACCAGGAGCCCGCGTTGCGCCTGTACGCGCCGGTCACCACGATCCTCGACGACGCCGGCGCGTCCAACGGGTACACCGTGCGGATGCCCGGCAACCGGCCGGACTGGGGCGTGCAACTTCCGCTGGACTCCCTGCCGACGACCGGAAGCTGGAAGGTCTACGTCACGGTCCGGGCCGAGACCGGATCGGCCGCGCCGGATGCGGCCGCGATGGTCGCGGGGGTGTACCCGCCGTTCGGGAACGAACGAACCATCAAGGTTTCGGAGGTGGCCGACGGCGAGTACCACGAACTCGAACTGCCGGGTGTCTACCAGTACGACGTCGCCAATCCGAGGTACGTCTGGATCGCGCCACCGAACTCCTCAGCCGTCCAGTACGTCTACGTCGACCGCGTGTTCGCCGTCCGGGCGTAGCCGGGCGGCCGGCAGTCGGTCAGCGGAGAGTGTCGCCAGGTCCCCACAGTGGCGAACACCAGTCGCGCGGCTCACGCGGGCCAGGGTCCCTCGCCGTGGACACCGGCGTACCGTTTCATGATCTCGGCGTGGGGCATCACCAGCCGAGGCGACGATGCCGCTGGAGGGTTCATGGTCTCGACAAGTGCGCGCACGCGAAGCCGGCCACGACGGCTCTACCTACGGATCTTCTTCACCGGTCTGCTGCTGTGGCTGGTCGCCGTCGCCGTGACGCTGCTGACGTCGAACGCCAACCTCGTCCCCACCGTCGTGCTGCTCGGCAGCTTCCTGGTCCCGGTGTCGTTCGTCGCGTGGGCGTTCGAACGCTGGCGGGACGAGCATGTGACCACCGAACTCGTCGTCACGGCGTTCGTTCTCGGCGGGCTGCTCGGCGTGTTCGGCGCGTCTCTGCTGGAGTCGTACGTCCTGCATCCTTCGCCTCTGCTGTTCCTCGGCGTCGGGCTGATCGAGGAAGGAGCCAAGCTCGCCGCGCTCGTCTTCGTCACCCGCCACATGGCTCGGCGGCACACCAGGGACGGCGTCGTGCTGGGCGCGGCCGTGGGGTTCGGGTTCGCGGCGTTCGAGAGCGCGGGGTACGCCTTCAACGCCATGATCACCGAGAAGGGGCTGTCCCTGCCCGACCTGGTCCAGACCGAACTCCTGCGCGGCGTCCTGGCACCCGTCGGGCACGGGCTGTGGACCGCCATCCTCGGTGGAGTGCTCTTCCACGTGGCCCGCAACGGTCGCGTTCACTACTTCCGCGGCGTGCTGCCCGTCGTGTACCTGTGGGTGGCGATCCTGCACGCCCTGTGGGACTCGATGCACTCGATCGCACTCGCCCTGACGCTGGTGCTGACCGGGGTGTCGGCGAGCAGCTTCATGCAGACGGGCTACCTGCCGCAGCCCACCCCCGACCAGCTCCGGCTGTTCACGATCCTGTCCATCGGTGGCCTGGCGTTCGTCTCCGTCCTCGGCCTCGTCACGCTCGCCGTGACGTGGCGCAGCGGCAGAAGCGAACGCGCTCAGCCGTCGCTGTCCAGGCCACGCACGTAGGCCACCGCCTGCTCGACGTCGCGGGCGGTCCACGAACTCGCGCCGCCGGCGGCCGGATGAGCGAGGTTGTCCCGCCCCTCGTCGTCGAGGAACTTCTGCATGCTGGTGGGCAGCCTGGTACCGCGCGCATCGGGACGCCCGACCGTGATCCATCGCAGGTGGCCGTCCTGGCCGACGATGACCACGACGTCCTGGTGGTGCACGTCGTAGGGGTGCTCGACCTTCTGGCCGCTCAGCCAGTCGCGTACCGGCTCCTCGGTCGGGACCTTCTCGGTGGTCACGCCGAGCGCCTTCCACATCGCGGTGACCTGTGCCGGTTTGCCGGTGACCAGGAGCCAGTTCGGCAGCGCGCCGTACAGCTTCGCGTAGGCGTGCATCCGGCGTACGGTGTCGCGGGCGGGGTCGACCGTCAGCTCCACGAAGACCACCTTGCCCGGCGAGCCGGAACGCTTGGCCGCCTGAGCGGCCAGGGCTGCCTGCGCCGCCTGGTGGAAGTTCTCGCTGGTCATCGGGCACGTCTCCTGGCACATGGTCAGCAAGGGCGCGAGCACGACGACCTTGCCCCGCAGGGATCCCAGGGTCAGGTGCCGGCCGTCCTGGTCGGTCAGCGGCGTGGAGGCGGCGGCCGCGGGCAGCGACTGGTCCATGGTGTTGCCGGTGGCCACCATCCGGGCGGCCTGCGGTGCGGGCCGGCTGTCCGGCGTACGCCCCGCCCGGCCGGAGGAGTCGGCTCCCCCACCACAGCCGGCGACGCATCCCACCGCGACTGCGAGCGCCGTGAGCACGCCGGCGATGCGACGGACCGTCACCAACCGCAGGCGCACAGCACAGGACCTTCCTCGTCGCGGTCGTCAGCGCGGCGATGCTACCTCCGGAACCTGGTAGCCCCGGACGTCGAGCGTGCGGCGGACTACGCGGAGTCGCCGCCGTCGCGCTCGCGAGGCGACCGGTCAGGGGTCGGCGCGGTCGCCGCCCGGCGCTGCTTGAGCAGCGGTACGCCGCCCCACACCCCCAGGTAGACCAGCAGCCCGACGATCGCCGCGACGATGCCGGCCCCGTCACCGACCACGACATCGAAGATCAGCCACACCACGCCGACGGCGGCGAGACCGGACAACACCAGGCCCGCCCTGGCGCACCGGTTGCCGACCAGGACCAGCCACTCCTTCTCCTGCTGCCGGAAGAGTGTCCGGTGGTAGTTGACCGGGGCGAGTACGAGAACGGTGGCCAGCACCGAGATGGCCAGCACGGCGAGGTAGATACGAACCTGTCCGGGCTCGAGGGAGCTGAACCGCTGCTGGAAGGGCAGGGACACCAGGAACGCGGTCAGGATCTGCAGCCCGGTCTGGGCCACTCGCAGCTCCTGGAGGAGCTCGTTCCAGTTGCGGTCTCGCGCCGTCGTCTCTTCGGACATGCTCACCCTCTACCGTGAATCACCATCGCCGTTCGAGCGCTCCGTGAGCACCGACCGGGGCCGGCGGTGCGGGCGCTCGTTCCCTCACCCCGGTTCCCGCGTCGGCCAGTATCCACGGCCAGGGGCCTTGTCGCGGCGGTCCGGCAGTTGCTGCGGTGAGCCGGAACGCTGCGTACACAGGGCGAACGCGATCCGATACGGCACCGGGTTCCGTCCGCACCCGGTTCCGTTTACACCAAGGCCGTTGCGGTACGGAGATGAGGTGAGTCACCACCGGCCGGCGGAAGGAGCGCGACGGACATGCGGGCAGTGGAGGACCTCGACGAGCTGACCCGGCTCGTGTACCGGCAGCAGGGCCTCTTCGTCCGGTTCTCCGAGGGGCCGGAAGCCGATGCCGCGCAGGCGAGCGTCGACTACGAGAGTGGCCTGCCGCTGCCCGGGCTGTCCGTGAACCGCCTCGACCCGCCCAGGTGGTGGACGCGGCCGCTCACCGACTGGCTCGCCCGCCAGATCTGCCAGTACGCCCACCTCGCCGAACGCGCCGCCAGTCGTACCGGATGGATCCTGACCGGCAAGGTCGTGGGCAGAGGACCGGACGACGAGCCCCTCCTCAGCGACATCGAGCCGGTCGCCTGGCTCGGCAAGGACGTCCTTGACCAGGCCCAGGGCTGGTACGCCGAGTACTTCCACGTCGGGCGCTCCAGCGCCTGACCCGGCCAGTTTCCGGAATCGGACGCCATCCCCCCGTTTGATCCAGGGCACACGGAAACTGTCAGCGACCTGTATCAGGGGGGACACGGAAGGTGGCGCATGGCTGGCAGGGGCACCGACGTAGGGCAGAGCACGAACACCGACCGGCGACAGGGCCGCAGACGACGACTCGGCATGCGCTGGTGGGTCCTCGGCTGGCTCCTCGTGGGCGGCATCATCAACTACTTCGACCGGGCGAACCTCTCCCTCGCCACGCCGCAGATGATGAAGGAGCTGCATCTGTCGGCGGCTGACATCGGCCTGATGGCGTCGGTGTTCTCCTGGACGTACGCCGTGATGCAGCTTCCGGCCGGGCACCTGATCGACCGGTTGGGCAGCCGCCGCGTCTACACCGTGGCGGTCACCCTGTGGAGCGTCGCCACCCTCGCGACCGGGCTCTGCTACCGGCTGCCGCAGTTCCTCGCGGCACGCCTCGTGCTCGGGGTCGGTGAGGCGCCCTGCTTCCCCGCCTCGGCCAAGATCACCAGCAAGTGGTTCCCCAAACGTGAACGTGGAACGGCGACCGGCATCTGGGACTCCTCGTCGAAGTGGGGCCCGGCGCTGGCGCCGCTGCTGCTGGTCCCGGTCATGGTCCACTGGGGATGGCGGGCGCTGTTCGTGGTGACCGGCGTACTCGGCCTGATCTTCGTCGTGGCGTTCTGGGTCGGTTACCGCGACCCGGCAGGCAGCCGCCGGCTCTCCGCGGAGGAGCGCGAACTCATCGAAGCCGACGAGCAGGACGCGGAATCGGAGACGGACCCCGAGCCCGAACACGTCTCCTGGCCGCGGCTGTTCACGCAGCGGACGGTGTGGGGCATGATCCTCGGCTTCTTCTGCACGATCTGGATCTGGAACATCTTCCTCGCGTTCCTGCCGCTGTACCTCGTCCGCACCCAGGGCATCGACCTGGCCAAGCTCGGCCTGTACGCGAGCATCCCGTGGCTCGGCGGCGTGGTCGGCGACGTGGGTGGCGGTTTTCTCACCGCCCGGCTGGTCGCGCGGGGCGTCGGCTCGCCGTTGAAGGTACGCCGGATGCTCATCCTCACCTGCGCTCTGCTGGCCGGCGCGTCCGTCGTGCTGGTTCCCAGCGCGCACGGCCTGGCGCCGACACTGGTCCTCTTCACGCTCGCGCTGTGCTTCGTCTCGGCGATCACCGGGTCGGCGTGGGCGATGCCCGGTGACGTGGCGCCGCAGCACCAGGTCGCCTCGGTCGGTGCCATTCAGAACTTCGGCGGCTACTTCGGCGGAGCCTTCTCACCGCTGGTGGCCGGGCTGATCGTCGACCGTACGGACTCCTGGTCCCTGGCCTTCTACAGCGGTGGCGTGGTGGCCGCGCTGGCCGGGCTCTGCTACTGGTTCATCGTTCGCCGGCCGATCGCAGCGATCGCCTGACCGGCTCGGCGGCGGCCGGCCCGGGCAAGGTCGGCTTGACGCTACGAACCGACGCGACGAGGGGCGGGGAGCCACGCTTCTGGACTCCCCGCCCTTCGACGGCGAGCACGATCACTCGCCCTTTACTCTCCGCCGACCCGACTGGTGCAACGCCGGGTTGACGCCTATGGGGTGTTCTTCTTGTCCTTCTTCAGCGCGGCCTTCTGCACCACCTTGTTGGGCACGGCGGTGGTGCCACCGGCGGCCACAATTCGAAACGACAGAAATCGTGCCGATGTTGCAGATCCCACTTCTTGGGTATCCACCGGCAATGAGCCATCCACCGGCCCGTTCGAACGGTCGTGCCCACACCGGCTCCCGGACCACCGCCGCCCAGACCGGTGCGGAGCCAGGAGCAGAGCCCGGTCGGAGGATCGACGCCGGGCTCGGTGAAGGCCCCCATCGGGTTCTCGTGGTCTCGGCTGACATGGGCGGTGGCCACAACTCCACCGCCTGCGCGCTCGAGGAAGCGGTTCGGCGGCTGTGGCCGGGAAGCGAGTGCCACCGGGTCGACACGTTGGACGTGATGGGCCCGGGCGTCGGCCGGGCGTTCCGCTCGATCTAC
Organism: Actinopolymorpha sp. NPDC004070; assembly: GCF_040610475.1. Classification (NCBI taxonomy): domain Bacteria; kingdom Bacillati; phylum Actinomycetota; class Actinomycetes; order Propionibacteriales; family Actinopolymorphaceae; genus Actinopolymorpha; species Actinopolymorpha sp. NPDC004070. The sequence continues at coordinate 64,048 of NZ_JBEXMJ010000009.1, read as the reverse complement.
GTCTCCAACGTCGAGCGCACTCCCTGGCTGTACGAGTTCTTCTACGCCAGTGAGTGGCGGCACCGCTGGTTCGCCCAGGCGTCCAAGCGGTTCACCGGCTCCTGGGCCGGGCGGCGGCTGCGGACCGAGATCGACCGGTTCGAGCCCGACCTGGTGCTTTCCACCTACCCGCTGGGAAGTTCCGGGCTGGCCTGGCTGCGGCGTCACCGCGGGCTCGGCGCACGCACCGGGTGCTGGGTCTCCGACTTCGCACCGCACCCGTTCTGGATCTACCCCGAACTCGATGCCAACTTCGTCGTCCACGAGACCGCGGTGGCCCTCGCCCAACTGGCCGAACCAGGCGTGCAGGTCGAGGTGTGTGCACCGCCGGTCGTCCGCGCGTTCGCCCCGGGCGACAAGGCGCAGGCCCGGCGCGCGATGGACCTCCCGGCGGACGCCTTCGTCGTCCTCGTCTCATGTGGCTCGTACTCCTTCGGCGACGCGGACGCGACGGTGGCTGCGTTGCTGGGCGCCTCGGACAAGGTGTGCGTCGTGGTGGCCTGCGGCCGCAACGAGCAGACTCGCGTACGCCTCGAACGGCTCGGCCTGCCGCGGGAACGTCTGCTGCCCCTCGGCTGGACCGACCAGATGCCCACGCTCATGCGGGCCGCGGACCTGCTGGTGACCAACGCGGGCGGGGCCACCGCGCTGGAGGGGATGGCCAGCGCGCTTCCGGTGGTGACGACCTCGCCGATCGCCGCCCACGGCGTGGCGAACGCCAACCTGATGGTGGTCGCGGGCCTCACCGACCTGTGCCCTGACCTCCCGATGCTCCAGTCGTACGTGCGCTCGCTGATCGAGGACCGGGCGCCGCTGGGGAAGCTGCGCGCCGCGACGTTGCGGCACCTGGAGCGGTACGACCTCGAGTCCGGCCTGCGCGCGCTCGCGGCTCTCCGGACCGCCCCTCCCACCATCCTCTCCACGCGTCAAGGCGCCCTTGCCGCCCGTCAAGCCGGCCTTGCGGAGGAGCCCCGGCCGACGCGGCCCTGGCCGATGCGACCGGCCGACGCGTTCTTTGCTCACGTCGAGACGGGCCCCTTCGCCCAGGAGCTGGGCGCGGTCCTCGAACTCGCGCCGCTGCCGAACGGCCGGGCGGTCACCGCCACGGAGATCCGGCGGACCATGCAGGCGAGGACGGGGGGCCTTCCGCCGATGCGCCGCGTTCTCCTCCGCCGCCCGCTCGGTTGGCTGATGCGGGACTCGGTCGACGCCTGGCGCCACGTCGAGGAGCATGAGGTGGGGCCCCGCGCGGACGAGGAGGAGGTCGGCGGAGCGCTCGGCGACTTCTGGTCCGCGACGATGCCGGCCGACGCACCGGCCTGGCGGGGGCTGCACGTGGCCGGGCACGCGGACGGACGGAGCACTTTCGCGGTCAAGCTGCACCACGCACAGGGCGACGGCATCTCCGCGCTCGGCCTGCTCGACCGGCTCCTCGACCCCTCGCCGGGTGACCGACTGAGCGAACGCCGCCCCGCAGCCAGGCAGCGCACCACCCGGGTGGGAGCGGGCCAGGTCCTGCGTGGGGTGGGCCGGCTGGCCGGCCGCGGGCTCGCGCCACGGCATCCCCTCAACCAGGTGAGCGCGACCGGGCAGCGGGACCTGGTCACGGTGGCGGTCCCGTGGCAGCGGATTCGCGACCTCGCCACCGCCTGCGGTGCCCAGCCGCACGAGGCGATCCTCGCTCTGGTGGCCGACGCGCTCGACCGGCTGCTCCGCCCGGCCGGTCTGCTGGCGCCCGGCCAGCCGTTGCGGGCGATGTTTCCGGTGGCGTTGCGGCCACCGAAACTCGACCGGATCTCGGGCAACTGGACCGGCGCCCTCGCCGTCGACCTGCCGACGGGTCCGCTCGGGCTCGTCCAGCGGACGGAGAGGGTGCGCGCCGGCACGCGCCTGCACGCCCGGCAGGGCGAGGTGACCGCCTCGGCGATGGTGATGTGGGCCGCCGGGCAACTCCCCCGCCCCCTGCACCGAGGATTCGCGCGGGCGACGTACAACAGGAACTTCTTCAACACCATCGTGTCCTACATGCCCGGCGCACGGGGCCCGCGGACCTTCGCCGGCGCCGACGTACGCGCCGTGTGCCCGGTTCTGCCGCTGACCTCCGGCGTGCCGCTGACCGTCGGGGTGGTCGGGTCGGGCGCGGTGGCCGGCGTGGGCGTACTCCTCGACCGCGGGCTGGGTCTGGAACGCGTCGTCGTCAAGGACGCCTTTCGCACCAGCTTCATGGCAGCCGCCGAGACCTCGGTCGAACCCTCCGTCGCGGTGGGAGCCCCCGGCTGAGATGGGAACCCTCATCGGCGTCCTGTGCGCGTTGACGGGCGCGGCGACCTACGGCGCCGCCGGTGTGCTGCAGCACCATTCGGCACACCAGGCACCGCAGCGTGGCGCGCTACGTCCCCGGCTCCTGCTCGACCTCATCCAGATCCGGGCGTTCCGCACGAGCGTGGTCTTCGCCGTTGGTGGGTTCGTCCTGCAGGTGGTCGCCCTGCGGTTCGCGCCGCTCGCGCTGGTCCAGCCGCTGCTGGTCACCGGCACGCTGTTCTACATCGGGTTCGCCTACGCGATGCGCCGGCAGTGGCCGGATGCCCGGCTGATGCTCGGCGCTCTGGTGGCGATCGTGGGGCTGACCGGGTTCCTGCTGCTGGCCTCACCGAGCGAGTCGTCCCCGAGCGAGGCGGCCGAACCGATCGGCAACTCCGCCGTCGTGCCGCTCGGCATGGTGCTGGTCGGGCTCGTCGCGGCCTGCCTCGTGGCCGCCACTGTCGTGCGCAACGACCTTCGGGCGATGCCGTTGGCGATCGCCACCGCGATCTGTTACGGCGTCACCGCCGGCCTGGTCCGCGACCTCTCCTCCTCCGCCGACCTCGCACAACCCGGCATCGTCCTCTCGCGGTGGCAGCTGTACGGCATCGCCCTCATCGGCGTGGCGGGGTTCCTGCTGAACCAGAACGCCTTCCAGAGCGGGCTGATCGGCGCGCTGGCGTCGGCGGTCATCACCGTCGGGGACCCGATCGTGGCGGTCGCCTTCGGCGCCACCTGGCTGGGCGAGGACATCGCCGCCGGACCGCTGGTCACCACCGCACAGGCCGTCATGATGGTCCTGGTCGCCGGTGGTGTGCTCCTGCTCGCCCGGCGTTCGCAGCAGGTCGCGCGGGACTTCCGCGAGGAGGACGACGCCGCTGCGGTACGCCGGATCGCGCCCCAGGGGCTGTCCTGAAACACGCCCTGGTGACAGTGGCGGCGCTCGGTGTCAGGCCGGCTCACAGCTCGACTCATGCGGACCTCCGGACGAGCGCGCGGACGGCGACCCCGAGCTTCTCCCTCGGGTCCAGTGACAGCCGGGCCGCGCGGACGGCCTCGGGATCGTGGGCGATCCGCCGGAGCAGCCGTCGGTAGATGCCGGCCATCGCGGCGGTGCACGCCGCCGCCCGCCGGTCCAGCAGCGGGAGCAACGTCAGCCCGTGCTGGTACCAGGCCTCGGCCCGGTCGGCCTCGAAGTGCACCAGGGCGGCGAGACGGTCCGGCGGATCGGCCAGCCGGCCGGAGGAGTCCAGGTCCAGGGTGCACCCGAAGCGCCGCAGGTCCTCCTGCGGAAGGTAGACCCGGCCGAGCTGGCGGTCCTCGCGCAGGTCCCGCAGGATGTTGGTGAGCTGCAGCGCGATGCCCAGCGTGTCGGCCAGTGGCATGGCGTGGTTGAGGTCGCGGGGTGCGTACACGCCGGTCGACAGCCGGCCGACCGAGCCGGCCACGCAGCGGCAGTAGCCGACGAGGTCGTCGAACGTGGCGTAGCGCGTGCCGCGGCTGTCCTCCTCACAACCGGTGACGAGCTCGTCGAAGGCGTCCAGCGGTATCGGGAAGCGGGCCGCGGCGTCGGCGAGGGCCAGCAGCACCGGGTCGGACGACGCCGGCTCGTCCACGCCGAGATTGGCGACGGCCTTGCGGACCTCGGCCAGGCGGCGCAACTTCTCCTCGGCGGGCAGGTCGCCGTCGCCGATGTCGTCGATCCGCCGGGCCGTGGCGTACACCGCGCTCAGTGCCCGCCGTTTCGGCGGCGGCAGCAGCCGGATGCCGTACGAGAAGTTCCTGGCCTCCCGGCGGGTGATCTCCTCGCAGATGTCGTAGGCGTTCGATACGTCGCTCATCCCGGGCTCCGTACGCTCGCCCGCAGCCAGGCCGCCGCCACCTGCCCGCGACCGGCTCGGGGTGTCCCGGACAACGTGTCGTGCCCGGCCCGGGCGATCGCGGCCGCCGCGGCGCGACCACCGGCGAGATAGCCCGACACCGCGAGCCGTGCCCAGCCGCGCAGGCTCGGCAACAGCAACGCTCCCGCGTCGAGGTAGGCCAGCGCGCGGCCGGTCTCGAACGCCAGCAGCGCCCGAACCGCCTCGCTCGCCCGGGGCAGGTCGAGGTCCTGCTCGCGGACACCGAACAGCCGCAGGTCCTCCTGCGGGAGATAGACCCGCCCACGCCGTCGGTCCTCGGCCACGTCCTGCCAGTGCTCGATCAGCTGGAGCCCGGTGCACAGATGATCCGACAGCTCGATCCGCTCCGGCGTCGCCGCACCGAAAATGTGGAGTACGACCTCACCCACCGGGTTCGCCGACAACCCGCAGTAGTCCAGCAACTCCGCGAAGGTGTACCGCGTCACCCGCTGGTCGACGAGGTTGGCTTCGACCAGCCGCAGGAACGGATCCGCGGGTACGCCGGCCTCGGTGACCAGGGGCCGCAGCCCGGCCACCACCGGGTCGGTGACCTCTCCCCCGTCGTACACCCGGCGTACCTGCGCGGCGACGTCCCGCAGCGCCGCGGTCCGATCGCCGGCGGCCTCGTCCCCCAGGTCGTCGACGTACCGGGCGTAGCAGTAGAGCGCGTTCAGCTGCCGGCGGATCCATACGGGGAGCAACCGCAGCGCGACCGGGAAGTTCTCGTTCGCCGCCTTGTCCAGTGCTGAGTCCAGCGCGGACGCCTCTCGAGTGGGCACATCGATCCTCCGTCGAGCCGGTGCAGACCACCCGGGCGAGGACGGCGAAGCCGCGATGTCCAGGGTGATCTTGGCTAAGGGATCGTTACCCAGGCGGCCGAACTACAACCACCTTCGAGCAGGGAGAAATCACGCGCTGTCCCCGAACGCACACTTAGGAAGCGCGCTGGGCCTCCTCGTACTGCCGACCTCTCGACCAGCGCCTGGCTCCCTTGCGGTGGGCCTCGGTGGTGCCGCCCCACACCCCGTACATCTCCGGAAGGCTCATGGCGTGTGACCGGCACGGGTTGCGGACCGGGCAGGTCTCACACACCGCCAGTGCCGTCTGTTCCCTGGTCGCGCGTTCGGCCGGGCTTTCGGACTCTTGGCCGTAGAACAGTCGGCTCGACAGTTCCGCACAGGCGGCCTGGTCATGCCACTGCGTCCAGGCCCTCGCCGGACGCGCGGAGTTGTTGCGTCCGCCCGGCATCGCTGTTCCTCGCTTGGGCATGTTCTCTCTCCTCGCCCGCAAGATGTACGGGCAGCCGACGGGGGCCAGGTCGGTTGCCCGGTCAGGAACCGGTACGGAGCCTGAGTACGGCCGTCACGGCCGGTCAGGACAGCAGCGGGTCGCCGGGATCGGTCAGGTGGAGCACTCGGCCGGCACCGCTCGCGGGAGCGGCCACCTGCATGTCGACACCCAGCATGTTGGCGCGCCGGTAGGCCGCCGCCAGGCACTCGACGCCGAGCGTGCCGACGAAGCGGGCGTCGTTGAGTTTCAGCAGGAGAACCGGTGGCTGTGCCAGCAGCAGCCACTGCAACTGGCGCTTGAACTGCCAGGCGTTGCTGACGGTGACGTCACCGGTGACGCTCACCACGGTGTGGCCGTGGCTGTCCGCACTCCACGTCACACCCAGTGCCGGCGTGCTCACCGGCTGAGGGCCCGCCACCAGCGGGCCAAACCCTCGAGGAGCCGGAAGTGGCAGCACCTGCCAGCACGCGTCGGCGGCGGAAGTAGTGGAACGGGGGAAAGAACCACCGACGGAATCGGCGCGGGGAGGGGGTACGAGATGGTCGCTCACAGCTAACCTCACCTGGCTCGACATTGCGGGCAATGTGCGCGGCTAGCTGTCCAACCAAGATCGAACCTACCCATGTGGATGATCGCCAACCCTTGGTGGGATGAAAAGATCAACGACCCGTGTCCGTCCCCGGACACGGGCGTGGAGAAATGGCGTAAAGAGGACCCCCAGCGCTGTCCCTTCCGAGAGACAGACCCGATAATCCCGTGGTCGACACCTTTGCTTGCGCTCCCTCGGGCGGACGCGCACCCGGACCCAGAAGGCGGCGATGATGATTCAGTCCTCCGAGGGCGAGCGCCTGGCTCGTACCTTCGCCGAGCTCGCCCAGAACCTGTGGGCGGAAGACTCCGAAGAGTCGACTCTCGCCCTCGTCGTCAAGGCCGCCGTCGACTCGGTCCCCGGAGCGACGGCCGCCGGCATCACCATGTGTCACGCCCGGGGCCGCATCGACACTCCGGTCGCGACCGCCGACTACATCTACGCGGTGGACGAGGCGCAGTACCGCCTGGACGAGGGGCCCTGTGTCGCGTCCGTACGCGGCGGTGAGATCCAGCTGGCCAACGACCTCGCCCACGACGAGCGGTGGCCGAGGTTCGGCCCCGAGGCACTGCGTCTCGGTGTGGGTGCCATGTTGTCCTTCCGCCTCTTCGCCCGCGACGACACCTTCGGCGCGCTCAACCTGTACGCCGACCGTGCCAACGCGTTCACCGAACGTTCGGAAGTGATCGGGCGGATCTTCGCGTCCCACGCCGGTGTGGCCATCGCGGCCACCCGCCAGGCCGACCACCTCCGCGAGGCGCTGGAGACCCGGGCCACGATCGGTGAGGCGCTGGGCATCCTGATGGAGCGGCACCACATCACCAGCGATGCCGCCTTCACCCTGCTGCGACAGGCGTCCCAGCAGCGCAACGTCAAGCTTCGCGACGTCGCCCGCGAGGTCATCTACACCGGCGAGACGCCCGAAAGCTGACGTCGGACACCTCAGCTGCTGCGGGAGCCCGACCTCACCGGCGTTCCGGCGTCGCGGCCGACCCCTTCGTCCTCGTTGCGGATCCAGATGGTGCGCTGGGGGAACGGAATGTCGATGCCCGCGGCGTCGAGCGCCTTCTTGATCCGCTCGCGGAGCTCCCGTGAGACGGCCCACTGCTGCAACGGAACCGTCTTGACCGCGACGCGGACGTCCACACCGTCGGCGCCGACGGACTGCACGCCCCACACCGAGGGATTCTCGAGGAGGATCCGGTTGTACGCCGGCTCCGCGCGCATCCTCCGGCCGGTCTCCTCCAGGATCCGGCGTACTTCATCGAGGTTGGCGTCCCGGGCGACGGAGACGTCGAGCACCGCGCGGGCCCAGCCCTGGCTGTCGTTCTTCACCCGCAGGATCTCGCCGTTGCGTACGTGCCACAGCCCACCGTGCAGGTCACGGACCCTGGTCAGCCGCAGCCCGACCTCCTCGACCTCCCCGACCGCCTCGCCGAGGTCGACCATGTCGCCGACGCCGTACTGGTCCTCGACCATGATCAACATGCCGGACAGGTAGTCGGCGACCAGGCTCTGCGCGCCGAACCCGATCGCGAGCCCGACGACCCCCGCGCTGGCGAGCAGGGGGCCGAGCGCGATGCCGAGCTGGTCCAGGACCATCGCCATCGCCGTCACCACGATCACGATCGCGGCGATGTTGCTCAGCACCGAGCCGATCGTCCGGGCTCGCTGGCGGCGGCGTTCGGAGGCGCGGGCGCGGTCCCGCCGCAACACTCCGGAGCCGCGCGCGTGAGGTCCCTGCTCCTCCTTCTCCGGGGTCTCGATGAACCGCTCGACCACCCTGGTGATGGCCCGTCTGGCGATCGCTCGCAGCAGCGCGGCCACCACGATGATGAGCAGGATCCGCAGTGGGACACCCACCAGCGCGGAGGCGTTGTGGTGCAGCCAGTCCTGCACGAGGTTGGCCTGGCCGGTCAGGCTTGTCAGAACGTACGGTGACGTCGCGATGTGCATGGGGAAGTGAAAACCTCGATGGTCGACTCGTTGCGTTCGGCATCCCACCTTAGGAGATCGCGCTGACGGCACCGAGCCCCACCGTCGCGTGGACCGGCTCAGCTGCCCCCCGCGAGGCCTTGCTCGCTTTCTCGGTGCGTCGCGTCCGTCACGGTCGGTGCGCCTTGACGACGTAGACGGCGGGCACACGGGTCGCCGCGTCGCCGAGCCCTTCGTACATCTGCGCCACGGGCGCCTCGAAGAACTCCTCGACGCGCAGGCCGGCCCGCATCAGGCTCATGACGACGTCGCTGACCGGCCACACGAACGCGTCGAACCTCGTGTCCGGCGTGGACCCGGATGGACGCTTGGCCTGGTCGTACGTCTGCCGCGTCGGGTGGCCGCGGCCGAAGTAGTCGACGGTCACCTCCACGCCCTCGGCCCGCACCCCGAGCACCTCCCAGAGGGGATGGTGTTCGCACAGCAGGAAGGTGCCGCCCGGGCGAAGGCGCTCCACGACCGTCGCCGCCCACCGGTCCAGATCGGGCAGCCAGCACACGACTCCCCAGCTCGCGTAGACGACATCGAAGTCCCGCAGGTCGGCCGGCAGCTCGTACATGTCCGCGACGACGAACCGCGCGTCCGCCCCGGTCTCCCGGGCAAGGGTCCTCGCGACCTCGATACCGACGTGGCTGATGTCGACACCGGTCACCGAGGCTCCGAGCAGTGCCCAGGAGAGGGAGTCGCTGCCGTTGGCGCAGGCGAGATGCAGCATGCGCTTGCCGACGACGTCCGGCAGCAGTCCGGGCTCGAAGTCCTCCAGGGTGGTGCCACCGTCGAGGAAGAAGCTCGCCGGCTCAGGTGGCCGAGCCGGTGCGATCTCGTTCCAGCTGCGCTGGTTCGACCTGGTGTGGGCGAGGATCCGGTCCATTGCGCGACAGTACTCAGCACAACGACTCGTTGACCATGATCCAGTTCCCCGTTGACGCCATCGCCATCCAGCGGAGCCAGCGCAGAGCACGGCGTACTGAAGATCCAACTCAAGGTCCACTTCACGTTGGACCACCACCAGCCCATGCGTCATGGTGGACGCGAAGATCATCTTCGTCCCAGCTTCCCGACCTGACAATCTCCGGCCCACCCGCCATGCAGTCGCGCGAACTTCCGCCTGAACGTGTGGCTCACCGACGGCGTCGCGGACGGGACTCCTTCCCAGCTGAGGCGTCGAGTGCGGGCACGAGTGGTGCGAGCGCGGCGCGGAGCAGGTCGGGCAGGGAGCCGGACGGCACGACGAGCCCGCCGGCCGAGCCGGACTCGAGAGTCGTACGCAACCAGCGCCGAAGGCCGACGCGGACGGCGGCGGCCACGCCCGCCGCGAGCACCTGAGGGCTGAGGTCGTCGACGTCCTCCGACCGACGCTCCGCGAGCACGGCGGCGAGCGGGCCTTCGATCGCAGCCGCGGAGTCCACGAACGCGCTCCGCAGTGTCGGGCGCGCGGTGATCAGCAGCAGGACGTCCCTAACTCGGTCGTCCGGGCCGGTGTACTGCTCGACGATCGCCTCGACCACGGCGTCGGACAGGCGCTCGCCGGGCGGCCGGGCCGCCACCGCCGCCGCGACCCGGGACTCGCGTTCCGCCGTGACGGCCGCGACGATTGCCTGCTCCCGGCTGGAGAAGTAGTTGTTGTAGGTCCTCGTCGACACTCCGGCGGCCTCGGCGATGTCGTCGACGCGCACGTTGTCCGGCCCGCGTTCGACCGCCAGCCGCAGCGCCGCGGCGCGCAGGGCCTCCCGGGTCGCCTGCTTCTTCTGCTCGCGCAAACTCGTCCGCCCAGCCGTCACGGGCACAGCATCCCACACCAGACGTGCGCGCACGCAAACTTGCGTGCACGCACTTTTCGACTAGTCTCGTCCTCAGGCCGTCCGGACCCCGCTCCCTCAGCAGAGGCTCCGGAGCAGGCCCTACCGGATCACCGGACGCTCGACCAGAAGGGACGACTCCCATGCGGGCAAAGGGAATCAGCTACGACACCGGCTTCATACGCGACGGCGGCATCTCCCGGCAGCACTTCGATCCCGAGGTGGTCGGACGCGAACTCCGGATCATCCGCGACGACCTGCACTGCACGGCCGTGCGGATCATCGGCGGAGATCCGGAGCGCCTGGACCTGGCGGCGGCGCACGCCGCCGACCTCGGGCTGGAGGTGTGGTTCTCGCCGTACCCGCTCGAACTCACCGCCGACCAGATTCTCGGGCTCTTCACCGAGTGCGCGGAGCGAGCGGAACGGCTCCGGCAGCAGCGCGGAGCCGACGTGGTCTTCGTGACCGGCGCGGAGCTGAGCCTGATGAACCCGGGCTTCCTGCCCGGCGACAGCGTCGAGCAGCGCCTCGACGGACTTCTCGGCGATCGGGCTCGGATGCCCGAACGGATCGCAGCGCTCAGTGCCGGCGTCGACGAATTCCTCCGCCAGGCCGTGAACGTCGTCCGCGAACGCTTCGGCGGCCCGATCACCTACGCGGCCATCCCACTCGAACGCGTCGACTGGTCGCTCTTCGACATCGTGAGCGCGGACCTCTACCGCTCCGCCGAGGTGGCCGACCAGTTCGCCGACGGCGTACGCGCCCTTGTACAGCAGGGAAAACCGGTGTCCGTCACCGAGTTCGGCTCCGCCTGCTTTCGCGGTGCCGGCGACCTCGGCGCGCGCTTCATGGAGATCGGCGAGTACGACGACAGGACCGGCGCACTGCTTCGGCTGAACGGCGAGTACGTCCGCGACGAGGCCGGCCAGGCCCGGTATCTGCGTGAGTTGCTGGAGATCTTCGACGCCGCGGGTGTCGACGCCGCCTTCGTCTTCCTGTTCGCCCTCGAGAGCCATCCGCACCGCCCCGACGGCGACCCACGCGAGGATCTCGACCTGGCCAGTCCGTCGATCGTCAGGGTTCTCGAGGACCGCAACGGCCAGACCTACCCGGACCTGGCCTGGGAGCCGAAGGCGGCCTTCACGGCCCTCGCGGACTACTACGGCAGCTGAACGGCACACTCGCCGAACGTCTTGTGCAACGTACGTCCGGGCCCGGCCAGAAGTGCCCGTCGCGTGAAGCGCCGCCGCGCCCCCTGACCTGCGTACATTCGAAAGCGTGCCGCCACATGGAGTCGTGCCGCGCTTTCGCGGCAACGGAGTCATCGAGTTCGAGCCACACACCTACCGCGACCCCGGCGACGGGGAGCTGTTGCTCGCGGTCGGGGCCAACGCGATCTGCGGGACCGACAGGGGCGAGTACGTCAACGGCAGTCCCATCGTGCCCGGCCACGAGTCCGCCGGTGTCGTCGTGGCCGCCGGCCCCGGCACCGGTGTTCAGGTCGGCACCCGCGGCGCCGTCTACCTCATGGACTTCTGCGGGGACTGCCGCAGCTGCCGGGTCGGGGCCACCAACCAGTGCTTCGCCAAGCGAGGCGACGTCGGCCAGAACACCGACGGCGGGTACGGCCCGTACCTGCTCACCCACGAGACGAACTTCTTCGCCGTCGACGACTCCATTCCGTTCGCCGAGGCGACGATGCTGCTCGACGTCATGGGCACCAGCGGCCACGCGCTGCGCAGGGCCGAGTTGGTACGCGACGACATCCGAAGCATCCACGTCGCGGGCGCCGGCCCGATCGGACTGGGCCTGGTGGTGATGGCCCGGATCCGTTACGGCGTGGACTTCCCGATCTTCGTCAGCGACGTCAGCCCCTGGCGGCGGAGGTTCGCGGAGTCGTTCGGGGTGACCGCGCTGGACGCCGACGACGAGGCCGCGCTGAAGAAGATCGCACCGGACGTGGCCTTCGACTCCTCCGGCCGTGGCTCGGCCCGCCAGGCGGCGATCTCGGCGCTGTCCAAACGCGGTGCGCTGATCTGCGTCGGCCACGGCGAGGGACTGACGCTGAACGTGTCCCGCGACCTCATCTCCCCCGAACGCGCCGTCCTCGGCAGCGAGTATTTCCGGTACGACGAAATGCCGGACAACCACCGGCTGCTGCTCGAACACCGCGACCTGATCGGCCGGGTGATCACGCACACGTTCCCGCCGAGTGAGCTCCCGCACGCGTTCGAGCTGTTCCTGTCCGGGCAGACCGGCAAGGTCGTGATCGTCCGGGAGCCGGCGACGTGAGCGGCGCAACGGGCACAAAGGGCGGGCGAATCCGGGTGGCGGTCGTCGGCGCGGGCGGCTGGGGAGCACAGCATGCGCGGATCTTCGCCGGCCGGCACGACACCGACCTGGTCGGCGTGCTCGGTCGCTCGCCGGAGCGGACCGCCGCACGAGCGCAGGAGTACGACACCACGCCGTACACCGATCTCGGCCGGCTGCTCGAGGAGGCCAGACCAGACCTGGTGTCGGTCTGCCTGCCCAACGAGGACCACTTCGAGGTGACCCTGCGGCTGCTGGAGGCGGGCGCCAACCTGCTGGTGGAGAAGCCCCTGGTGTTCGACCTGGACGAGGCCGACCGGCTGCTGTCCGCCGCGGACGGCAGCGGCAGCTTCTTCGCGATCAACTTCAACCACCGGTACTCCGAGCCGTTCCTGCGCGCCAAGGCGGCGGTCGACGCGGGCGAACTCGGCCGGCTCACGTTCCTCACCTGGCGCTTCGGCGGTGAGGCGAACCGCCAAAGATCACCGCACGCCAACCTGATCGAGACCCAGTGCCACGGCTTCGACCTGCTGGAACACCTGGGCGGCCCGATCGAGTCGGTGATGGCGCAGATGGGCAACGCGACCTACGGCGCCTACAGCACGGTGGCGATCGCGCTCACGTTCACCTCCGACGCGGTCGGCACTTTGCTGGGCAGCTACGACTCGTCGTATGCCTATCCCGGCACCCAGCAGGTCGAGATCAACGGCACCCTGGGCAGGGCGGTGGTCGACGACACCGTGCGGCGGTTCACCCTCTCCCGTGCAGGCGAGGAGACCCGCAGCGTCTGGGAGGCCGGCTACTTCAACGACGAGGCACGCAGCTTCCACGCCACCTTCGACCGGCACGTCGAGGAGGTGCTGGCCGCATTCCGCGCGGGCGCTTCACCGCCGGTCCCGGCCGCGGCCGGCCGGCGCGCCCTCCAGCTCGCCCACGCGACGATCGCGTCGTACGAATCCGGCCGGCGGGTCCCGGCCCCGAAGACCACGCCGGGCGATTGAGCGAACCCGCGACCGCCTGTGGCCTCCAGGTTGGACATCTAGAGTTCCTGGAGTGGACGTTCGGAAACGCCGGCGCTGGCCGCGCCGGTTGGGCCGCCTGGTGGCGCTGGCCCTCTCGCTGGCGGCGGTGGCCCTCGCCGGTGCCCTGGCCGTCACGCCCGATGTCGGCGACGCCGAACACCGCGCGGCCGCGTTCGCCCGGGCCCACGGCGCCCACAGCCCGTCCTCTGCGGTGCCGGCACGCTTCACCGCGGCGCTGCTCGCCACCGAGAACTCCCGCTTCTACCACGACGTGGGAGTCGATCCCGTCTCGGTCGTCCGGGTGGCGGCGGCCGCCGTGAGTGGCGGCGGAGACGTGGGCGGCGCCACCCTGGAACAGCAGCTGGCCAAGCAGTTGTACGGCGCCGGCAACTCCGCCGGAGTCGTGCGAAAGTCCGAACAGGCGGTGCTCGCGGTCAAGCTCTACAGCCGCTTCGACAAGTGGCAGGTGCTGCGGATGTACGCGTCGGTGGTCTACTTCGGGCACGGGTACTGGGGGCTCGACGCGGCCAGCGAGGGCTACTTCGGGCGCACGCCGTCCCAGCTGAGCTGGGGGCAGGCCGCCGTGCTGGCCGGGCTCCTGCAGGCCCCTTCGGCGTACGACCCGATCCGGCATCCCGACCGCGCCTGCGCCCGCCAGCAGCACGTCCTTGCCCGGCTCGTCGCCACCGGACAGCTCGGATCGCGGGCCGCGGCCTCGGCGGCGTGTGCGGGCCCCGCGTTCCACGCCTCGGGAGATGTTCCCAGGAAGCACGTCTAAGCTCTGCTGGCCGACCGGTGGACGCCGGTCGGATGTGGGCAAGCGGGTGCAGTTCGGACAGCACATGCCCGAACGCCGTCAAGGATCGGCAAAGCCGGGCTGCGGCTCGGCGGCCGGACGCATGCGGCCACCTATGCTCGGTGAGGTTTCCAGCTAAGGAGTGATCATGGGCAGCCTCGGCGCACCGGAACTGTTGATCATCGGTGTCGTACTCGTCCTGTTGTTCGGAGCGACCCGGTTGCCCCAGACGGCCAAGGGCCTCGGGCAGTCGCTGAAGATCTTCCGCAAGGAGCTGCAGGACGACTCCTCCGAGCAGCAGCCCGCGCCCGGCGCACTCCCCCAGGGCTACTCCGGACAGGCCCAGCAGCCGGCTCCCCCGGCCCAGGCGCCCGACGCCACTCCGTCTGAGCCGCACCAGTCACACCAGTCGCACTGAGAGGCGACACCGCACGGTCCGCAGGCCTGTGCAGCCTTGGCTGCACAGGTAGAACTGCACAGGTAGAACTGCACAGCTCGAACTGCACAGCCCGAACTGTGCAGTTCGAACTGGACAGTTTCACCTGCGCGACCTAGGGTCGCCTACGTGGCTGCGATCAGCGGAACCATGTCCGAGTCGGCCGTCCGCGCGGCGCGTGAGACCCGGGTCGTCTTCAGCCGGCTGCAACGCCGACTGCGGGAGACGTACGACACCGGCGGGCTCACCCCCACCCAGACCTCGGTGCTCAGCAGGCTGAGCACCGAGGGTCCGGCGTCGACCAGTGACCTCGCGGCGGCAGAGCGCGTCCGGCCGCAGTCGATGGCGGCCACGCTGGCGGTCCTGGACGAGCGCGGCCTGATCCGGCGCAGTGCCGATCCCGACGACGGCCGCCGGCAACTCGTCTCGCTGAGCAAGGCCGGCAGCGCGTTGCTGGCCGACAAGCGACGAGCGGGCGAGGAGTGGCTGGCCAGGTCGCTGCAGGACCAGTGCACCGAGAAGGAACGCCAGAAGGTCATCGAGGCGCTCGCCCTGCTGGAAAAGCTCACTCACTCGTGAGGTCCTCACCCTCCTCCTCCTGTTCCGGCCGCACCTCTCCCTCGTCAGCGCGGGACGCCCACCACGACAGGTCGGGCTCCTTCGACCGCAGGCTGCTGGCCCCGATGATCCTGGGTTCGGTCCTGAACCCGGTCAACTCCTCGATCCTCGCGGTCTCGCTGGTGCCGATCGGGGCAGCCTTCGGTGCACCACCGTCGCAGACCGCCTGGCTGGTGTCCGGTCTCTACCTGGCGACCTCGATCGGGCAGCCGGTCGTCGGCCGGCTGATCGACCTGTACGGGCCGCGACGCCTCTACCTCGCCGGGACGGCCCTGGTCGGCATCGCCGGAGTGGTCGGCCTGCTCGCACCGAGCCTCGGCGTCCTCGTCCTCGCACGGGTCCTCCTCGGCTTCGGCACCTGCGCGGGCTATCCGGCCGCGATGTTCCTCATCCGCAGCGAGGCCAGGCGAACCGGCCACGACAGCCCGGCCGGGATCCTGACCGCGCTCGCGGTCGCCAACCAGACCGTCGCCGTGCTCGGGCCGGTGCTCGGCGGACTGCTCATCGGGCTCGGCGGATGGCGGACCACCCTCGCTGTCAACATCCCGTTGGCGGTGGCCGGGCTGACCCTCGGCCTGTGGCGGCTGCCGAAGTCCCCCGCCGGCCAACCCCGCGGTGAGGAACGCTCCACCGCCGGAACAGACCTGCCGGGCATCGCCACCTTCGCCGCGACGCTCCTGGCGCTGCTGTTGTTCCTGATGGACCCGCGGGCCGACCGCTGGTACCTCCCCGTGCTCGCGGTCCTCGCCGCGACCGCCTTCGTGCTCCGGGAGCGCCGGGCCGCCGAGCCGTTCGTGGACGTGCGGGTGCTGGCCGGCAACCTGCCCTTGCTCACGACATACGCCCGAACTCTGCTCGCCTACGTCGTGGCCTACTCCACGCTGTACGGCTACACCCAGTGGCTGCAGGAGGGACGCGGACTGTCGGCCTCACAGGCCGGTCTGGCGCAGTTCCCGATCTTCCTCACCGCGATCCCGTCTCCACCACGACCGGGCCCCGCAAGGGAATCCGCGGCAAACTGCTGGTCGGCGCGGTCGGGCAGGTCGTCGCCTCGGCCCTGCTCTTCCTGCTCGGCGACGGCAGCGCGGTCTGGCTGCTCGTCGTGGTCGCCTGCGTCTTCGGGATCCCGCAGGGGCTGAACAGCCTTGCCCTGCAGAACTCCGTCTACCACCAGGCGGATCCGGCCCGGATCGGCTCCTCGGCCGGACTGTTGCGGACCTTCACCTACCTCGGTGCGATGGCCGCCTCCTGCGCCAACGGCGTGTTGTTCTCTCACCGCGCCGACACCGCCGGGCTGCACCGGCTGGCGTGGTTCATGCTCGCGGCCGCCGTCGGGTTCCTCGTGCTGACCGTCGCGGACCGGTCGCTGTCCTCGCTCACCAGAGGCGACCGGTCATGACCCGACCGGCTCTGCTGGTGATGGACCTCCAGAACGCCAAGTGAACTGAGCCGGCCCTACGTCTGGCCGGAGACGTGCCGGACGGGGAGGCCGTGGAAGTGGCCGAGGCGTTCGGCGGCGGTGTCGACCAGACCGCGCCGCTCGTCGTCGAGGGTGCGGAGCAACCGGGACTCGACCGTGACGGCGTTCCTGCCGACGGTGCGCTTCCACGTACCGACCCGGACATCGTCCACGACGACCGTCGCCGACCACTGGCCGGAGGCCGGTGGCTGCGTCCCCTCCGGCGGCGGGAAGGTGACGGCCGGATAGGTCAGCACCGCCTCGTCGTACGTCGGAAACAGGTGAGCGCGGAACGGCGCCGGCGCGGCCCGCTGCTCGGGCACCAGCGCCGGGTCGTACCAGTGCGCCACACCGTCCACGTCGACGCGTTCCAGCCGGTCCCCGACCTCGCCCAGCGCGGCGCTGGCGTCGGTGACCGTCAGCGAGGCCCAGCGGGTGAAGTCCGCGATCGAGGCGGGTCCGTGGCCGCCGAAGAACCGCCGGGCGAGCTCGGCCAGAGCCTCCTCCCGGGTGCGTGCGGGTGCCGGGGCGACCACCTCGTCCACCAGGGCGTAGGTGTGCTGGACCCCGCGGATGGGCCCGCCGCACACCAGGCCGCGAAGCTCCCCCACCATCACCAGGTTGGCGAGGTCCTGCCCGGAGCTCGGCAGCCCCACCGCCGCGAACCGGGCGCCGATCTCCTTGCGGGTAAGGAAGTTTCGCCCGCCGAGCGCCTCGGCGAGGATCTCCAGCGCCCTGCCGACGTGCCGCTCGTCCAGCGACGACCGCGTCAGCTGAATGGTCAGAGCGCGTTCCACCCGCGGCGAGGTGAGGTCCTGCACCCAGCGCAGGTCCTCCGCGGCGACGAAGTGCCAGGTCGGGCGCAGGATGTGCGTGCGCACGAACGCGCCCGAGTCGAGCTCGGCCCGCACCTGCTCCCACGCGGTCGACCGGCTCCGCACCGCGAGCGAGAAGCAGGCATGCTCGCGCTCCTGCGCCTGCACGCAGGTGAGCAGGCGTACGACGTCGGCGGCCGTGGGCAGCGGCGGGCCGGTCACCCGCTGGGTGGCCAGGCGGTGCCTGAGAACGCTACGAAGCTCCACGCCGTCATCATGCCCGCAGGCACTCCCAGGCCACCCCGCCGACCGGCGCCACCGCTCAGCCGAGGTCCGCCACCACGGTCGCGGGCGGAGGCAGGACGTTGTCCACCGTGGTCAGGGTCACCTGGTCACCCTCGAACCTCAGTGCATGCGTACGGACGAACGGTGTACGGACGAAACAGATCCGCAGCTCGCAGGTGTCCTCGTCGGTCCAGGTCGCCCGGACGAGCACCTGGTCCGGATCGTCGCGCACCAGGGTGGTGGTGCCGGCCCGCCACTCGTTCGCTCCACCGACCACCTCGTGCTCACCGGCGCCGTCGCGCAACCTGAGCTTGCACGCGCCGTCCTCACCAACGTCGAAGCGGATCGTCTGGGCGGCGCGGACCGGAAGGCGCAGGGCCAGGATCGGATCCTCCGCGCTGTGGTCACCGATCCGGACGCGGTAGGTCCGCCCGGAGACCCTGGCCGCCGTGGGCGAGGTCGACCGGCCGGACGGCTCCGGCAGCGCCAGGGTGGCCAGCCGGCGTTCCAGCCGCTCGTGCGAGTCGTCGTCGGGCGGCAACGGGTCGGCGCTCATCGCCGGCAGCAGGTGTTCCCACACCAGGTCGAGCGGACCCTGCATGTGGGTCGTGCCGCCGATCATCGCCAGCACCGCGTCCTGCTCGGGCATCACCAGGCAGTACTGGCCGAACGCGCCGTCACCGCGGTAGGCGCCGTTGCGGCAACGCCAGAACTGGTAGCCGTACCCCTGGCGCCAGTCGATCTCCGGCTCTTCGTCGTTGCTCACCTGGCGGGAGGTCGCCTCGGCCACCCACTCCTGTGGTATCAGCTCCCGGCCGTTCCACCTGCCCTGCTGGAGGTAAAGCTGACCGAACCGCGCGATCTCGCCCACGCGCAGGGTCAGGCCCCAGCCGCCGGTGTTGATCCCGCGCGGGCAGGTCTGCCAGGTCGCGTCGGTGATGCCGAGCGGCTCCAGCAGCCGCGGCCGCAGGTAGTCCAGCAACGTCGAGCCGGTCACCTCCGAGACGATCGCCGACAGCAGGTAGCTCGCGCCGCTGTTGTAGCAGAAGTGGGTTCCGGGCTCGTGCTCGACCGGTTTGGCCAGGATCCCGCGGACCCAGTTCTGCTCGCCGGTCGTGCGGACGACAGCCGTGTCGGCGGCGTGTCCGGTGGTCATCGTCAGCAGGTGCCGAACGCGCATGCGGGCGAGGTTGTCGCAGACTTCCTCCGGCGCGTCGTCGGGGAAGAACTTCAGCACCGGGTCGTCCACCGACAGCAGGCCCTCCTCCACGGCCAGCCCGACCGCGCTGGAGGTGAAGCTCTTGCTGAGGGAGAAGACCATGCGTGGGCCGTTCAGCGGGTAGGGCGCCCACGAGCCCTGGGCCACCACGTGGCCGTGGCGGACCAGCACGAAACCGTGGATCGCGTCGACCCGCTCCTCCAGGGCCGTCACGAAGTCGAGTATCGCCTTGGACGGAATGCCCTGGGCCTCCGGAGCGGAGCGAGGCAAGGCCTCCTTGACATCCGTGCCCCTGACGTGCGAGCCCCTGAAGTCGCTGCCCGTGGCGTCCATGCCAGACCTCGTTTCGCCATCCGCGCGGGTGGTCCGCGCCACCGATCATGCCAACCGAGTGGGTGTTGCCTCTCACGCGGCCGGGACGCGCACGGTGACCTGCTCCCCCGGCCCGAGCGTGCGCCCGCCCAGGTCGGCCGACCCCAGGCCGGTCAGGGTCAGCTCGCGCACCCGAAGTGTGCCCTCGCGGACGTCGAGGCGTACGTCCACACCCCCGTCGGACCCGGCGACCCGGGTCTGCTCGACGACGCCCCAGGCCCAGCCATTGGACCAGAACCACCGCACCCCGTCGACGGTCTCGTCCGCGGCGGCGAACGTCAGCGCCTGGTGTACGCCGTCGTAGCCGAAGCCCGTCAGCGCGGGCACCGCACCCCAGCTCGCCATCGCCCGGACGTAGTGGTGGCCGCACTCCGCCTCGTCGAACGGGTTGCGCCGCCGGCCGTCGTAACGGCCGCGGGTCGTCTCGATGACGCCGACACCCTCGTCCACCATGCCCATGCAGATCATGCCCACGGCGGCGGTGTACTCCAGCCCGCTCCACACCTCGTCGAAGTACGGGAACGGCCGCTCCGGCCGGTCGCCACGCGGGTACGAGGCGACCACCAGCCCCGCCTCGTCGCCGAGGGTGTAGCTGCGCATCGGGTTGAAGTGACCGGCCATGGTGTCGCGCCGGTTGTGCCGCAGGATGCTCGCGTACGTGGTCCGCAGGTGTGCCGGGTCGAGCAGGTCGCCCAGACCGTACAGATGGGCGAGTTCCTGCCCCACCAGCTGGTCGGCCAGGCAGCCGTCGCCGATCTGCAACTCGGGGTTGACAAGATCGCGGGCACCGATGCCCTTCAGCCGAAGGCCCGGCGCGATCGCGTCCTCCGAACCGGGCGGGCGGATCTCGTGCCGGTAGTACTCGCCGTTGAACAGGTGCTCGTCCAGCCACGCACTGCCCCGGGCGAACAGGTCGGCGCAGGTCGCGGCGAACTCCGTCTCGCCGAGGTGGGTCGCCAGCTCCTCACAGGCACGCAGGGCGGCGAGGTACCACACGCCCACCTCGGGGTTGGGCCCGAAGTACTCCACGTCCATCGTGTTGTGCTGCGAACCCTCCATCACACCGTCGCGGTCGGCGTCCCAGCCGCCGGGGATCCAGGCGAACGCCAACGCCCGCTTGGCAGCCGGCCACAGTGCGCGCAGCAGGTCGTCGTCGCCCGACATCCGCCACTCGCGGTAGAGCTTGACCAGGCAGCCCATCTGGCCGTCGGCGGCAGCCGGTCCGGGATCGGTCGCGGCGCGCTCCAGCGGCAGCGGGATGCGGAACGGCATCCGCCCGTCCTGACCGGTCGCGTACGCCAGCTCCACCTCCCGCAGCGAGGTCGCCAGCGCGCCGAACAGGAACGGTGTCGCCTGCTCGTAGTTCCACACGTGGGTGCAGCTGCCGGCGCAGCAGCCCACGTCGTCGCTGCACCCCTCCCAGCCGAAGAACCGGCCGTCCGCGGTGCGGAAGCAGGTCTGGGTACGCAGCGTGGACAGGTTGGCCAGCGCGGCCTCCTGGACCACATCCGGCAGATCGGAGGTGACGACATCCTCGACGAACGTGCGTGTGCGGCGTTCGAGGTCGGCGAGGGCCGGCACGGTGTCGGCCACCACCTGCCACGCGTCGGCGTACTTCGTGGCGTAGTAGTTGCCAACGGTCTCGGTGCGGTCCCAGTTGCGGCGGTTCGGGAAGTGCCAGCCGAGCAGGAACGTGAACGTGTGCGTCTCCCCCGGCGCCAGCGTCCGGGTCGCCGCGACGGAGGCGGTCGGGGTGTCCGTGCTGCTGGTGCGTTCCTCCAACCGGCCGTCGGCGGTGAAGTCGTCCCAGAAGTCCAGTAGCTCACCGCCCCAGGAGTGGTCGGCCCACGCCGTGCGGGTGGTCACGTCGTCCTCGCCGAGCGCCACCAGGGCGAGCGAGCCCCACTGCTCGGCGTCGCGGGGCACCCCGTCGGAGGTGAGCAGGACGCCGGTGCCGAACTCCTCCTGGCGTACGGTGTTGCGGTTGTTCTTGGCGACACCTTCGGACCCGTCGGTGCCGACGAAGTTCGAGACACTGCCCGCCACCGACACCTCCAGCGCGTGGTCGGCGGTGTTGGTCACCACGTGCCGCAGCACGGCCACCGGCAGGCCGCTCGCCTCCGCGTCGGTGGGCACCAGCGGGTTGAACGCCTGCACCCGGACCTCGGCGGGCACGTCGGGGTCTTCCAGGACGACCTGGCCGAACGGGTAGGCCGCGAGGAACTCCGACCGCCGGAACCTCGGCAGACCGTGGTTGGGAACGCCGGACCCGTGTCCGCCCTCGTACAGCACGAGGTCGATCGGTCCTTCCAGCGCCCTTGCCACCACGGCGTCCGGATCGCCACCGCCCGCGGGCGCCGTCCGCAACGCGAAGAAGCTCCACTTCGGCGCGAACCCCTTGGCGGGCCGGTTGACGACCTCCCAGTCGCGCAGGTCGCCGCGCCCACCGAGGCTGACAGTGCCGGTGCCGATGCCGCCCAGCGGCAGTGCGACCCGGAGCGAGTGAGCGACGTCGTAGCGGTTGAGGACGGGCCAGTCGAAGGTCTCCGCGGTCATCCGCGCACTGCCTCTCCGCTCCGGCGGCCCCCGCTTCCCGGTGTCGTCGGGGCGGTTCTACCGGAACTTCGGTGGTCTTGTGGGTCGTCGTCCGCTGCCTGCGCATACGTTGCGGATCTTCGCGAAACTATGGGTGCCGTCCGAACCCTGTCAAGACGATCCACCGCGGCGCCCGCGCCACTGGCCGCACCCGGCTGACCGGCACCGGCAGATCACCGTTCGGTGCGCCACCGCGTGGTCGGTCGGCTTTCGAATTCTCTGCGCCGACATCGATCGACATGCCGTGCGATTTCCCTTTGCCGAAAGGCGGAACACCGGGTCCCCACGACCTCGAATCTTCGGAGGTCACTGCGTAGCGTGGCAGTAGGAGTCAGCGAGCACTCGGCGAGGGCGGAAGCAATTCAGCACCGAAAGCGGCCCCGAAATCGGCAGCGCGCGCCTGCGACGCACCTCCACGTCGATCACCGCGACCGCGGAAATCAGGCGCGAGGAAGAGAAACTCACGAATGACCGACGAACGCAGGCGAGACGGAGATCGCGTTTCCCGGCGTACCCGCGGCGACAGCCGAACCGAGCGCACGCGGCGGACCAGCCGTGACGACCGGACAAGGCGTGACGACCGTGACGACCGGGCCGGCCATGACGACCGGCGCGACGGTCGTCGTGACGGTAACGACCGAGCAGACCGGGGCGTGACCAGACAGCGCGGTGCGGATCCGATGCGGGTCTCGCGCACCGCCATGGAACAACTGTCCGCCCTCACCAACTGCGAGGCGGCCGGGGTGTCCCGGTTGGAGAACGAGGGCGACGGCTGGGTTTTCCAGGTGGAGATCATCGAGGTCCCTCGCGTTCCGGACACCACCAGCATTCTGGCGAGTTACGAAACACACACCGACTCCGCCGGAAACATCACGTCCTATCGGCGGCAGCGGCGGTACCCGCGTAACCAGGCAGGTGAAATGTGACCGCCCGGCCGCAGAACTCCCAGCGCTCGCAGTACCCCCAATACCGGACGGCGGGGCCCACACCCGTGTCCAGGTCCGGTGATTCTCTGGCCGACATTCTCGAACGCGTTCTGGACAAGGGCGTGGTGATCGCCGGCGACATTCAGGTGAACATTCTCGACATCGAGCTCCTCACCCTGAAGGTGCGCCTGCTCATCGCCTCGGTCGACACCGCGCGCGACATGGGAATCGACTGGTGGTCCTCCGACCCGTTCCTGACCGGCAACTCCCGCCTGGAGCAGGAGAACCGCGACCTCCGTGAACGCATCGAGCAGATGGAGGACCGGATGCGGGCCGTCGAGGCGCCCGCCGGTGACCGCGAGCACGAACGCGCCGTCGGATCCACCTCCGAGAGCGGTACCCGCCGATGAACGCCACGCGGAGCCTGCTCAGCGGCCGGCCGACCCCGGACGAGGTGGCCACGCTGCTCGACGAGGCGTCCGAGCGTGCCCGCGCCCTGGTGCGCGACGAACTTGTCGACCAACTCGTCGAGCGTTACCGCCAGGCGGTGCGTTCGGTGCTCGGTGTGGAATCGTTCCCACCCCCGGCGTCCCCGGCCGGGCTCGAACCCGGCCAGGCGCCTTGTGCCCGCGCGGCCGCCACCGAACTTCAGTCGCCTGCCGGCGACCGTGCTCCTCCCGAGGACCGGACGCCTCTCGAGGACCGTGTTTCTGTCGAGGGCCGGCCGGCCGCCGAAGGCCTTCCACCCGGGGAGCCCCCCGGCAAGGACCAGGCGCCCAACGAGACGGCGTGGTACGTGTACGCGATCCTGCGCAGGGGCGACCACACCGCGGACCGCTCCCTGCCCGCGCCGGCCGAACTCCCCGCAGGGGTGGAAGGAGCCCCGGTCGAACTCCTCGACGCCGGTCACCTGGCGGTCGCGGCGTCGGAGGTTCCCCTCGCCGGGTTCCGGACCAGCGACCAGGACCCCGACCTGAGCGCCCACGGCTGGCTGCGAGCGGCGGTAAACGCCCACGAGCGGGTGGTGGAGGAACTGGCGCGGAGCGGGACCGTGCTGCCGTTCCGGTTCGGCGCCCTCTACCCCAGCCGGGACGATGCCCGCAAGATCGCGTTGACAGACGCCGACCGGCTGGCGGCCGAGCTCGACCGGCTCGACGGGGCGAGCGAGTGGGGTGTGAAGGCCTACGTCGAGCCCCCCGACGACCGCACCGACCAGGTGCCCGCCTACCTGGACGAGCCGGCAACCGGGACCACCTGGATGGTGCGGCGCCGGGAGGCAGCCGCGGCCCGGGAGGCGGCCGGCCGGCTCCGCGGCTCCGTCGCCGCCGCGCTGGAGGACGCGCTGGCCGGCTACGTCCGCGACGTGGTCGTCCGAGCCTCGGCGCGGGTAGGGCACCCCGCTGGACACTCCACCGCCGCCCACACCGACCTCGCGTTCGACGGCGTCTACCTCATCTCCCACTCCAGGCAGGAGGAGTTCGACACCGCGCTGGGGGACGTGGCCCGGCAGTACGCCGCCGACGGCCTGCGGGTGGAGGTTTCCGGCCCGTGGCCGCCGTACCACTTCGTCCGGATGCCCGCCGGCACGAGCCGGCCGCGTACGTCCTCCCCCTCGACGACGGGAGCTTCGCGATGAGCGGCGGCGAACGCCGGCTGGCTCTCGACGACGGCTCGCTGGTCGACGTGCTGGACCGGTTGCTGGACTCGGGGGCCTGTGTCGACGGCAGCGTGCTGATCACGCTGGCCGACGTGGATCTCGTGCGGCTCGATCTACATCTGCTGCTGGCCTCGGTGCACACGCTCGAACGCGCCGCCGAACACGCCGGCGAACGCCAGAACCCGGCGGAGGTGCCCACCGAGGCGAGTCCGCCGAAGGCGGTAGCCGCACCGCGCGCGGAACAAACGCACACCCAGCCGCCCAAGCCCCGGCGACCGCACACCGAACAGCCGCACACCGAACAACCGCACACCGATCAACCGCACACCGGCCAAGTGTCTCGACCGAGCGCGGCCACCCCGCCCGGGCCGCCCGCCGTCCGAACGGCCGCGGACCTGCCCGGCGCGGACACGAGTACCGAAGAAGGAGACCGCGAGGCGGGTGTCGCCGGGCTGGTGGTCTTCGTGGTCGACCTCGTACGCCAACTGCTCGAACGTCAGGCGCTGCGGCGGATGGATGCCGGAGAACTGACCTCGACGCAGGTGGAGCGCCTCGGCCGGTCTCTGATGGCGCTGGAACGCCAGGTCGGCGAGCTCACCGAGTTCGTCGCCGGCAGGCGACGGCACAAGCCGGACCTGTCACCGTTCCCGGCCCGGTCGGATCTGTTCCCCGACCACCGAAACCCCGTCACAGAAGGAAGATGGCAACGATGACAGTCAGCCCCTGGCAGGGCTCGGGCAGCAACCTCGCGCAGCGGGGAAGCTCCAGCAGTCTGTACGACGTCCTCGAACTCATTCTGGACAAGGGCCTGGTGATCGACGCCTACATCAGGGTCTCGCTGGTGGGCATCGAACTGCTCACCATCGACATCCGGATCGTCATCGCCAGCGTCGACACCTATCTGCGGTTCGCCGAGGCCGTCAACCGGGTCGATCTCACCCAGACAGGCAAGTCCCGCACCCTGCCGGAGTTCATCGGCGACATGGAGGAGAAGGGCGCCGGCCGCAAGGTGAAGGGCGCACTGGGTGGAGCCGCCGAGAGCGTCGGCGAGGTGTTCCACCGCGGTGGCGACGACGAGGAAGACGAAGAGGACAAGGAAGAACGAGGCGGGAAGCAGAAGGAACGCGTCACCAGCAGCCGTGCCCGGCAGGCACGTTCGCGGTTGCGTTCGGAGTGAGCAAGGGGGCACCATGGCAGCGCGAGCAGGGCAGACGAGGCAGCCGGAAGAGGCGAGGCGGCCGGAGCAGAGCGGGCAGGCCGAGCACAGCGGGCGGGCCCAGGAGAGCGGGCAGGCCGAGCAGCCCGCGTCGGCGGTCTACGTGTACGGCATCCTGGCCGGCGACCACCCCTGCGACCTGACCGGGCTCGGCGGCGTGGGTGACCCGCCCGCGACGCTGCGGAGACTTCAGGCCGGCCGGGTCGTCGCCGTGGTCAGTGACGCCCCTCCCGGACTGCGCGCCAAACGCAGGGACGTGCAGGCCCACCAGACGGTCCTCGACCACCTCGGCCGTCAGGGAACCGTGCTGCCGATGCGGTTCGGGGTGGTCGCCACCGACGAGGACAGCCTGCGCGACGAACTCGCCTCCGAGGACGGCGCGCACCTCGCCACCCTCGACAACCTCACCCGCCGGGCGGAGATCAACGTCAAGGTGTTCTGCGACGAGGACGAGCTGATCCGGACCGTCGCCGAGGAGGATCCGACGGTGCGGCGGCTGCGGGCGCACGCCACCAGCGTGGACGAACAGATCCAACTCGGCGAGGCGGTCGCCGCCGCGATCGAGGACCGGGAACGCGCCCTCGAGGAGCTGCTCCTCGCCGCCCTCGGCCCGCTTGCCGTCGACCACCTGGCCGGTTCCAGGGTTCGCGGCGCGGCGGTCAACGAGAGCTTTCTCGTGGACGACGACCGTGCGGAGGAGTTCGCCGAGACCGCCGACCACCTCGACGCCGCCTGGGGTCCGGCGATCCGGCTGCAGCGCTCCGGACCACTTCCGCCGTACAGCTTCGTCACCACACCGGACCTCACGACCGAGCCGACGCGGGGAAGGGAGGCGTAGGCACTCATGGGTCTGGTAACCGGGCTGTTCACGTTGCCGCTGGCACCGGTGCGCGGCGTGGGATGGATCGCCGAGCAGGTCCGCGACCTGGGCGAGAAGGAGTACTACGACGTGGCCCGCATCCGCGGTGAGCTGGCCGATCTCGCCGACGCGTACGACGCCGGTGAGCTCAGCGAGGAGGAGTTCGACGCCGCCGAGGACGAGATCCTCGACCGGCTGGAGGAGGCACAGCGACGCGCCACCGGATAAGGCGCCCGGCCGACCAGGAGGTGGGCCCGCATCACGAGGAGGGGGAGATGAACAACTCGACGAAGATAGCCCTGGCCGTGGTCGGGGGCTACGTGCTCGGCCGGCGCAAGAAGGCCCGGTTCGCCCTGCTGCTGGGCTCGGCCCTGATCGGCAAGCGGCTCGACCTGCGCTCACTCGGCCAGGAGGCCTTCGAACGGCTCTCGGAGTCACCGCAGTTCGGCCGGATCCGGGACGAGGTGACCGGTGAACTGGCGTCGACCGGCCGGGCCGCCGCGATGGCCAGCCTCAGCAGGCCGCTGGACCGGCTGGCCGACTCCCTCGTGGAGCGCACAGCGGGCCTGAGCGGCAAGCCGTCCGGTGACGGGAAGGGCCGAGGGCGCCAGGACGAGGACGAGGACCGCGCCGAGTCCGAGGAGAACGAGGAGCCGGAGGACCAGGAGGAGCCGGAGGAGGAGCGGGCTCGGCCGCGCCGCGGTGAACGGAAGGAGCGCCCCGCGAGTGGGCGTGGCGGTGAGAAGGGTACGAGCAGGGGACGTACGGGCGAAGGACGTACGGGTGAAAGGCGTACGGGTGAAAGGCGTACAGGTGAAGGACGCCGGCCCGGCGGGAGCCGCGGCGGTGGCGACCGTCCCGAGCGAAGCGGCAGCCGAGGCGGCGACAAGGGTGAACGCGCCGCAGGTAAGCGGGCCGGCGGTCGCGCCACGTCGAGAGGGGGAAGCAGATGAGCCAGGCAGGCTTCGGGCGAGCGCGCCCGGACAAGGTGAGCCTCTCCGAGATCGGCGGCGGTATCCGCAAGGCCGCCGGGCGCAACCCCGCGACGCAACGCCTCTTGGAGGCCGCGCAGGCGTTCGCGGCGGCGAAAGCCGAACGGGTGCTGGGAAATCTCGGTGACAAGGTGGGTGACGTTACGAAGAACCTCACCGGGATCGCCGACGGAGACGACGACGGAGGCGACATGGTCGGGCGAGTGGTGAAGGAGACACTCAGCGGATCCTCACCAGGCAAGGCGGCGGCGAAGGCCGGTGCGCAGGGGCTGAAGGAGAAGGTGAAGGGCATCTTCGGCCGCGGGAAGGGCAAGCCCTCCTCCGGCGGAAAGTACATGAACATCGTGGAGGACCTCTACGTCCCGGTGCCGGTGCGGATGGCGTACAACCACTGGACGCAGTTCCAGGACTTTCCCAAGTGGTCAAAGGGAGTGCAGAGCGCGGACTTCGACAAGGAGGACGAGACGAAGAGTTTCTGGAAGGCGAAGATCGCCTGGTCCAACCGAAGCTGGAACGCGACGACCAGGGATCAGATCCCCGACGACCGGATCGTGTGGCGGTCGGAGGGACAGACCGTGGTGAACGGCGCGGTCAGCTTCCACGAACTGGCGGACAACCTCACCCAGGTGCTGCTGCTCCTCGAGTACCACCCGCACGGCTTCTTCGAGAAGACCGCCAACCTGTGGCGGGCGCAGGGGCGCCGCGCACGCCTGGACTTCAAGCTGTTCCGTCACTACATAACGGTGGAGGCCGACCCGGAGGAGGAGGGCTGGCGCGGTGAGATCCGCGACGGCGAACTCGTCCGCGACCACGACGAGGTGATGCGCGAGGAGGAGGAAGAACGCGACCGGGACCGTGACGAGGACGAGGACCGCGACGAGGACCGGGACGAGGAAGACCGCGACCTCGACGAGGACGAGGACGACTTCGAGGACGAGGACGAGGAGGACGACGAGGACGAGGACCGCGACGAGGAAGACCGGGACGAGGAAGAGGACGAGGAGGACGACGAGGACAAGGAGGAGGCCGAGGACGAGGACAAGGAGCCGCCCAGGTCGAGGCAGCGCTCACGTCGGCGTTGACACCCGCGTTCCTGGCCTGCCTGGCCTGCCTGCCCGCCTTGCCTGGCCGACCCGCAAACCTGTTGACCGTCGACGGTCGTGGTGGCACGCTTGCGCCGGTTCGCGTTCGACGCGGACAGTTCCTCGACTTCTCGCGACCTTGGACGATGCCTGTGATCTCGGCGACCCGCCGCGGCCGCCCGTACTCCCATCCGCAGGCCTGTTGGGCCTGAGGTTGCGGCGTACGCTTCGTGCGGCCTCACGCGGTCTTGTGCTGCCCGCAACCGTCTCAGGGCGCGGTCCCGACGCGTCCCAGTCGACCCGAGGTCATACCTGATCATGGACACCATCGTCCAGAGTTCTGTCGTTCACAACCTGTCCCGGCGTCCGGCGACGCTCGACGCCGGCCCGTTCGTCATCGGCTGGGATCCCACCACCGACAGCCGATTCGTCAACTACGCCACACCGCGGCTCGGCGCCGTCACACCAGCCGACGTGGCCGGACTCGTGGCCGCCTTCCGGAGCATCGAACGCGTGCCCCGGTTGGAGTACGTCACCAGTTGCGCACCCGACCTCGAGCGTCACCTGCTCGACGCCGGGTTCGCAGTGGAGGCCCGCAACGAGTACCTCACCTGCTCACCCGGCACCCTGCGGGTCCCGGCCGATCCGGCCGGGGTGGAGTTCGGGGAGCCCACCACCGACGAGGAACGCGCCGGCGTCCTCACCGCGCAGAACGCGGCGTTCGGATCCGACCGGGTGGCAGGCCCCGACGACGTGGCCCGCATCCACCGCGCCCAGCGCGACGGTGGTGTGCTGGTGTACGCCCGGGACCTCGACGGCACCTACGTCGGAGGCGCCCTGGCCGGTGCACCGGCCGTCGGCCTGTCGGAGGTGACCGGCATCGCGGTCGCCAAACCGTACCGGCGACGGGGCATCGCCGGCGCGCTCACCGCGCTGGTCACCCGGCGGGTGTTCGAGGCAGGCGCCACCGGCGCCTGGCTCGAGGCGTCCGGTGACGAGTCCTGGAGGGTGTACGAGCGGGTCGGTTACGCACCGACCGGCAACCGGCTCTACATCGCGCTGGACTGAGGGCTCTGCCCTGAGCCCTGGCGGCGAGCCGACGTAGCGCGCCCCGGGCCGGCACCCACCATTGGTGCCGGCCCGGGGCGCGTGCCGGGCCGCTGCTCGGCTGGATCCGTCAGACCCGGGGCCGCCCCGCGCCGGCGCCCTGGTCAGCCACGAACGACGTCATCCACACCAGTGCGGAGTTCCAGTTGACGGCGTACTCGTTGGTGGCGAAGGACTGGATGTCGTCGACGTAGCACAGTTGCGGTTTGCAGCCCGCCAGCCGCTCCTGCGCCACCGGGTCCTGCAGGGCGGCGTTCGCCCCGCCGGCCAGGAAGCCGGGCGGCGGTGGCGGCAGCTTCTTGTCCAGCTCGTGCGCGAAGCTGCGGCTGTGCAGGTTGTGGGAGACCTTCTTGCCGTAGCCGGTGACGTAGGACTGGTTCAGCGCGTTGCGTCCGAGGATGTAGTCCATCCCCTGCAGCGCACCCGTGCGGTAGGAGGCCTTACCAGTGAGGTCGTACGCCGTGGACAGGACCGCAAGGATGTTGAGCACGTTGGAGTTCGAACCCCAGGCGTAGTACTCCGGTCCACCGGGCAGCGGAAGCCCGTACGCCTGGCCGCGTTGCGTGGCGAGGTAGCTGTTCGCGGCGCGGATCACCGACGCCTGGGCGGCCCGGCGTTCTGCGGCCGGGACCTTCCCCGGCACCGTCGCGAGGTCGAGCCGGGCGACCGGACCCACCGACTGCCAGCCGAAGCCCACCGGAGTGAACACCTGTGCCCTGTGCAACGGCGAGGCCCGCAACGCGGCGAGGTAGGGACGCTCGCCGGTGGTGAGGGCGAGTTCGGTCGCCGCCCAGTAGAACTCGTCGGTCACGTTGGTGTCCCCGTAGGCGCCGCCGCCGGTGCTGTCGCTGTCCGGCGCGTACAGCTTGGGGTGCCGCTTCGCCGCCGCCCACGCGGTCTTCGCAGCGTCCAGGCAGCGGTTGGCGAACGCCTTGTCGTACGGCGCGAAGACCCGGGCGCACTGGGCGCCGGCGGCGGCGAGGTTCAGCGTCGCCGCGGTCGAGGGCCGGTGGAGCTCACGTGGCTGCGGGTCGTCCTGTGGTGCCATCGGCAGACCGGTCCACGCCTTGTCGTGCATCTTGTGGAACGCCATTCCCGCCAGCGGGCGCCCGGCCGGAACCTGCATGCGCAGCAGGAACTCCATCTCCCACCGTGCCTCGTCCAGGACGTCCGGCACGCCGTTGTGGTTTTCGGGGATGCTCAGCGTGCCGTCGCCGAGCGCCTTGGGGTTGCCGTTGCGGGAGTGCTTCGCGCGCTCCCAGGTGCCGAACAGCTGCGACACCGCCAACCCGCCGTTGACGACGTACTTGCCGTGGTCGGCGGCGTCGTACCACCCGCCGCGCACGTCCTGGCGGTAGTTGCAAACCCCGGGTTGACAGGGCACGTCGGCGTCGTTGCCGTTGGCGCCCACGCCGACGTGGCCGGCCGGCCGGGCGTACTTCTTACCGACCAGGGAGGCGAGGATCGGGGTGCCGCTGCGCTGGTAGTAGAAGAAGCGCAGGGCGCTGGTGCGCAGCTTCGCGTAGTTCTGCGCACCGATGTCGAACGGCAGACTCGTCTGGCCGTCCATCCGGAGCGTGTAGCCCCTGCCGGGCCGGTCGTAGCGGGTGAAGTCGACGGTCTGGACGTTCTGTCCCGACGCCTGGTCGGTCCCCCGCGGGGTCGACCGGCCAGTGGTCACCACTCGCCCGCTGGAGTCGCGCAACTGCCACGGCAGCGGCTCGTTGGACCGGGTGACCACCGTGGCGCCCTTGGGTCCGGCGGGGAAGTACCCGACCTGGTTGACCCGCACGCGGGTGCCGGTGTTCTTCTTCCACGCGTCGCCGCCTCCGGCACCGAGGCCGGGGTCGACCGCGCCGGGACGCCCGCCCGGGTTGTTCCCGGTTGTGGACGATGTCGACTCCTGGGACGGGCCGCCACAACTGGTCATGAACATGACGAAGACCGCCGTGCACGCGAGTACGACGGAGCAGGTGCGGCGGGCGGATCGTCTTTTGGGGACACTTCGCTGCGAAGGGGAAGGAGTCACGGTCGTCCTCACACGCGGTCGGCGGCCCGGCGGGGCTGCGCTTGAGCGGATTGGTCGTTGGACCCGCCCGGTCGTGACCGACGACCCTTTCAGTCCCCGATACGGTCGTGCCAACGACTGGGAGCCTGGCCCAGCCGTGATGTTGACAGCCCGCCTTCGCCGGTGTCAATCACTGCCTGCCTCGTGCGCACAAGTGCCGAACAATGTCCCTAACAAGAAAAACCGCACTTGGTTGGGCGGTCCTTCCGGGACGAACCGGCCGCGAACGACGTCAGTTCGGACGCGGCTGGTCCTCGGCGTCCGCACGGCGTTCGGCGCCGGACTCCTGCGCGGCACCGGCATCGTCGTCCCCACCCACGCGGCCGACGTAGGTCTCGCTCTGTGTGGAGCCGGTGGTGCCGGTGCCGGTCGAGCCGGTGGGTTCGCGACCCGCGGCCTCCGGTCCGCCACCGGTGGCCCGCGAGCTGCCCGGACCGGCATCCGACGGCGCGTCCGCCTCACCCAGGTGACGTCCCGACCGGTCTCGCTTCACTCGGTCACGCATTCGCGTCCACAGCGACATGATGTGTTCTCCCATTCCGCGACCTGGAAGGCCGCACCAGGCTTACCTACCACGCAGTCGGCCGCGTACGCGTACGCCACACCCGACGGGGTAGGCGTAATCGGCGTCGTACTAAGGAGGAGGTTCTCACCGACCACGAGACGCAGGCGCACGCCGAGGCCGAGAAGGTGATGAAGCGGCCTGAGGCGGGCTCTTCGCCTGCGTACTGCGGCCCGCATCAGCCGGGCTGGCAGCGCGGGCACCACACGGTCGTCCGCCCGCCGACCCGGCCGCGCCGAAGCGGGGTGCCGCACCGGGGGCAGATCTGGTCCTGTCCCGGGTCGCGGTGCCCGGTCAGCCAGGACGGATTCGCCGGCACCCGGCCATGGCGCATGCTGTGCCGTACGACCGTGCGCATCCGGGCGTGGAGACGGTTCAGCGCGGCGTCGTCGAGCCCGGCGGTCGGCCGGTCGGGGCGCAGCCCGGCACGCCACATGGTCTCGTCCACCAGCAGGTTGCCGAGGCCGGCGATCACGGTCTGGTCCATCAGCGCAGGCTTGAGTTGACGCCGTAACGGCCTTACCTGCTGACGGAAACCCGCCGCCGTCACCGTCGCGGCGTCCGGGCCGAGGCCGCCCAGCAGCACGTCGACGGCGTGGTCGCTCTCGGCCAACCGGATCCCCTGTAATTTCCGCATGTCGCGGAACCGCAGCTCGCCACCTTCGGTACGCAGGACCACCCGGTCGTGGCGGTGCGGGGGCTCCTCCCCCACCCGCTCTGCCGGCACCCACGACAACCCGCCCGTCATGCCGAAGTGGAAGACCACGCTCGGGTCGTCCGGCCGGTGTTCGGTGGGGTGTCCGGTGGGGCGTTCGGCGCCGCCGGAACCGGCGAGCGGCACGACCAGCCACTTGCCGTGCCGGTGGGGTTCGGTGAGCGTCGCGCCGACGATCCGGCGCCGAAACACCCGGCCGCTCACGCCGCGCAGAACTCCCTCGTCGGCGACCTGTACGCCCTCGACGCGGGCTCCGACCGCGTGGTCGCTCACCACCCGCCGGAAACCTTCCACGTCAGGGAGTTCGGGCATCTGCCCGTTCACCTCCTTCCTGAGGCGCCCATCGCCGTCCGCCTACCCCAGTCGCGTACCCCAGTCGCCTACCCCAGTCGCCTACCCAAGCCGCCCGGCCAGCAGCCCTCCGCACACCAGCAGCAGCCCGGCCACCAGGAAGCTCGCGTAGTCGTTCACCGACCCGGTGTGCAGCCTGCGCAGCGGTGTCACCAAGCCGCCGGGCACGCGGTCGCCGGCGTACCGCCGGGCCAGCAGCACGCCGACGGCCGCAGTGGCGAGGGCGACCAGCAGCGACTTCGGCGCGAGATAGTCGAAGGTGAGCGCCGGGCCGAGCGTCACGTGCCCTCCACCGGCCAGCACGGACCGGCCGTAGTCGCCCGCGTCCAGCAACCAGTCCGCGGCCGGGCCGAGCACCCGGTCCAGCAGCAGCTCCGGCACCGCGCCGAAGGCCACGCACAGCGTCGCCAGGGCGAGGAACCCGGCGACCATCCCCGGCCGCGCGGACTCACCGGCCGGGGCCGGACCCCGGGCCGGTCCGAAGAACACCCGCCACGTCGCCCGGCCCAGTGCCGCCACGGTGACCGCCTGACTGAGGAGGAGAGCCGCCAGCGGGACGTACTGGTGGGTCTCCTCCAGTCCCTCGTGGATCAGCCCCACCGACACGTAGCCGTTCAGCGGCGGGAGTCCGGAGATCGCGAGCACGCCCACCAGGAACGCCGCCGCCACCAGGGGCATCTTCCGGGCCAGCCCGCCGAGTTCGGACAGGCGTTCCTTGCCGGTGGTGTGCAGGACCGTGCCCGCGCACAGGAACAGCAGCGTCTTGAACAGCGTGTGGTTGAGCAGTTGGTACGCCCCACCGGCCACGCCGAGCCGGGTCCCGATCGCCAGACCCGCCGTCACCACGCCGATCTGGGACACCGTGTCGTACGCCAGCAGCCGTTTCAGGTCGTCCTGCCCCAGGCTCAGCAGCGCGCCCACCACCGCGGAGACGACGCCCACCACCATCAGCACGCCTAGCACGGGCGTTGGCCGGCCGTAGACCAGAAAGGCGAACCTGGCGATCCCGACCACGCCCAGGCTCACCATCAGGCCGGAGAACATCGCCGACACCGGACCCGGCGCGGCGGTGTGCGCGTCGGCCAGCCAGCCGTGGAACGGGATCAGCCCGGCCTTGGTGCCGTAGCCGGTGATGACCAGGCCCAGCGCGAGCAGCCCGACCACCCCCGCGCGGGGTTCGAGCGCGTGGTGCAGCTGACCGAGGTTGAGCGCGCCGTACCGCGCGTACAGGATGCCGGTGCCGACGAAGACGCAGAACGTCCCGATCGTGGTCAGGACCAAGATCTTGAACGCCGCCTCCAGCGCGGTCGGGCGTTCCAGGAAGAAGCCGGTCAGCGCGTAGCTCGCCAGTGCCGCGACCTCCAGCCACACGAACATGTTGAACGCGTCGGCGGTCAGCGCGATCCCCACCAGGGCGGCGGCCAGCAGCAGGAACAGACAGGCGTAACCCCCGAGTTCGCGGCGGCCCAGCCCGCCCAGCATCGACAACGTGAACACCGTGAGCACCAGGCTCACCACCGTCACCGCGAGCGCGTAGCTCAGCCCGAACGGATCGGCGGCGAACGCGATGCCGAGGGCCGCGCCGTCCTTCGGCGTCCAGCCACCGAGGTAGGTCACCAGCAGCCGGCCGGAGTAGACCGCGGGAGCGAACAGCGCCAGGATCCCGCTCGCCGTGCCGCAGGCCAGCACCGCCACGATCACCGGCGCCCGGGAGGAGACCCTCCCCAGCAGCGGGCACACCGTCGCACCGATGATGAGGACGACCGCGGGCAACGGCAGCAGCGAGTCCAGCGTGGACGTGCTCGTCAGGCTCGTCGTGCTCATCAGGCTCATCCGCCCATCGCCCGCACCTCGTCGGCGTCCAGGGTGCGGTGGTGCTGGGCGATCCGGACCACGACCGCCAGGAACACCGCCGTGACCGCGACCCCGATGACCACGGCGGTGATGCAGAAGTTCTGCAGGACCGGGTCGGCGACGTTGCCGGCCGCCAGTTGGCTCGCCGTCTTTCCCGGCGGCGGGTCGAGCAGGACCGGCGCGGTGGAGCCTCGCCGGTAGGCCATCGACACCAGCAACAGGTAGGTCGAGGACTCCATCAGGGACAGGCCCATCACCATCCGCAGCAGGTTGCGCCGGGTGAGGACGGCGTACAGGCCGACGCAGAACAACGCCGCAGCGGCGACGTAGTTGACGTGGATCACCGACCGCCCCCGGAGCCACCGCGATGGTTGTCGCCGTTCCCGTTACCGTCGCCGTCGCCGTCGTCGGGGTCGGGCGTCCAGTCGTGGCGCATGCCGAGCAGCCCGAACACCGCGAGGGTGAGGCCGGTCGACACCTCCACCAGCTCCGCCACCGAGAACGCCTGCACGATTCCGCCGGAGCGGATCGTCTGCGCGGGCGCGACCGGCAGCCAGTTCGCCCAGAACGCGCCGGCGACCGCGAGGCCCACCAGGCCGAGGGCACAGATGGCCAGCGCGCCGGCGAGTTCGAGCGGCTCCAGCAGGCCGGGCCGGATCACCCGGCTGATCGCGCCGTAGCCGAGCGCGGCGTAGACGAGCAGGACGACGCCGAGCAGGACCGCACCACCCGGGAAACCACCCCCGGGCGAGTACCCCCAGGCGACGAGGTAGAGGCCCATGACCGCGAGCAGGGGCGCCGCGGTGCGGATGCCGCCGCGGACCACCACCGACATGCCCTGCGCGCGCTCGGGCGCCGGCGTCCCGAGCGGCTCGTCGTCGGGGGTGAGCGGCGCCTCCCGGCGGCCGCCGTCGCCGGTCTGCTCGGCCCGTTCCGCGGTCCGGGCGGTGCCTTCCTCGTTCCCCTCTCCGCCTTGGCCGGTCGCTTCCTGATGCCCTTCCGCGCCCGGGTCCTCCGCCCGCTGCTCAGGTCCGGCCGCCTCCTCCTCGCCGACGAAGCCCGCGCGCGGCTCCCTGGTGCGGGCGAGCAGGATCACTCCCACGACGGCTGCCAGCAACAAGAACGTCTCGCCGAAGGTGTCGAACCCGCGAACGCCGTACACCACGACGTTGACGGGCTCGGTCGAGTGCCAGACCGGCAGCGACATCTCCAGCGCCTGCCGGGCGACGGCCGGCAACGGCGCCCGGTCACCGGGCAGTCCCAGCAATGCGACCACCAGCACTGCCAGGAAGCCCAGCGAGAGGACCGCTCCGACCACGGGCCGGTGCGTCGCCTCCGAGCGAGACCGCTGCCCGGCGTTCATCCGCCCGACCCCTCGGGCTCACCGGCTCCGGTCCCCCGTGGGCGTCGCGTCGGGTCGGTACGCCCGGGATCGGGCGGATAGTCGACGGAAGGCTCGCCCACCTGGTCGGGTTCGACCACCGTACGGATCTTGCCGATGGCGACGAGGAAGAGCACGGGCAGGGCGATCGCGCCCACCGCGACCTCGGCGTGTGCGACGTCAGGGGCGCCGAGGACGACGAACAGCAGGGTGAGCACGGTGCCCACGGCCGACAGCGCCACCACGGCTCCGGTGAGAGTACGCAGGCGGACGACCATGACCGCGGCGCCGAGAATCACCGCCAGGCAGGCGAAGTCGAGCACCCAGAACATCACGGGCGGTCTCCCCCGTCGCCCGAACCACGGCGCGGACCACCGCCCGGACCGTCACCGGGACGCTCGGCCGCCGGCCCCCGCACCTGGTCGACCACCGCGCCCCGCCACATCGGCGCACCGTTCTTGTACGCGGCCCGGACGAGCGCGTGCGAGGCGATCGGGTTGACCAGCAGCAGCAGGCCGGCGACGATCAGCGCCCGGCTGCCGTACGTGGTGAGCGCGCCCATCCCGACCACCAGCGCGAGCAGGGCCGGCAGCGCGCCCATCGTGATGTTCTTCGTCGAGCACTGGATGCGGGTGTACACGTCGGGCATCCGGAGGATGCCGACGACGCCGGACAGGGAGACGAACAACCCGACCAGGAGCAGCGCGGCCACGATCACGGTCCGGATCACAGCAGGCCTCGCTCGAGATACCGCGCCCACACGATCGTGCCCAGGTAGCTGAACGCCGCGAGCCACAACGCGACGTCGAGGTAGATCGGTCGCTGGGTCGCTGCCGCCGCGAACACCACCGCCAGCGTCGCCTGGGTGGCGACCGTGTTCACCGCCACGATCCGGTCGGCGACGGTCGGGCCGCGGCCCAGCCGGGCGAGCAGCGGAACGGCGATGACGATCTCGGCGACGGCCGCGATCCAGAAGATGTCGGTCACCGTGACTCCCCGGCCCCGCCATCGCCGAGATCCAGCAGGTCCTCCACCGGCGCATTGATCCGGGCCCGGTTGCGGGCGGGGTCCTCGTCCCTCACCCGCACCGCGTGGTACTGCAGGCGACGGCCGGCTCGGTGGACGTCGACGAGTTGGTTGTCGACGATGAGCGAGGTGAGCACGCCGACAGTGGTGAACTCCGCGGCGCTCCGAGCGCTGGTCGCCACCACCAGCATCCCCGACGGCGGCCTTGGACGCGCCGACCAGATCCAGGCGGTGAGCTGGACGTTCGCCACGGCGCTTCGGCGCAGCGCCGTGGCCGCCAGCCTGCCCAGCCGCCACAACCGGCGCGGCCCGAGCCGCCAGGGACGAGGCACCGCACCGAGCGGCGCGAACGCCACCGCCACCGCTGCGGTCACCACCGCACCGACCACCCACTGCTCGACGGTGAGCGTCCAGGTCAGCAGCAGCCACAGGGCGAACAGCCAGATCCACAACGCGGCGACGCGGCTCATCGGTCGATCTCCCGGCCCGGTGGGCGCCCGAGCGCCTCAGCGCCCCGGGCGCAGCTCCTGCGCCTTGGTCTTGGCGCCCTGGATCATCAGGTGCCAGGCGGCCGGATCGCCCTTGAGCACCGACTCGGCGGTCGCCTTCATCTGCTCCCAGGTGGCGTGCGGCGGGATCGGCGGCACCTCCGGGTCGCAGCGGACGTCGAGCACGGCGGGCCGGTCGGCGCTGAGCGTGCGCTCCCACGCGGGCCCGAGCTGGTCGGGGTGGTCCACCGTGACGGCCTCCAGCCCGATGCCTGCGGCGAAGTCGGCGTACGACACCTCCGGCAGCACCTGCGACTCCTCGAACTTCGGCGAGCCGCCCATCGCCCGCAGCTCCCAGGTGACCTGGTTGAGGTCGTTGTTGTGGAAGACGCAGATGACGCACCGAGGATCCGACCACAGCCGGTAGTAACGCGAGATCGTGAGCAGCTCGGCCATGCCGTTCATCTGCATCGCACCGTCACCGACCAGGGCCACCACCGGGCGGCCGGGGTGGGCGAACTTCGCGCCGATGGCGTACGGCACACCCGGACCCATCGTGGCCAGCGTGCCGGACAGCGAGCCCCGGATGTCACCGCGGATCCGCAGGTCGCGGGCGTACCAGTTGGCGGCGGAACCGGAGTCGGACGTCACGATGGCGTTCTCGGGGATGCGCTGGGACAGCTCCCACACGATCCGCATCGGGTTGACCGGCTTGGCGTCCAGCATCGCCTGGTGCTCGACCGTCTCCCACCAGCGGGTGACGTTCTTCTCGATGGTTTCCCGCCACGAGCGGTCGTCCTTGCGGGTCAGCCGGGGCAGCAGGGCCGCGAGCGTGCAGCGGGCGTCGCCGAGCAGGTTGACCTCGGTGGGGTAGCGCATCCCGATCAGCCCCGGATCGAGGTCGATCTGCACCGCGCGGGCCTGGCCGAAGTCCGGCAGGAACTGCGTGTAGGGGAAGCTCGACCCGACGATCAGCAGGGTGTCGCAGTCACGCATCAGCTCATAGCTCGGGCGGGTGCCGAGCAGGCCGATGGAGCCGGTGACGTACGGAAGATCGTCGGGGAGGACGTCCTTGCCGAGCAGGGCCTTCGCGACGCCGGCTCCGGTGAGCTCGGCGACCTGGCGCACCTCCTCGGCGGCGTTGCGGGCACCCTGGCCGACCAGGATGGCGACTTTCGTGCCCGCGTTGAGCACCTCCGCCGCGCGGGCGATCTCCTCCTCCGGCGGCACCACCAGCGACCGCAGGTCGGCGGGCGGGCTGGAGGGCACCTGCTTGAAGGTGTGCTCGGGCGGGGAGTACTCCTCCTCCTGCAGGTCGGCCGGGATGATCAGCGCCGTCGGCGCCCGGCGTACCTGCGCGGTGCGGATCGCGCGGTCAAGCGCGTTGGGGAGCTGTTCGGGGACGTTGACCTCGACGAGGTACTCGCTGGCCACATCCTTGAACAAGCTCTGCAGGTCGACCTCCTGCTGGTAGCTGCCGCCCATGGCGCTGCGGGCGGTCTGCCCGACAATCGCCACGACCGGCACGTGGTCGAGCTTCGCGTCGTAGAGGCCGTTCAGCAGGTGGATCGCGCCCGGCCCGCTGGTCGCCATGCACACGCCGACCTGGCCGCTGAACTTCGCGTATCCCACGGCCGCGAAGGCCGACATCTCCTCGTGCCGCGACTGCACGAACCGTGGCTGATTGTCCGACTCGCCGAACGCTGCCACCAGGCCGTTGATGCCGTCGCCAGGGTATGCGAAGACTTGCTCGACACCCCATTCCCGAAGCCGGGCAAGGATGCGGTTGGCGACTGTCTCGGCCATGTTCCCCTCCTGTCTGGTGCGGTTCGGTTCGTCGCGGTGGGTGCTCCGAGCGTCAGCTCGCCTGCTGGCGCGGTGTCGGCCAGTTGGTGGGGACGCCCTTGTCCTCGATCACGGCGGACCGGATGTTGGACAACGTGGTGGCCAGCAGCCGGGAGACCTGCATCTGCGAGATGCCGAACTCGGCGGCGATCTGGGCCTGTGTCCGCTCGCGGAAGTAGGTGAGGTACAGAATCCGGCGTTCCCTCTCCGGGACGTGCGGAATCACCCGGCGGACGGCCTCGCGGTTCTCGATGTACTCCACGTTGGTGTCGTCGTGGCCGATCAGGTCGCCCAGGGTGTCGGCGTCGGGCTCGCCGCTGTCCACCGGGCTCTCCAGCGACAGCGCGGAGTAGGCGCCGGCGCTCTCCTGCGCCTGGAGGATGTCCTCCTCGCGGACGTCGAGCTCCTTCGCCAGCTCGCTCACTGTCGGTGGCCGCCGCAGCGTGTTGGCCATGTCCTCGTTGGCCTGGCGTACGGCACGGTGCAGGTCGTGCAGCCGCCGCGGAATCCGTACTGACCAACAGTGGTCACGGAAGTGGCGGCGGAGCTCACCGAGGATCGTCGGCACCGCGAACGTGCTGAAGCTGGTGCCTCGCTCGGGGTCGAATCGGTCGGCGGCGAGAACGAGCCCGACCATGGCCACCTGGTGGAGCTCCTCCAGCGGCTCGCCGCGGCCGGCGTAACGGGACGCGAGGTTCCTGGCCAGGCCGATGTGGTCGAGAACCAGCTGCGAACGGCTACCGGAACGGGCGTTCCTGCGGTCGGCGTCCTTCCTGGCCGCGGTTGTTGCGGCGGAGCCGTCGGCGTCGGGCTGGTCGGACTGGGAATCGGACGGGGGGTTCGCCGCGAGGGCCATCCGCGCCTGGCGGATGCTCTCGCTCGGGGATACGTCGGACGTGCGGGCGGATCGCTTGCGGGCCGTGGCCGCTGATGCGGCCGTGATGCTGGTGGCCATGGGTGACCTCCTCGTCCATGCCGGGGTTCGGGGCTGGACTGGGACCCCTCCCCACACCACATGCATCCAAAACCTCCCAATCAAACTTTTTCTCCGCCGAGCCACTCCGATCGGCCGGAGCCGTCCTCGTGGGCACCCTCAAGGCGTACCATCCATCGACATTACTTGCAATATCGCAAGTATTGCGAGTATGCAGGAACGCACAGGTGATGCCGCCGGAAAGGAGCACCGTCCGTGACCGACGTCGACCTGCCCTCGCCCGTACTCCACGCCCCGCGCCGCCCACACGTCGACGTGTCCGCGCTGCGGCGGGATCTGGAGTCGAGGGTCGACGGAGAGGTGCGGTTCGACGAGGGGACCCGCGCCGCCTACTCCACCGACGCCTCCAACTTCCGGCAGGTGCCGATCGGGGTGGTCGTGCCCCGGTCGATCGAGGCCGGCGTCCAGGCGGTGACCGTGTGCCGCGAGCACGACGCCCCGCTGCTGTCCCGCGGTGGCGGTACGAGCCTGGCCGGGCAGTGCACCAACGAGGCGGTGATGATCGACTGGGCGAAGTACTGCAACCGGTTACTGCACGTCGACACCGAGCGACGGACCTGCGTGGTCGAGCCCGGCATCGTCCTCGACGTCCTCAACAACCAACTCGAACGCCATGGCCTGCGGTACGGCCCGGAGCCGGCCACCCACCCCAACTGCACCATCGGCGGCATGATCGGCAACAACTCCTGCGGGGCGACGGCCCAGCGCTCGGGCAAGGTGGTCGACAACATCGCCGGGCTCGAGGTGCTGCTCTACGACGGCACCCGCTTCTGGTGTGGCGAGACCGACGACGAGGAGTACGCCGCGATCGAGCGGCGCGGCGACCGGCGGGCCGCCGTCTACCGCTCCCTGCGCAGGCTGCGCGAGCGGTACGCCGACGAGATCCGCGCCCGCTACCCCGACATCCCGCGCCGCGTGTCCGGCTACAACCTCGACTCCCTGCTGCCCGAGCACGACTTCGACGTCGCGGGGCTGCTCGTCGGCAGCGAGTCCACGCTGGTGACCGTGCTGCGGGCCGAACTCGAGCTCGTACCCGTACTGCCCGCCCGCACCCTCGTGGTGCTCGGCTTCGACGGGATCGCCGCGGCCGGTGACGCCGTGCCCGACGTACTCCCCCACGAGCCGATCGCGCTGGAGGGCCTGGACGAACGCCTCCTCACCGACGAGAAGATCAAGCACCTCAACCCGCTCGCCCGGGAGGAGTTGCCCGAGGGGTCCGGCTTCCTGATGGTGCAGTTCGGCGCGACGACGACCGAGGAGTGCGACCGGGCGGCACGGCGGATGCTGCGGGCGCTCGGTAAGTCCGGCGACGACGTCGACGTCGCCTTCATGGACAAGCCCGAACGCGAGGACGAACTCTGGCGGGTACGCGAGGCCGGTCTCGGCGCCACCGCCCACGTGCCGGGTCACCGGGAGACCTGGGAGGGCTGGGAGGACTCGGCCGTGTCACCGGACCGGCTCGGGGACTACCTGCGCGACCTGGAGCGGCTGTTCGAGGAGTTCGGGTACGCCGACGAGACCGCGCCCAGCCTGTACGGCCACTTCGGGCAGGGCTGCGTGCACACCCGGATATCGTTCGGGCTGACCAGCGCCGAAGGCGTGGCGACGTACCGCCGCTTCCTGGAGAGCGCCGCCGACCTGGTGGCGTCCTACGGCGGCTCCTTCTCCGGCGAACACGGCGACGGCCAGACCCGCGGCGAACTGCTGCCCCGGATGTTCGGGCCGGTCATCATGCGGGCGTTCGGCGAGCTGAAGGCGATCTTCGACCCTGACGACCGGATGAACCCGGGCAAGGTCGTCGCGCCGCACCGGCTGGACGAGAACCTCCGCCTGGGCGCGACGTGGACTCCGCACCACGACGGGGAGACCTACTTCCACTACCCCGAGACCGACGGCTCGTTCGTACAGGCGGTCAACCGCTGTGTCGGCGTGGGCAAGTGCCGTCAGCACACCCACCCGGACGGGGCGGTGATGTGCCCGTCGTACCAGGCGACGATGGAGGAGGAACACTCCACCCGCGGTCGTTCCCGGCTGCTGTTCGAGATGCTGGCCGGGCACCACGACTCCCCCGTCGCGGACGGGTGGCGTTCGACCGCCGTACGCGACGCGCTCGACCTCTGCCTTGCCTGCAAGGGCTGCAAGACCGACTGCCCGGCCAACGTCGACATGGCGACGTACAAGGCGGAGTTCCTCGCGCACCACTACGAGGGCCGGCTGCGGCCCCGTGCGCACTACGCGCTGGGCTGGCTGCCGCTCGTCGCGGCCGGGGTCACCCGGGCCCGGCTGGGCCGGGTGGTGAACGCCTTCACCCACGCACCTTTGCTGCCCCGGTTGGCGACCGCGGCGGCAGGTCTGGAGCGGCGGGAGATCCCGTTGTTCGCGGGCGAGACGCTGCGGCAGTGGTGGCAACGCCGCGGCGGCGACGCGGCGAGCGCTTCGGGTAATCGGCCTGGCTCACGTGCTGGCTCGCGTGCTGGCGCGCGTTCTGGTTCGCGGCCTGTCGGGAGCCGGGGCACGGTGATGTTGTGGCCGGACACGTTCACCAACACCTTCCACCCGCACGTCGGGCGCGCCGCGGTCGAGTTGCTGGAGGACGCCGGCTGGGAGGTGACGATGCCGGAGCAGACGTTGTGCTGCGGCCTCACCTGGATCTCCACCGGCCAGCTCGCCACGGCGAAGAAGGTGTTGCGCCGTACGATCGACGCGTTGTCGCACCACCTGCGCTCCGGTGGGTTCGTGGTCGGCCTGGAACCCAGCTGCACAACGGTTTTCCGCTCCGACGCGGCCGACCTGATGGGTACCGACGAGGACGTCGAACGGCTGCGCAAGCAGACGTTGACACTGGCCGAACTGCTCACCGAGCACACGCCGGGCTGGACGCCGCCGTCCCTGGACGGTGTGCACGCCCTCGCCCAGGTGCACTGTCACCAGCACGCCGTCCTGGGCTGGGACGCCGACGCCGAACTCCTCGACCGGGCCGGTGCCC
The DNA here is from genome assembly GCF_040610475.1 of Actinopolymorpha sp. NPDC004070. Taxonomy (NCBI): domain Bacteria; kingdom Bacillati; phylum Actinomycetota; class Actinomycetes; order Propionibacteriales; family Actinopolymorphaceae; genus Actinopolymorpha; species Actinopolymorpha sp. NPDC004070. The sequence goes on along the minus strand of NZ_JBEXMJ010000009.1, from coordinate 20,098 downwards.
GGGCCGAGCGCCTGGACTCCGGGTGTTGCGGCCTGGCCGGGAACTTCGGGTTCGAGGCCGGGCACCTCGAGGTCAGCCAGGCGTGCGCGGAAAGCGTGCTGTTGCCGTCGGTGCGCGATGCCGAACCGGGCACGGTGATCCTGGCGGACGGGTTCAGCTGCCGTACCCAGCTGCACGAGCTCGACAGCAGCGGACGCGAGGGTCTCCACCTGGCCGAGCTTCTGGCCCGCGGGCTGGCCGGCCGGCAGCACTCCCCCGGACCGGACGGAGCCGACCTGGAGCCCGGCGACCGGCCTCGCACGCCGGGCCGGACCGCACGGGCCGCCGCACTGGCCGCGACCGTCCTGGCCGCGGGCGCCGCGACCGCTGTCGCCAGTCGTCTCGGTATCCGCGCGGCCACCGGAGTGACCGATCGTTTCCGGCGGTCTCCTGGGGGAATGCCCCGGAGATGATCTCCGAGCCCGACGCGCCGCCGGGTGGAGCCGTCGCGGTCACCTCGGTCGGCGCCGGCACCGACGTCGTCTTCCTGTCCGGGATGGCGGTCTACCGCTACCTGCGGACGACGCGGGACCTCGTAGCACGCCGGGCACGTGCGCACATCGTCCACCTGCCGGGCACCGGCGACGCACCGGACCCGCCGCGGCCGGTCGGGCTCCCCGGGGACGTCGCGGCGACGGTCGACTGGCTCGAGCAGAACCCCGAAGTCGGCCCGGTCGTGCTCGTCGGGCACTCCTACGGCTGCCAGGTGGCCGGTCGGGTCGCCGCCGCGCTGCCGGACCGGGTCACGGCCCTGGTCCTGGCCGGCCCCAGCATCGACCCGGCCTACCGCACCTGGCCCAGGCTGCTGGCACGTTTCGCCCTGGAGAGCGGGGCGACGCCGGCGCACCTGGGGCTGATGCAGCTGTCCGAGCAGCGCCGTGCCGGCGCCCGCCGGATGCTGGCGATCGTCCGCTCGATGCTGGCCGACGATCCCGAGAAGACACTGGCGCGCGTTCACGTGCCGATGACGGTGGTCCGCGGCGAGGACGACCGGCTCTGCACCGAGCAGTGGGCTCGCCGGCTTGCTGACCGGCCAGGGGGTTCGTACGTACGCGTCGAAGGCGGCATGCACGCGTTCCCGTACGACCGGCCGGAGGCGCTCGCGGATGCCGTCAAGGCGCACTTGCCGCGGTGACGCTCCGGCCCCGTCAAGGCGTGCTTGCCCAGGGTCTGGCCCCGCCATGGTCCTCTCGGCCGCCGCTCGTCGCTGGTGCTCGCGGGGACTCCTCCCGCGTACCCGCTTGAACGCCGTACTGAGCGCGAACGGACTCGCGTATCCCACCTTCGCCGCCACCGACGCGACCGTGGCGCCCGGCTCGGCCAGCAGGCCCGCGGCAAGCGCGAGCCGCCGGCCCGCGAGGAACGCCATCGGCGGCTCGCCCACCAGTTCGGTGAACCTGCGCGCCAGCGCTGCCCGCGACACGCCGCACTCCGCGGCGGGCCGGGCCACGGTCCACGGCCGGGCCGGCGCGTTCTTCAGCAGCCGCAGCGCCCGCCCGACGACGGGCTCGTCGTGCGCGGCGTACCCGCGGTGGAAGGCACGTCCGCGGCCTATGTCGCGTACGTCCCCGATCTCGGCTTCCCGGGAGCGGCGGAGACGGTGGGTGGGAGGGACAGGTGTACGAGCTCACCGGGCCGCAGTCGCTGCGCTTCGCCGAGGTCGCGGCGGAGATCTCCGCCGCGTCCGGACATGAGGTGCCTACGTGCCGGCATGGTCGAGGAGGGCGCGCCGGCGGACTTCGCCGCCCTGTTGTCGGGACTGTTCGGCGAGGTGCTCGACGAACGCAACTCCGGTTGACAGCGCGTACGCACGGTCCGCGGCCGCACTCACCGCTTGGACCCCTGGCAGCCTGACCGCCTGACCGGAAAACAACTCTGCCGGCCGACCGGTGAAGCTGAGGTGATCACCCCGGTTTCGGCCGGTCGGTCCCGGTTGACAGCCGCCTACGATCGAAGCCATGGCATCGAGCGCCGACCGCTTCGGCCCGGCGTCCCCCTCGTCCACCGAACCCGAGGACACCGGACAGGACCTCACCGAGACACTTCAGCGCATCGTCTCCACGGCGTGTGCGCTGGTGAGTGCTCGGTGTGGTGCCCTGCTCGTCACCGAGTCGGACTGGAACGTCCGCGAGTTCGTGAGCTACGGGCTCACCGACGAGGAGAGCAGCGAGGTCGCCGAACTGCCCCGCCTGCACGGACTGCTCGAATTACTGCTGGAATCGCAGCAGCCGGTCCGGTTGAACTCGCTGCGCGACCATCCCGCCGCGCGTCACGTGCCGAGCCACGAACTGGCCGGGACGCTGCTGGCGGTCCCCGTACACCTGCGTGACGCGCCCTACGGCCACCTCTACGTCGCCGACAAGGTGGACGGGCAGGACTTCACCGATACGGACGAGCAGACGGTTGTCGCGCTCGCCCGGGCCGCGGCGCTGGCGATCGAGAACTTCCGCCTGCTGGGCCAGCAGCAGCGTCGGCAGCGGTGGCTGGACGGCTGCACGGAGCTGACCGACATGCTGCTGGACGACGTGGACCTCGCCGCCACGACCCGGCTGGCAACCCAGCGCTTTCGGGAGATCTCCGGCGCGGAGTACGCCGCGGTGATTCTGGTCGATTCGGCCAACCCGGACCGGCTCGTCTACCAGGCGGCCGCCGGCCTGGGCGACCTGCCTGTCCCGGGCACCAGCATTCCCCGGCGGGGGCTTGCGGCCGCCGTCCTCGACAAAGGTGAGCCGATCATCACCGAGCGGCTCATGGACGATCCTCGTTTCGATCCGGGCCCGGACCCGCAGGAGGACCTGTCAGTGCTCGGGCTGACGATGGCCCTGCCCCTCCTGGCGTCAGGTCAGCAATTGGGGGTGGTGTTCGTGGGCTGGCGGCGGGACTCCCCCGCCGCACCGGTCGCCGCACGCGAGGGTGAACTCGTCCGAACGTTCGCCAACCACACCGCCCTCGTCCTGCTGCGCGTGCGCTCCCAGGAGGCCCGTAACCGGCGTGAACGCTGGCTGGAGGCCGCCGCCGAGATGGCCCGGCTGCTGCTCGGCGAGGTGGACCGCGACGAGGCGATGCGTCTGCTGGTCGACCACCTGCGGGAGGTGTCCGGCGCGGACGTCGCCGGTGTGCTGCTGGCGGATCCGATCGATCCCGACGCGGTGTTCGTCGTGGTCTTCGAGGGGGGTGGTGTGGTGCCCGCGCCGCCCGACCTGCGCATCCCCCGGGCCGGGCTGCTGGCCCGGGTGCTCGACTCCGGTGAACCCGTCGTCAGCGACGACTATCCGAACGAACTCGGACACGATCCGCCTCCGATGTGGCAGGAGGCGCTGGCCGGCGTGGGACTCGGCATGATGCTCCCGCTCACCACCGACGGCGAGGTGCTGGGCACGTTGTTCGTCGCCTGGCGACGCGGCTCGCCGGACGCTCCCCTCGCCCGCGAGGAGGTCGTGGAGGTGCAGATCTTCGCCGACCTGGCCGCTCTCGCACTGCAACGGGTGCGTACGCAGGGAGACCACGAACACCTGGCTGTGCTGGAGGAACGCGACCGCATCGCGCACGAGATGCGGGACGTGATCGTCCAGCAGTTGTTCGGCGTCAGCCTGCGCCTGCGCAGTGCGGGCGGCCTGAGCTCCGAACCTGTCGTACGACAACGGCTCGGTGACGTCCTCGAGGACCTGGACCGCACCAGCCGCCAGGTCAGGAGCGCCATCTTCGGCGGCGACGACGACCACGACGTCCTCCACGACGACGCCAACGGTCACCACGACGCCAACGGTCACCACGACGTCGACGGTCACCACGACGTCGACGGCTCCCACTGAGGCGAACTACTTGAAGGCGGCGACGTTCCGCGCTGCCCACTCGGCGAAGGTGCCTGGCCGGCGACCGAGAATCCGCTCCACGTCGGGGCTCACCCGCTGCTCACCGCTCGTGGGGTTGCCCAGGATGTCGAGCGTGGCCTCCACGACCGGCTCGGGCATGAACCGCAACAGCTGCTCCCGGGCCTCCGCGTGGGTCTGGTCGACAAACTGAACCGGCTCGCCCAGCGCGTCGGCGATCGCAGCTGTCTGCTGCCGAGGTGAGACCGGCTCCGGTCCGGTCAGTTCGTAGGCCTTGCCGATGTGGCCAGCGGCTCGCAGTGCCACGGCGGCGACTTCGGCGATGTCGGCCGGGTCGATGGTCGGCAGGGCGACGTCGCCGAACGGTGCGGCAACCATTCGATGCGTGCGGACCATCTGTGCCCACTGCAGCGTGTTGGAGTCGAACCCTCCGGGCCGCACCAGGGTCCATTCCAGATTGGACTGCGTGACGGAATCCTCCAGTACCGAGGGATGCCTTCCGGTGGCAACGCCCTGCGAGGACAGCAGAACGACCCGGCGGACTCCCCCTGCCTGAGCGACGTCGAGCACGTCCCTGGCGCTGCCGCCGGCCGCGAGGAAGTCGCCGGAGGTCACCAGGAACAGCGCTTCGGCGCCGTCGAACACCGGCGCGAGTTCTTCCGGCTCGAGCAGGTCGGCCTGGCGGTGCCGCACCCCCGGCGGGACGTCGGCCGCCGAGATCCGGCGGGAGACCGCTGTCACCTGTTCACCGGCGGCCGCGAGTGCCTGCACCAGTGGCCGTCCTACGTTGCCCGTGGCTCCGGTCACCACGATCATGTTCGCTCCCGTTCGGTCGAGTTCCTGGGTGGGTTCAACGGAAGCTAGCATCGCCGGGATAGTAGGTACCTAGAGGAAAGTACTGGAGAGAGAGGCCCGACGTGACGAGCAACAAGGCTCCGGCGGCTCCGGTCGACGTCGCCCCGGAGCAGGCCTGCCCGATCGCCCCCGTGGTCGACATCGTCTTCAGCCGCTGGACCACTCCGATCCTCTGGACGCTCAACGAGTACGGGCGGCATCGGTTCGTCGAACTCCAGCGGCGGATCGCCACCATCACGCCCAAGGTGCTGACCGAGCGGCTACGGCAACTGGAACGCGACGGACTCGTCGTACGCACGTACCACCCCGAGGTCCCGCCTCGGGTGGAGTACGAGATCAGCGACCTCGGCCGCAGTCTGGCGCCGCTGTTCGCAGCACTCGCCCACTGGTCGGTCAACCTGGGCAGGGTGGAGCAGGCCCGGCATGACTACGACGCCAGGGAGCGGCACCCCGGCCGCCGAGGCTGACCTGAGACAGGTCGAGTCCGGACCAGGCCGGGCGTCCGAATCAGGCATGGAGTCCGGATCAGGCCAGTGAAGCGCACTCACCCACATCCGGCAGAAGTACTTCTTCCGGCTGGACCCGCGCAACGGTGCGGTCAAGGTCCTCAGCTCCTCCATCGAGGCGTTCAACCTGGCCGAGGACGGCTACGGCAACATCTACCTGATCCGGCACGCGAACCGCCTGCTGCGGTACGTGCCCGAACCGCGGCAGTATCCCGGCCTGCAACAGTCCGGTCGGCAGGGCGAAGACGCCCGGGCCGTCGTCAGGTTCACCTTGACGACGGCCCGGGCGTCAGGTTTGCCTTGACGCTTTCCTGACAGCCTCGAGGATCACACGCCGAGGGCGCGGAGGTTGTCCCTGCTGATGGCGGCGCTCTCCAACGGTGTCTCCCGCTGGGTGACGTCGGTCTCCACGATCAGCCAGCCGGCGAAGCCCGCCCGGTCCAGCAGGGCGAACACCGTGGCGAAGTCGACGTCGCCGTGTCCCACCTCGGTCCAGATCGCGTTCTTCTCGAACGTGGAATAGTCCCAGCCCTCCGCGCGGCCCCGGTCGCGTACGGCGATGTCGATGTCCTTCAGGTGCGCGGTCTTGATCCGCTCGGCGTGCCGCCGGGTGAACTCCACCACGTCGACGCCCGCCCAGGCGAGGTGACCGGTGTCTGGTCCGAGGAACAGAACCTCCGGGTCCACCGCCGCCAGCAGCCGCTCGATCTCGTCCTCGGTCTCCACGAACGTGCCGACGTGGTTGTGGTAGCAGGACCGCACGCCGAACTCCAGCGTCGCGCGCGCGATCGCGTCCACGGTCCGCACCAGCTGGGCGAACTCCTTGTCCGGCAGGGCGTCGTCCGGGGTGGCGTGCGCGGCGACGTCCCGGCGGGTGCGGCCGGACCGGGTGGTCGCGTTGAACCCGCCCGCGGAGACGTAGATCTCGCTCACCCCGAGCTCGCTGGAGATCCGGGCCTGCTCGCGCGCCTGTGCGACGTACTCCTCGTGCCGGTCCTCCTGCCAGAAGTCGCCACCGAAGTAGCCGGGCGCGGGCGCCAGGCCGTACCCACCCCAGATCCGCGCGATCTGCTCGGCCGTGCGGCCGCCGTGCGCGCTCAGCGGCGCACCGGCGTAGCCGGCCTCGGCGATGTCGGCGAGCACCTTCTCCTCCGGAACACCTCGCCACGTGATCTGGCCACAGCCCAGGTCGACCTTCATCCCGCCTCCTCGATCTGCCTCGGACAATCCTCGGACGACTTCTCCGACCTCCCGGCCGGCTCCGGTCCATCCCCGAAACCCCTTGTTTTCTTGGTGTTCCGGCGCGGTCGCACCAGCCGCGACCGTGCTAGCCCAGCAGGGCCGCCCGCTCCTCCACCGACAGCGGCGGCGCTGGCGTGCACGTCGTGCCAAGCTCCACCCGCTCACCCGTCCGTGCCGAGTGGACCAGTCCGGTGATCAGTTCGACCACGTGGCAGGCGATGTCGCCGCCGGCGCGGGGCCTGCGGCCGTCCCGGACCGCGGCCGCGAGCTCACCCACGCCGAGCCCGCGCAGGTTGTGCGGGAGGTCGGCCGGCTGCCGGCTGTCCGGGACCTCCTGCCAGTCCTCGCCGTACCGGCGGACGTACGCCGGGTCGCCGAAGTTGTTCGGGTTCGGCGCGGCGAGTTCGCCGTCGCTGCCGTAGACAGTGAGCACCGGCACCTCCCGCGGATGGTCGGTGCCCCACACCAGCGCGGTGTTCGCCAGGAGTCCGTTGGCGAACTCCACCACCCCGGCCGTGGCGATCGCCGCGCCCGCCGCCGGCCGGGTCGGCGTCTCCCCCGCCTCCAGGGTGTGCGCCGCGCCGCTCACCCGCACGGCCGGGCCGAACAGGTTGACCAGTGCGGAGAAGTAGTACGGCGCCATGTCCAGGATGGGGGTCGCGCCCTCGGTGTAGAAGCTCGCCTGGCTCATCGCACCGCGGAACATCAGCCCACTCGCCGACAGCGGCGTGCCGACCGCTCCGCCGGCCAGCGCTGCCCGTGCCGCCTGGAATCCCGAGCCCAGCAGCGTGTCCGGAGCGCAGCCCACGGCCAGCCCCCGCTGCTCGGCCACCGCGAGCAGCTCCCGTGCCTGCTCCAGCGTGGGAGCAAGCGGCTTCTCCGACCACAGGTGCTTGCCGGCTGTCAACGCCGCCTTGCTCACCTCGACGTGCACCGAGATCGGGGTGAGATTGACGACCACCTCGATGCCGGCGTCGTCGAGGACGGCCTGCGGGTCCGATGCCTGCGGTACGTCGTACTTCATGGCGACCTGCGCGGCCCGCTCCTGGTCGACGTCGGCCACCGCCACGACCTCGACCCCCGGCATCCGGCCCAGGATCGGGAGATACATGTGGCTGACCTGTCCGCAACCGATGACTCCGACCGTCGTCGTCGCCGGCATCCCGCATCCCCACCCTGAAGTGTCGTCGGATCGGTTGTCGCGGCTCGGCGCGACCTGGCGCCCCACGCCGACGCGGGCGGTCACCAGCGGGCCGGAGCGGTTCTTTCGACGCTAGCAGGGTGCGGGGAAGGCGGGACTGTCCGATTCCTGACGTACGGACCGCACCACGGTGCGGCGCCGCAGGTGCGAGCCGGTTCCGGCCTTTTCCGGGCGGCCGGAACCGGCTACACCGGCCCGCTCGAACCGGGTACGGGCCGAGCCGGGAGTCTCGCGGAAGGACGCTAGCGCTGGCGTTCCCTGCGTACGTTGACCTTTCGGCCCTTCACGGTGGTGGACCGCAACGCGGCGATGACCTCGTTGACGGCGTTCTCGGGCACCTCCACCAGCGAGAACTTGTCCGTGATCTCGATCGCGCCGATCTCCCGCCCACGCAGGCTGGACTCGTTGGCGATCGCGCCCACCAGATCCTGCGGTCGCACCCCCGCCCGCCGGCCGAGGCCGACGAACAGCCGGGTCATGCCAGCACCGCCACGGCCCCGCGCACGACCGCCCTGCGGACGCCCGCCGTCTCCCCTGCGCCGGTCGCCCTCGGAGTCCGGTGCGACGTTCGGGATCTCCGGCTCGTCCTCGTCGACCCGTCCTCCGGTGGCCTCGTGCGCCAGCTTGACCGCGGCCAGCGCCACCTCCATCACGTCGAACTCGTCGGTGAGGGTCTCCACCACGACCCGGAAGTGGTCCAGGTCGTCCTCGAGGAGGCTTTCCTGCAGCGCGGCCCGGGTGAGCTCCAGCCGGCGGGCCTGCAGGTCGGCGACCGTCGGCATCTTCTCGACCGCGATCTTGCGGCCGGTCACGCGTTCGATCGTCTTCAGCATCCGGTGCTCGCGCGGGGCGGCCAGGGTGATCGCAACGCCCTCCCGGCCGGCTCTTCCGACCCGGCCGATCCGGTGGACGTAGGACTCCGGTGCGGACGGCACGTCGTAGTTGACGACGTGGCTGAGGTGGTCGATGTCCAGACCGCGGGCCGCCACGTCGGTGGCCACCAGCAGGTCGGCGGTACGACTGCGCAGCCGGCCCATCACCCGGTCACGCTGCTCCTGGCTCATGCCGCCGTGCAGAGCCTCGGCGCGGTAGCCCCGGCCGTTCAGCGTCTCGGCGAGCTGGTCGACGTCCTCGCGCGTACGGCAGAAGACCAGCGAAGCGGTCGGTGACTCCACGTCGAGGACGCGGCCCAGTGCGGCCGGCTTGTGCGCCCGCGGAATGACGTAGGCGACCTGGCGTACCAGCGGCGCCTCACCGGGCTCGGGCGCACGCCGCGCGATCTCGATCCGCTCCGGGTCACGCAGGTGTCGCCGGACCATGCCTCCGATGCGGGGCGGCATCGTCGCCGAGAACAGCACCGTCTGACGTTCGGCCGGCGTCTCCTGCAGGATCGCCTCGATGTCCTCGGCGAAGCCCATGTCGAGCATCTCGTCGGCCTCGTCCAGGACCACACTGCTGAGGCTGTCCAGGTGGAGCGTCCCGCGGCCGATGTGGTCGAGAGCGCGGCCCGGAGTGGCGACCACGACGTCGACGCCCTGGGACAGGGAACGCAGCTGCCGGCCGATCGGCTGGCCGCCGTAGATGGGCAGCACCCGGATGCCGATGCCCCGGCCGTACCTGTGGAACGCCTCCGACACCTGCACGGCGAGCTCTCGCGTCGGGACGAGGACGAGCGCGGTGGGTGCTGTGCCCCGGTCGCCTTCGGGCATCCGCTGCAGCACCGGCAGGGCGAACGCCGCCGTCTTGCCGGTGCCCGTGGCCGCCTGCCCGAGGAGGTCCCGCCCGGCCAGCATCGGCGGGATCGCCGCGAGCTGGATCGGCGTCGGCTCCTCGTACCCCAGGCTGGACAGCTCGTGGAGAAGCTCAGGGCGCAGGCCGAGATCGGCGAAGCTGGTCGGGTTGTCGGATTCGTGCACGGTCATCGTCAGGCTCAGGCTCCTCAGGGTTCGGGCACGAGTCGTCCCGGCGTCGCGGCGACGTCAGGGTTCATGTTCCCCCGCCCGCTGCCGATTAGCGCGCACGACCGGCGCGGCGAGCCGGAAAGGCACGCGCAGTCCCCCCGACGAACACCCTGTGTCACCACGCTTACGGCCCGGCGCGTCCGGCCCGGCGCGTCCGGCCCGGTGGACCCCGCGGTTGCCGAGAGACCCTGGCCGCGGAGTCGAACCGCGTCAGGACGATCTTGCCGGATCGCCCGCTCTTCCGTTGAGCTAGCCAGGGGAGAAGATCGAACGGCGTCTCAACCAGGCGGGAGTTCCGTGACCGAGGAGGACGTTCCACCATGATCGTCCCGGCATGATCCCGTTGTCCCGAGAATGATCGAAGTCCCTGCCATACCTGTCGCTATCGTGTTGCCGGTGGTGTTGCCGGGGAGCGGAGGGACCTCCTACTATCGGCAGTGCGCCCGGTAGGCGCCCCCTCTCCTGGAACTCCGCGCCTCCACGCGCACCTCATCTGTCCAGCGCGCCGCACTTCTGGCCGTCTTTCTGGGGCACCTCCTCACTCGATCGCCCCTCTGGCGTGCATGTTCTGCGGCCGGCTCTGTCGGTGCTTCGCGCCTCGCACTTCGCGCTTCGCGAAGCTCTTCGTGCACCTCTCCGCACCTCCCTTCGGGCACCTCTCCCTCCGGCCCCGACCCCGCTCGCGCCGTCCTTCGCACGTACTTCCCTTCACTCCGCTTCCGCCTTGTCCACTCCCCTGTCATCCTCAGCCAACTGCGAGGTCTTCCATGACTGCCACACCCGCGGCCGTCGCTCTCTCCTACGTCCAAACCGTCCTCGGTCCGTGCACCGTCGTGCGCGAGCACAGTTGGCCGCACCGCGGCGCCGCGGTCTTCGAGGTCCGCGACGCGACCGGACGCCGCTGGTTCGTGAAGCGTCACCAACGCCGGGAGCAGTACGACCGCGAGCTCCGTGCGTACCGCCGATGGGTGCCCTCGCTGCGCCCTCACGCCCCCGACCTGTGTTCATCCGACGACGAACGACGCATGCTGGTGCTGTCGGCCGTGCCGGGAGAGGTTGTGCCCGACCACACTCCCGAGGTGTACCGCGCGGGCGGTGCACTGCTGCGCCGCCTGCACGACGCCGAGGAGATCTCGCCGGATCCGGACTACGCGGCCTCGAAGGAAGCAGAGTTGGAGGATTGGCTCACCCGTTCGGAGGGGCTGCTGGATCCTGCGGAGACGGCGTTCGTCCGGTCGGAGATCCGTTGCTTGGAACGGCTTCCCAGCCCGAGGACGGTGCCGTGCCATCGTGACTACAGCCCGCGCAACTGGCTCCTGGACGACACGAATCTGTACGTCATCGACTTCGAGTGGGCTCGCCCGGATGCCTGGGTGGCCGACCTCGGCAAGCTCTTCTTCGGACCGTGGCAGGGCCGGTCCGACCTGCGCGAGGCCTTCCTGGACGGGTACGGGCACGCGCTGACCGCCGATGACCTCGGCCACCTCCTCCACGGGCACGCGTTGACCGTGACCTGGCAGCTCATCTGGTCCACCCGGCACGACAACCTGAGCTTCGCCGCCGGCATCCGTGAGGTTCTGCGCGGACTGATGCGGCGCGCCTACTCCTGACCGCGACAACTCGTCGGCGCAGAGTCGGAGGACTTCGGCGCGGCCTCGGAAGACCTCGGCACAGCATCGGAAGACCTCGGCGGCGGTCATGGGCGGATGACCTGTTGTCGTACGTCCACCCACTCCGGCGGGACGTACTCCGGATGGCCGTGCGTGCCCATCCTGACCACCCATCCCCGATGGTGGACGAAGGTGTGATGCGACGTGCACAGCAGAACTCCGTTTTTCAGGTCGGTCGGGCCGAAGTCGTCCCAGGCAGCCATGTGGTGCGCGACGCAGCGGCGTTCGGGGACCTGGCAGCCGGGGAAGTGGCAGTGGGATCCGTCCCGGACGGCGAGTGCCCGTCGCTGGGCCTCGGAGAAGAACCGGTCGGCCATTCCGACGTCGAGGACCTCGCCGTGGCCGCCGAGCACCACCGGGATGATGTTCGCGTCGCACGCCATCCGCCGAACCGTGGCAACGGACAGCGGCTGCCCGCGGAGACCGGAGATCCGAGCTGATCCGCCACCGCCGCATTTGCTGCAGCCGTCGTGCGGATCCATGGCAGCCTCCGGCCCCGCCGCACCCTGCTCGAATTCGGGCTCGGCGTCGTCCTGCGTCCCGGGACCCCAGTCCTCGGGTCCGGTATCGGTTTCCCTATCAGCCCCGGGTCCCGTTCCAGCTTCCCTTTCGGCTTCCGGGTCGGTTCCGGCGGTGGTCTTCGGTTGTGGGTGCTGGCCGGGTTCTCGCGGTCCAGGTGTTCGGTCCGCGACACCGCCCGGACCGGGTGAGCTGGATGCGTCGAGTGGAACGTGTGCCCCGAATGGGCTGGGTGACAGTTTGTCCTTGCCCGCTTGACCATCCCGGCTACTCGTCGCCCGCTGGCCACCGGGACGACCACGGTCGTCGGCGGCGGTTGCCCCGCTGGTCTCGTGCAGGTCTGTCGTCTCGCCCCGATCAGCCGCCGCCGCGTACGGGTTGCCGGGGTCGGCCGGCGGGGCTGTCTCGCCAGGGCCGTCCGTCGGATCCGGGTCAACGACCTCTTCGTCAACCCCGGGTTGCGACGCGGCTCCCGCGGTGTCATTGGTGCCCACACCGGCGTTGTCGCTCGGCTCTGCTTCCCCGGTGCCATTGGTGTCGTCGGTCTGCTTGCTGGGCTTGGAACTGGCAGGCGTGGCACCTGCGGTGCCGCGGGGGCTCTCGCCCGGCCCGGACTCTCCCGACCCGGGCTGTCCCGGCTCAGAACTCTTGGTGCGTTTGGTGTCCTCTTCCTGGGACTGGCCCTTGGCCTTGCGCTTGGCCTTTCGTTGGGCTTGGCGTTTGGCGTCGGGGGTCTGGCAGCCACACGGCATGGGCCGGACGGGGTTGAGGTCGTCGATGGTGCCGAACCCGACACCGTTCATCAGGTTGTGCAGATCGATCAGCACGGTGACGCAGTCCCGACCCCGGCCACGGCTGGGTGAGGCCTGGTGCTGCGCCCACCTGGCGACCAACTCCGCGAACGCGTCCCCACGCTTTTGGTCCAGGGGACGGTCGTCGGGTTCGGGGCGGGTGTCACGGGCAACCAGCGCCTCGACCAGCTTGCGGAGGACTTCCATCTCCAGCACCGGCAGCTTGATCACCACGGTCTCCGAACCGGGAATCCCGTTCGGCGCATACCGCAGGGACCGAGAGCGTTCGGCAGTGCGTTCGTCGTCCTCGAGTTCTTTACCGAGGCGGCGTTCCCACTCCTCCGGGGCCACCACCCGCAGCAGGTGCCGTCCGAGCAGGCGCACGTCGTCGGGGTTACGCCGCTTGGACTCCGCGATCAGGTACTCCTCGGCCTCTACGCGCTGTTCCAGGCTGATCCTCTTCGGGAGGTCCTTGATCGCCCCCGCGATCACTTGCGCGTGCCTGAACGACAGTTCTCCACGCGCCAGTGCCCGGGCGGTGAGAGTGATGGTGCGGTCGAGGTCGCGGGACAAGGCGACGGTGGCGTAGGAATCCTTCTTGCCCATCCGCTGGCTGTTGCGCAGCCACGTCGCGGTCGTAGCCGCACCCGTGGCCTTGCCGACGTCGCAGACCTCGGCCCTGGCCACCATCGCCAGCTTCAAGGCGGCCATCATCGCCTCGCCGACCTGGTGCAGGTCGAACAACCGGCCCAGCTTCTCGGGCCGAAGTGACAGCATCGGCGCCGCCAGCGCGTCACCGACGACAGAACGGACCTGAACCAGCGCAGCCTCCAGACGCTGCTCGGCGTCGATGCCGCCGTCCCAGCCCGAAGGATTCTGCACTGTCGAATATATGTTCGAACTCTACAGGCTGCCACCGACAGCTAACCCGTTGTCCACAACGCGATCCCGAAAACACGCCGATCCGCTACCTGTGGACAAAAACCTGGCGGCTCCGGCAGAGCCGGTTGGTGAGGCACACACATCCTGGCGCTTCGCCGGCCCACGGGCTCAGCTCGTTACACCCGTCGGATCGGGCACGACCGCAGGGGGCGACGATACGCCGCCCCTCCCAGTGCCTGGCCGTCAGTCCTGGCCGTCAGTCCTGGCCGTCAGTCCTGGCCGTCAGACCTGGCCGTCAGACCTGGCCGTCAGTTCGCCGGATCACCCTCGTCGGCGACGGTGATCGCTCCCGACGGGCACAACTGCGTCGCCTCCCCGGCGATGTCGGCCTCGGCAGCATCCGGTTGGCGGAGCAGTACCACCAGTCCGTCCTCGTCGCTCTGCTCGAAGATGTCCGGCGCGGTCAGCACGCACATCCCTGCGCCACAACAGATGTCCCGGTCAACGTTGATCCTCATCCGTCACCTCCCGTACCGGTGAACTCCGTGCCGCACAAACGTAGCGCGGGCGAAGCGCGCAGCCCCACCGACCAGACCGCGCTACCACGCCACCGGCAGACTGTGCACGCCGTAGATGGCCATGTCGGTTCGCAGCTGTACGTTTTCCGGCTCCACCGCCAGCCGGAGATTCGGGAACCGCGCGAGCAACTGGGCGAACCCGGTCCGCATCTCGATCCGTGCCAGCTGCTGACCGAGGCACTGGTGGATGCCGTGCCCGAACGCCAGGTGCCCGGTCGCCGAACGGCGCAGGTCGAGTCCGTCGGGGTTGCCGAAGCGCTCCGGGTCACGGTTGGCGGCGGGCAGGGACAAGGTGACGACCTCGCCGGCCCGCACCAGTTCGCCGTCGAGCTCGACGTCCTCCAGCGCGGCCCGCGTGGGCCCGATGTGCACGATGGTGAGGTAGCGCAGCAACTCCTCCACGGCGTTCTCCTCCAGCGAGGGATCCGCGCGCAGCGCCGCGAGCTGGTCGGGGTGCTGCAGCAGGGCGAACGTACCCAGCCCCAGCATGTTGGCGGTCGTCTCGTGCCCGGCGATCAGCAGCAGCACGGCGATGCCGGCGACCTCCTCGTCGTCGAGCCCACCACCGGCGATCAGCGTGCTGATCAGGTCGTCGGCGGGCGCTTCCCGCTTGCGTACGACCAACCCGTGGAGGTACTGCCGCAGCGAGACGAGCGCGCCCATCGCCTCCTCGAAACTGGAGTCCAGATGGAGCAGCACCCTGGTGTCGTGCTGGAACTTCTCCCTGTCGGTGTACGGAACACCGAGCAGTTCGCAGATCACCAGCGAGGGGATCGGCAGCGCGAACGCAGCGACCAGATCGGCGGGTGGGCCGTGGCGTTCCATCGCCTCCAGGTGCTCGGCCGTGATGCGCGCGATCCGGTCCTCCAGGTCCCGCATCCGCCGGACGGTGAAGTGGGACGTCAGCTGGCGCCGGTAACGAGTGTGCTCGGGTGGGTCCATACCGATGAAGAAGCCCGGCTCGGCTGGCCCGGGGTGCTCTTCCTCGAAGGCGATCCGGCGAGGAGCATGTTGCAGCTCACGGCGCCGGCTGAATCTCGGGTCGGCCAGCACCGCTCGCGCCAGCGGATAGCTCGTCACCAGCCAGCCCTGCGACCCGCCGGGGTAGCGCAACCGGCTGATCGGGCGTTCCTCGCGTAAGGCCTCGAGTACCGCGGGTGGGTCGAACGGGTCGGATCGTTCGACAGGGAGGCCGTCCACCAGTGGCATGGGCGCCACGGATGTCGGCATGGTCTTCGCCATCACGCGCTCCTCACGTTCCGGATCTCGGTTCGGTCCTCCGTCCTCCTTCCAGCAAACACCCGCGATGCTGAAATTACAACCAGTGTAAATATGCTTTCGATGTACGGGGCTGGTGCAACGACTGGTCGCGTCGCCCGCCGGACCGGGGTAGAACAGGACACGTGCCCGACAAGTTGGACGCCTACCGCCGCAAGCGCAGCGCGGATCGCACCGCCGAGCCGGTGCCCGCCGAAGGCCCGCTGCCCGAAGGCAACGACGACACCTTCGTGATCCAGGAGCACCACGCCCGCCGGCTGCACTGGGACTTCCGGCTCGAACGCGACGGTGTCCTCGTCTCCTGGGCGCTGCCCAAGGGCCTTCCGGACGACCCGAAGAAGAACCACCTCGCGGTGCACACCGAGGACCACCCGCTGGAGTACGCCGACTTCGCCGGCGAGATCGCAAAGGGCGAGTACGGCGGGGGGACGGTGGAGATCTGGGACCGGGGCACGTACGAGTGCGAGAAGTGGACCGACCGCGAGGTGAAGGTCGTCCTGCACGGCACCCACGGCGACCGGTCGCAGGGCCGTTTCGTGCTCATCAAGACCGGCGAGAACTGGCTCATCCACCGGATGGACTACTCCCCCGACGAGGACACCGACTCAGACATCGACTCAGACTCGAAGGCCCCCGCGAAGAAGGCCTCGAAGAAGGCCGCGGCCACGAAGTCGACCGCGAAGAAGGCCACGGCGAGCAAGGCACCCGCCAAGAAGACGGCAGCGAAGAAGACCTCGGCCACGAAGACTGCAGGGAAGAAGTCCGCGACGAAGAAGCAGTCGTCGGCGAGCAGTACGCCCACGTCCGGCAGGAAGACCACCGCGGCCCGCATGTCGGGTTCGGAGCCGCTGCCCGAACCCGTACGCCCGATGCTGGCGACCCTGGGCGAGCTGCCACCCAGCCGCGACGACGAGAAGTTCGGCTACGAGATGAAGTGGGACGGCCTGCGGGCGGTCGCCTACGCCGACGGCTCGAAGGTCCGCCTGAAGACCCGCAACGACCTTGACGTCACCGGCACCTACCCCGAGCTCGCGGACCTGCAGGAGTCCCTGGGATCGTTGCCGGCCGTGCTGGACGGGGAGATCGTCGCGTTCGACGCGAAGACGGGCCGGATCTCCTTCGCTGCACTGCAACAGCGGATGCACGTCCGGGACGCCGCCCAGGTGCGCCGGTTGCGCGAGCAGTCACCGGTGACGTACCTCATCTTCGACCTGCTGCACCTCGACGGCCGCAGCACGGTCGACCTGACGTACGAACAGCGACGCGAACTCCTGGAGTCGCTGGAGCTCCGCGGCCCGCACTGGGACACGCCGCCCTACACCCGCGGCGGCGGACAGGAACTGCTGGCGGAGTCGAAGAAGCAGGCCCTGGAAGGCGTACTCGTCAAGCGGCTGACGTCCCGCTACGAACCCGGCCGGCGGTCGCGGGACTGGATCAAGGTGAAGCACGCGCGTACCCAGGAGGTCGTGGTCGGCGGCTGGCAGCCCGGAAAGGGCCGCCGGGCGGGCACCATCGGATCGCTGCTGCTGGGGGTCCCGGGCCCGGACGGACTGGAGTACGTCGGTCAGGTCGGCACCGGCTTCACCGACGAGATGCTGGCCGACCTCGCCGACCGCACCCGCCGGATCGAACGCCGGACGTCGCCGTTCGCCGGGACGATGCCGGCGAAGGACAGCCGGGACGCGCAGTGGGTCACGCCCAAGCTCGTGGGCGAGGTCCGCTTCGCGGAGTGGACCCGCGACGGCCGGCTACGCCACCCCGCCTGGCGTGGCCTGCGCCCCGACAAGACGCCGGCCGAGGTCGTACGCGAGTCCTGAGCCGCATCGGCCACGCCGCGCCGGGTGGCGCCTGTCAAGTCCCACCTGACAGGCGAGCCGTCAGGAATGCTTGGCCGGGTCCTCCCAGTAGTAGACCTCCGGGTCGTACACCGCGGGCGTGGGGTGCGCCCAGGTGTTGACCATCCCTCCCTGCGCGAGCTGTTCGCGGGTGGGGACGTTGTGCAGGTCGCGTTTGCTCATCGTCACCTGCGGATAGTTGGCGACCGTGCCCATGAAGAACGGGCCGTACTCGATGTGGACCTTGATCATGTCCCACACGATCTTCGTCCGGGCCACACCGTCAACTTCGCCTTTCGCCTTGGCATACCCCTCCCACAGACGAGCGATCGGGCTGCCGGGCTCGGCGTCGACACGGGGCGGCGTACGCTTCCACGGATCGACGTTCAACTGCTGCTTCTCCTTCGCGGTGCCCCGCAGCGTCCACATCTGCCCGTGCAGCGGCGCCCACCGGGCCGGCTCGATCGGCACGAACCACCAGGGACCGGTGATGTGGTCGGGCCCGTCGCCGACCTCCCACGAACTCTGTGCCATCAACCGGCCGTTGTTCCACGCGTCGCCGAAGCTTTCCGGTGCCATCGGGTTGATCTTCACCGTGATGCCGACCGCCTCCCAGTCACGCTTGAGGAGGTCGTTCTTCTTGCGGTGTTCGTCGCTGACGTTGGCGGGCACGTCGATGCGGACCACCAGGTCGTCGTCGCCGCCGGGCATCTTCCGCTTTCCGTCCGAGCCCATCTTGGCGCCGAGCTCGTCCAGCATCCTCTTCGCCCGCTCGGGATCGTGCCGGACGTAGGCGTCGCGCCACTGGTGGTAGACCTTCTCGCCCTGGCCCCCTTGGTACTCCTGGGCCTTGGGGCTGTAGGTGCCGGTGGTCTTCTCCCCCGTGTTGAAGTAGACGGCCTTCTGTGCCTCGGAACGGTCGAAGGCGAACGACAGCGCCTGGCGAAACTTCGGGTTGCGGATCAGCTCGCGCATCTTCGGCTCGGGATAGTCGTAGTTGAAGAAGAACACCGAGCCGGTGCCAGAACCGCTGTCCCACAGGTAGACGTTCATGTTGTGCCGGTTCTGCGTCT
This sequence comes from Actinopolymorpha sp. NPDC004070, assembly GCF_040610475.1. Taxonomy (NCBI): domain Bacteria; kingdom Bacillati; phylum Actinomycetota; class Actinomycetes; order Propionibacteriales; family Actinopolymorphaceae; genus Actinopolymorpha; species Actinopolymorpha sp. NPDC004070. The sequence goes on along the minus strand of NZ_JBEXMJ010000009.1, from coordinate 1,838 downwards.
GCTTCATCCCGGAGATGTCGCCCAGCCCGATCGGCACGAACGCGCCGTGCACGTAGTCCAGCTTGCCCTCCTGGATCTGCAGCTTGCGCACCTCCGGCTCCTGGACGACGTTGAACACGACCTCGTCCACGTACGGCAGCTGTGCACCGGACCGGTCGACGCACCAGTAGTACGGATTGCGCTCCAGCACGACGCGGCGTCCCTCGGAGTAGGTCTTGGTCCGCCATCCGGTCAGCGTCGGGCACTTCGGATCCAGTACCCAGTTGAGGTGCTGGTCGTGCTTCTCGAACCAGTTCTTCGCCGTCACCGACTTGTTGTAGCGGGGATGCCACTGCTTCAGGTAGTGCTTGGGCAGGAACCAGTCACCGGTGTCGACTCCGTTGGCCAGCAGGGCTGGAGTGAGCGGAGTCGGGCTGTCGAAGGTGAGGACGAGGGTCAGGTCGTCCGGGGCGGAGAGCTTCATCGCCGTACCCGAGCCCGAGCGGCCCGAATCCGGCGGAAGCGCGGGGTGCACCTCGTTCACGACCATGTCCTGCCACCAGTACAACGCGTCGCCCGCGGTGAGCGGCTGGCCGTCGGACCACTTCAGCCCCTTGCGCAGGTGCAGCGTCCAGGTCGAGGCGTTGCCGTCGGACTCCCACGACTCGACCAGACCGGGCCCGATGTCCAGGCCGTCGTTGAGCCAGCGCAACGGCGAGCGGCCGTACACGTGCTCGTTGATGATGCCACTGTCGGAGGCGTCGGTGACCGCGTACATCGTGCCGCCGTACTTGCCCTCGGTGCACCACCGGTGCGGTATGACGTACGGCTTCTCCGGCAGGCGTTCCTTCAGCGGCGGAAGTGCACCGCTCTTCACCTGCGAGGTCAGCGCCGGCGACTCCCGCAGCTTGCGCGGCACCGGGACCGGCTTGCGTTCGGAGCCCTTCGTCGAGGCGCTGGTCCCTTCGGCGCGCGGCTTGCCTCCCTCGCCGGACTTCGTGCTCGAACTGCACGCGCCGGTCAGTGCCGTCACCGCCGTCAGAGCCGAGGCGTACAGCACAGTCCGTCGGGTGGGCTTGCCGACCGGTCCACCGAAGTCGTGGGGCATCGTGGTCTCCCTCGCCGCAGGTGCCCCGGATTATTGGTCCGGTTTCGTCTGCTGTGCAAGGGATTGCGACGTACGGCGGAGGCGGCGCGCCGGGAGGTGTCATGTCTCGGCCACCTTGCGGCCGCCGCCGGTCACGCGGTCAGGGGGTCAATCCAGCTCGGTCCACAGCCAGCCGGCCGGGGCCGAATCCACACCGTCGGCGCCTGCCGGCAGGGTCCCCGGCCGCGTGGTGAGACGGCGTCCGTGGACCAGCTGCAGTCGGATCCGGACGAACGCCGACGTCTCGTCACCGTGCTCCCACGCCGGGGGCAGCGCGCGTCCGGTGAGGTACGGGCGCGGGTCTGCCACCAGGTCCGCCGAACCCACGCCGGTCACGGTCCATCCGGCGCACAGGTCCGGGCTCACGCTGTCGACCTGGAACGCCACGATCGTCTGGTCGAGCGTCTTCGCCAGCGACGAACCGGGAGCCGTCCTGACCAGGGCGGCCGTACCCACCATCACGTACGCCACCGGCTCGACCTCCGGCAGGGCGTTGTCGGTGTGGACGACTCTCCCCACGAACGTCTCGTTCAGCAGGTGCAGGCACTCGGCCTGGGAGAGTTCGACCGCTTGTTGGTTGTGGGTCATGGCGGGCTCCCTCAGATCGCCTCGGTGTCCGCGTCGTGGTGGTACCAGACGGTGGTGTTGGGGGGGATGGTGTCGTGGGGGTGGGGGGTGGGGTGGGTGGTGAGGATGGGTTGGCCGGGGTGGG